>JAABSI010000081.1 GCA_011390455.1 Trueperaceae bacterium
GGCGCCGACGTGCGCTACCTGAACGTCGGCGGCGGCCTGGGGGTCGACTACGACGGCTCCAAGACGAACTTCTACGCCTCGGCCAACTACGGCCTGAGCGAGTACGCCGACACGGTCGTGTACACGATCAAGGAGACCTGCGACGACGGCGACGCCCCCCACCCGATCGTGGTCACCGAGTCGGGGCGGGCGCTCACGGCGCACCACGCGATGATCGTGCTGCCGGTCATCGACGCGATCGGCCCGACCCGCGCCACCTACGAGCTGCCGCCGCTCGAGGGCGAGGTGCATGCGGTGGTGCGCGACATGCAGGAGCTCGCCAAGGACGTCAACCTCAAGAACTACCGCGAGGTCTTCAACGAGGCGGTGTCGAACAAGGACACCATGCACAGCCTCTTCGACCTCGGCTACGTCACCCTGCTCGAACGCGCGTACGTCGAGCAGCTCTACCACCGCACGCTGCTGCGCATCGCCAAGGTGGTCGAGCAGATGGACTACGTCCCCGAGGAGCTCGAGGCGCTCCCCAAGCGCCTCGCGGACCAGTACGTGGTCAACTTCAGCCTCTTCCAGGGGATGCCCGACCACTGGGCCATCCAGCAGCTGTTCCCGATCGTGCCGCTGCACCGCTTGGGCGAGGCGCCGACGCGCGAGGCGACGCTCGTCGACATCAGCTGCGACAGCGACGGCAAGATCCAGAAGTTCATCGACCTGCGCGACGTCAAGTCCACGCTGCCGGTGCACGACCTGGTGCCGGGGAAGCCGTACTACCTGGGCGCCTTCCTCACCGGCGCCTATCAGGACGTGCTCGCGAACACCCACAACCTGTTCGGGCGCATGAACGAGGCCCACGTGCGCCTCGATCCCGACGGCGGCTGGCGCCTCGAGCGCTTCGTGAACGGCCAGAAGGCGCGGCGCGTGATCGAGAACATGGGCTACGAGACCCGCGAGCTGCACGGCTGGCTGCAGGACGAGATCCGCGAGGCGGAGCGCAGCGGCACCAAGCTGAGCGCGGACGAGAAGCGCGAGGTGACCGAGCTCTACGACGCCGAGTTGGTCGGGTACACGTACCTCGAGCAGGTCTGAGCGGCGGGCGGGTCCCCCGGAACGAAGCAGCGGCGCCGGACCCGAGGGTCCGGCGCCGCGCCTTCGTGGGGTGGCGTCAGGCGATCAGAAGACGAAGCCCTCGATGTAGAAGGCGCCGCCCTGGGTGCTGCGGTCGTGCGCGCGGTCGATGTCCATCACGCTGCTGTGGGCCAGCATGAAGACCACTTCTTCGCCGGGGACGATGTCGACGTCGGTCTCTTCGCCGGTCGCCAGGGGCCGCGTGAACTCCACGGTCCAGACGTCGCCCTCGTGCATGCCGGCGAACGCGGTCAGCGAGTTGGTGCCGCCCTCGTCCGCGTCGAGCTCGGGCGCGCCGCGGGCGCCGGACTGGTAGGCGTCGTAGGCGACGAGTTCGCCGTCGACCATGGCGAACATCAGCATGTCGCCGCCGGCCTTGCGGTTGGTCTGTTCGGTGAGCCAGCCCACGCCGGACCAGCCGCTGGCGGGCATCGTGTAGCCCATGTGCAGCACGTCGCCGTCGACGGTCCAGTAGAGGACGGTGCCGGAGTCGTGCTCGAGGGTGTTGGCGTACTCGCCGTCGCCGATGGCGCCGTCGATCACGGGCTGGGCGAAGGCGAAGGCGCCGACGAGGGCGAACGCGAAGGTGGTGGCGAGCAGTTTGCGGATCATGAGATGCCTCCTTGAGGGGCAGTGGCTTGCGGGGCCGTAGGTTCGTCCTTGACCCAGATGGTCAGTCCTACGGCGAGGGCGACCGCGCCCACGTGGGTGTGGGCAAGGCCGGCGAGCACGGGGCGGTAGGGGACCTGCATCGACTCGAGGAACCCGCTGATCGAGAACAGCTGGACGCCGAGGTCGCTCGCGTTGAAGACGAGGTGCAGGGCGGCGCCCACGAGCCCCGTCAGGAAGGACACCAGGGAGATGCCGATGAAGGCGTATCCCAGGACACGGCTGGTCGTGAAGAACATCACGATCGCCAACGGCGCGCCGAAGAGCGACACCCACCCGGGGATCAGCGCCGACCAGTGGCTGAGGGACTGGTGGTCGATCACCCAGTGCTCGATCCCGTAGAAGATGAAGCCGAAGGCGGCGATGAAGAGGAAGAAGTTCTGGAGGAACGCCAGCGTGCGCTGGTCGGCGGTCTGGGCGCGCATCATGCGTTGGATCATCGTCGTCCCCTCACCGGGCCCGGAAGATGCAGGCGAGGCCGGTCACGCCCATGTTGGTGTAGGCCAGCGCGGCCAACACGGGCCGGTACCCATGGAACTCCTCCATCGCGGGCATGAAGGACCAGTTGATGCCGCCCGCGTCCTGCATGTTCCACACCCAGTGGAAGTAGGCGCCCGCGACGCCCGTGGCGAGCAGCAGCCACATGGTCACGACGTAGGCGACGCGCACCCACGGCGTGGTGCGGTCGAAGAACGTCCACACGATGAAGAGCACGCCCGGCACGGTGACGTAGAAGGGGATCTGCGACTGGATGGTGGGCAGCCAGTGGCCGATCACGTAGAGCTCGAGCGCGTAGCCGAGCATGCCGCCGGCCACGAGGAACATGAGCGCCATCCGCACGAGCTCGAGCGCGCGCGCGGTGTTGGTGGTGGCGGCGCGGAAGGCCGGGATCATCCGCGACCCCATCGGGCTCGAAGCGCACCTTGCGTCGGATTCGTCACGAAGGACCTCCCTGGATTCGAACGCTCGCGATGCGTCGGGTCCCCCGCGGTGACCCGTCGGTCGCATCGGTGCCGTTCGATGCGAGCGAGTGTAGCGTAACGAGCAATCCCGACGGAGCGCTGGGGCTTTCGTCATGGTGGAGCGCACGCGACCTTCACGCCCCGTTCATCCGGCGTCGACCGGCCGCGCGCCGCATGTTCGTGGCGGCGTTGACAAGCGCCCCGCGGTGCCCCATCCTGAGGGCGCCACGGGGAGCTCCGATGGCGTCCGTTCTCCGCTCGCAGCTTCGCTGCTTCGCTCCGAACGGGCGTAGGGCTCCATCGTCCGCGCAGCGTGCGCGGCCGCAGCCCCCGGTCGCCGTGGCGCCCTCCCGATCCCGCGCCCACCGACCGACGTGCCCACGACGGAGGCCTTGCCATGACCGACCTGCCCCAGAAGTCCGACCTGCTCCAGAGCGTCGTCCGCCACCTCGACATCAAGAAGGTCGACGTGGTGCCGCTCGTCGACATGATGGCCGAGACCGCCTTCAGCGCCCGCGACCTCGCCCGCGCCGGGCGCATCTTCGACCAGATGATCCGCGAGCCCGACGGTGGCGTCATCCTCACGCTCGCCGGCTCGATCGTCTCGGCCGGTCAGAAGCAGTTGATCGTCGACCTGCTGCGCGCGAACATGGTCGACGCGATCGTCTCGACCGGCGCCAACGTGGTCGACCAGGACTTCTTCGAAGCGCTCGGCTTCCAGCACTACCAGGGCGACAAGTTCGCGAACGACGCGACCCTGCGCGAGCTGATGATCGACCGCATCTACGACACGTACATCGACGAAGACCAGCTGCGCCTCTGCGACGACACCGTCAAGGTCATCGCCGACGGCATGGCGCCCGGCGCCTACTCCAGCCGCGAGTTCCTGCAGGCCATGGGGCGCTACCTGGTCGAGCGCGACCTGGGCTCGGACTCGATCGTGCGCACGGCGTTCGAACTCGACGTCCCGATCTTCGTGCCGGCCTTCAGCGACTGCTCCGCCGGCTTCGGGCTGGTCGCCCACCAAGTGCACCGCCCCGACGCGCACGTGTCGATCGATTCGGTCAAGGACTTCCGCGAACTGACCGACGTCAAGGTGCACCAAGGGACCACGGGCATCTTCATGATCGGCGGCGGCGTGCCCAAGAACTTCGTCCAGGACATCGTCGTGTCGGCCGAGTTCCTCGGCTTCCACGCCGAGATGCACAAGTACGCGGTCCAACTGACCGTCGCCGACGAGCGCGACGGCGCGCTCTCGGGTTCCACCCTCAAGGAAGCGAGCAGCTGGGGCAAGGTCGACTTGGCGTTCGAGCAGATGGTGTTCGGCGAAGCGACCGTCACGCTGCCGCTCGTGGCCGGCTACGCGTACCACAAGCGCGGTTGGGAAGGCCGGGAACCGCGCCGCTACGCGCGGCTGTGGGACGGCACGGCAGCCGCGCCGACCGCCGCGGCGCGGGATCAGGTCGAGGAGCCGGTCGGCGTCAGCGGGTAACGCGCCCCGTCGAACCCCACCTCGAGCGCCGGGAAGAGCTCGCGCGCGCGCGCGACCTCCTCGAGCGCATCGTCGAAGCCGGGCGGCAGGTGCACCAGCACCAGCCGCCCGACCTGCGCTTCGACCGCGACCTGCGCGGCCTCGCTGGCGCTCGCGTGGATGGGCGACGGACCGCCGGCGGCCTCGTGCAGCAGCAGGTCCACGCCGCGCGCGAGCTCGACGATCGCCGGCTCGTACGCGGTGTCGCACGAGTACGCGGCGACGAGGCCGCCATCCTTGGGTTCGATCCGCAGGCCGATCACCGGCACCGCGTGGACGCCGGGGGCGCCGGTGAGGCGCCAGTCGGCGTCGTCCAAGACGAGCGTGCCCGGTGCCTGGTCGACGACCTGCGGGGCGATCCCGGCGTACTCGGGCCACCCGGACGTGTCGAACGCGTCGTGGAGCCGCACCGCCTGGGCGACCGCGGGGGCGATCCCCAGCACCGGCAGGGGCGTCCGCCGACCGGCGAGCCATAGCCGTTCGAGCATGAGCGGGAGGCCACCGACGTGGTCGGCGTGTTCGTGCGTGACGATGAGGGCCGTGACGCGCAGGGGATCGAGGCCGTGGGCCAGCAGCCGCTGCACCACGTCGCCGCCGCAGTCGACGACGACCACGCCCGACGGCCCTTCGAGGGCCAGCATCGTGGTCGTGCGTCCGCCGTCGCTGAAGGCGGCGCCCGAACCGAGCACGTGCAAGACGCTCATGCCTCTTCCTCTCCCCGGGCGGGGCCCCGGACCACGTCCATCCTGACCCCTCCGGCGGGATCGCTTTGGTCGTTCGTACACTGCGCGGCCGACGCCGCGACCGATCGTTCGTAGCCGCGCGTGAGCGGCGCCCAGAGGCGCAGGCTCCATTGCATGAGCGGACCGATCGCCACCGCGAACGCCAGCGTCCCGATCCCGACGGTGCCGCCGAGCAGCCAGCCGGTGGTCAGCACGACGATCTCGACGAGCGTGCGGGCGCGCCGCACGGTCACGCCCAAGCGGCGCGCGAGCGCCAGCGCGAAGCCGTCCCGCGGGCCGGCGCCCAAGCCGGCGGTGAGGTAGAGGCCGGTCGCCACGCCGGTGAGGACGAGCCCGACGCCGAACTGCAGCGCCCCGTCCACGAACCCGCTCGCGGCGGGGAACGCCGGCCAGGCGCGGAAGACGTCGACCCACGGACCGATGACGAGCATGTTCAGGACCGTGCCCCAACCGGGTCGGGTGCGGGTCATCGCGGTCGAGATCGCCAGGATCGTCAGACCGGCGAGGATCGATGCCTGCCCGTAGGTGAGGGGCGTCCGGACCTCCAGGCCCTCGTGGAAGGCGTCCCAGGGGCCGAGCCCGATGCCCGCGTCGACCTGCAGCGCGATGCCGAGCCCGAAGAGGGCGAGGCCGACGTTGACGTGGAGCAGGCGCAGGGCGATGCGGGCGATGCGGCTACGGGGCACGCGCGCGAGCCTAGCGCCGCGCGCTCGGCGCCGCCGCGCTCGGCACGTGGAGGCGCTCGCCGGTCTGGACCCGCCAGAGGCCGGCGTAGGTCCCGTCGGCCGCCACGAGCTCGTCGTGGCGGCCGCGCTCGACCACCCGCCCCTGATCGAGCACGACGATCTCGTCGGCGTGGCGGATGGTCGAGAGCCGGTGGGCGATCGCCACCGTGGTGCGGCCCTGGGTGACGCTCGCCAGCGAGCGCTGGATGGCGGCCTCGGTCTCGTTGTCCACCGCGCTCGTCGCCTCGTCGAGGACCAGCACCGGCGGGTCCTTGAGGATCGCGCGCGCCAGCGCCAGCCGCTGCCGCTGCCCGCCCGAGAGCTTCTGGCCGCGCTCGCCCACCACGGTGTCGAGCCCCTGCGGCAGCGCCTCGACGAAGGGGCGCGCCTCGGCGAGCTCGAGCGCGCGCCAGAGCGCCGCCTCGTCGGCATCGGGGCGGCCGTACCGGAGGTTGGCGCGGACGCTGCCGTGGAACAGGAAGACGTCCTGGCTCACGAGCCCCACCGCGCGCCGCACGTCGGCCTGCGGATGCTCGCGCAGGTCGACGCCGTCGAGCGCGACGCGCCCGGACGTCGGGTCGTACAGCCGCAGCAGCAGCTTGACGATGCTCGACTTGCCCGCCCCCGTCGGTCCGACGATCGCCAGCGTGCGCCCCGCGGGTACGTGCAGGTCGATGCCGTGCAGCACGACGTCGCCGGTGGCGTAGGCGAAGCGGACGCCCTCGAACCGCACGTCCCCGGCCACCTGGGCGACGGGCAGCGGCCTCGGACCGTCGCGCAGCTCCGGTTCGGTGTCGAGCAGCCCGAACACCCGGCGGGTCGAGGCCATCGCGCGCTGGTAGAGGTCGAGGGTCTGGCCGAGGCGGGTGAGCGGCCACAGCAGCCGCTGGGTCATGAAGACGAGGGTCGAGTAGAGGCCGACGCTCAGCTCCCCGGCGAGCGCCTGGCGGCCGCCGTACACGAGCGTGGCCATGAAGCCCACGACGATCGCGATCCGGATGAGCGGCACGAAGGCCGACGACAGCGCGATCGCCTTGGCGTTGCGCTCGACGTAGCCGCGCGAGAGCGCCCCCAACCGATCGCGCTCCTGCGCCTCGGCGGTGAAGCTCTTGACGGTCGCGATGCCGCCGAGCGCGTTCGCGAGCTGGGCGTTCAACAGCCCCACCTGCTCGCGCACCGCCGCGTAGCGCGGCGCCATCCGCGTCTGGAAGCGCAGCGAACCCCACACGATCACCGGCATCGGCAGGAAGGCCCACCAGGCGACCTCGGGGGCGGTCGCGAAGAAGAAGGCGCCGAGCACCACGATCGTGGTCGTCAGGTGCAGGATCTCGGTGGCGCCCACGTCCAGGAAGCGCTCGAGCTGGTTGACGTCGTCGTTGAGCACCGCCATGAGGCCGGCGGTGTCGCGCTCCTCGTAGAAGGCCAGGTCGAGGTGCTGGGTGTGGTCGAACGCCGCGAGCCGCAGGTCGTGCTGGACGTCCTGCGCCAGGTTGCGCCACAGCACCTGGAAGGCGTACTCCGAGGCGCTCTCGAGCGCCCAGACGGCGAAGGTGATCGCGGCGAGCAGCGTGATCTGCGCGGTCGGATCGGTGATCCCGACCAGCCGCGCCAGCATCGAGGTCTCGCGCACCACCACGACGTCCACCGCGACGCCGATGAGGAACGGCGGCGCGAGGTCGAACAGCTTGTTCAGGATCGACAACCCCGCGGCGCCGAGCGCGCGCCCGCGGTACCGGCGCTCGGCGGCGTAGCGCCAGAGGCGCGCGAGCGGCGGCGCGGCGGGGTCGCCGAGCGACCGGCCGGTCGCGGGTGGGGAGGCGTCGGCGCGCATCGGGCGAGCGTACGACGCGCAGGGTACGGTCGGGCGGCCGATGCTGTGGCCTGATGGGGTCCGTCGTGGCCGCGCCCGCGCACGGCCCCCGCCCCCACCCGATCCAGGAGGACCCATGCCCGTCGAACCCGATGCCTTCCGCGCCGCCCTCGGCCGCTTCCCGTCCGGCGTCACCGTCGTCACCCTCGACGACGGCGACGGCAGCGTGCACGGCATCACGGTGAGCTCGTTCCTCTCGCTGTCGCTGAACCCCCCGCTGGTGGGCGTGGCGATCGGCCGCCGAGCGCGGGCGCACGGCTTGATCGGCGCGCCGCGCTTCGCGGTCAGCATCCTCGCCGCCGATCAAGCGGCCGTCTCGGACCACTTCGCCGCGCGCCCGGTCGCGCTCCCGGCCGACCCCTTCGAGGACCTGGCCGGCCATGCGGTCGTCCGCGGCGCGGCCGCTCAGCTCGTGTGCGACGTCGTCGATCGCGTCGAGACCGGCGACCACACCCTGCTGGTCGGCCGCGTGGAAGCGAGCCGCGCCGCCGCGGCCCCCTCGCTCGCCTACCAGGCGGGCCGCTACGGCGTCGTCGGCGGTTAGCCGATCGCGCTCGGCAAGCCCGCCACCCGGCGGTACAGCGTGGCTTGACCCACGTGGTAGCTCTCGTGCCAGGCGAGGAACTCGATCCAGCCCCCGACCGACATCCGCCCTGCGTCCCGCGCCAGCGCGGTCGCGTCGAGCGCGGGCAGCACGGCGTCGAGGAGCTCCTGCTGGGCGCGCAGGCGCCCCAAGTGGTCGGCGAGCGTCGCCCCGTCCGGGACCGACGGGGCCGAGCCGCGACCGAAGGCCTTCGCGGCTTCGACGGTCCACACCCGATCGGCGCCGATGCGTTCGAGCAGCGCGTCGCGCGACGCGACCAGGTGCGCCAGCAGCCAGTGGAAATGCGAGCCGCCCTCGACGACGGGCACCCGGGCGCCGGCTTCGTCGACGCCTTCGGCGCTCGTCTCGAGGACCTTGAGGTTGCGTTCGAAGACCGACCGCAGCAGCGGCAGGGAGGCGTGCACGTCGAGGGGCATGGCGGGAGCCTACCGCGGGCGATCGTCGACCGCCGTCCAGCGCCGGTCGGCCCTTACCGCAACGCCCGCAGCGTGGCCAGGTCGCGCTGGTGGCCGAGTTCGTCGTCGCCGATCGGCGTCTCGAGCACCATCGGCACGTCGCTCCAGCGCGGATCGTGGATCAAACGCGCGAAGGCATCGGCGCCCAACATCCCCTCGCCGATGGTCGCGTGGCGGTCCTTGGCCGAACCGAGGTCGAAGACGCTGTCGTTCAGGTGCAGCGCCGCGACCCGGGCCAGACCGATCGTCGCCTCGACCTCGTCGACGAACGCCGCGTAGCCATCGTCGGTGCGCAGGTCGTAGCCGGCGGCGAAGGCGTGGCACGTGTCGAGGCAGACCCCGACGCGTTCGGGGGCGTCGACGAGCTCCACGATCCGCGCCAGCTGGGCGAGCTTCGAGCCCAGCACCGTCCCCTGGCCGGCGGTGTTCTCGAGCAACACCCGCGCGCTCAGGTCGGCCCCCTCCTGGTGGACCGCGTCGAGCGACCGTGCGATCCCGTCCAGGCCGACCTCCTCGCCCTCGCCCAGATGGGCGCCGGGGTGCAGCACCAGACCGGGGATCTCGAGGGCGGTGCAGCGGCGCAGCTCGTCGAGCAGCGCGGTGCGCGACTTGGCGTGGACGTCGGGCTTCGGGCTGCAGAGGTTGATCAGGTAGCTGGCGTGGGCGACCACCGGGAGCGGGGCCGGCGCGCCCGGCCCGGCGGTCGCGGCGCGCGCCTCGCGGAAGGCGCGCACCTCGGCGTCGGGGAGCGGCTTCGCCGCCCAGGCGTTGGCGTTCTTGACGAAGACCTGCAGGGCGTCGCAGCCGATGGCCTCGCCGCGGGCGAAGGCGCGCGAGACGCCGCCGGCGGTCGAGACGTGGGCACCGAGTCGGGGCATGCCGTGCACCGTACCGCGGTAGGCTCACCCGCCATGCTCCTGGGCCTGATCCACGAACCCTCGCCCGACGATCTGATCGCCTTCCTCCGCGAGCACCTGCAGGAGGGTGCGGCGCTGCTGCAGATCGCCGGCACCTGCGAGGTCGCCTACACCGGACGGGCCGCGTCGTTCGCGGACGCCGGCGATTACGTGGTCATGCTCAAGGCCGACGGCTCGGTGCAGGTCCACGGCTACAAGGGGGTCAAACCGGTCAACTGGCAGCCGCGCACCGACGACCTGTGGGTCGGCCTCGACGACGCGCAGGCCGTGCTGGTCGCGGAGCGGCGCAGCCCCGAGGAGCTGCTCCGGGTGGCCTTCCTGGAGCCGGCGTTGGTGCAGGCGCTGCATCTGCGCGAGGGGAGCGGGTTCGTGCTGCGCGGCAGCGAGGCGGAGATGCAGCGCGCCCTCGCCCACGACCCGTCGGTGATCGAGGACGGGCTGACGGTGCTCGACCGCGAGCTCCCGACCGACGTCGGCGGCATCGACCTCTTCGCCCGCGACCGCTACGGGCGGTTGGTGGTCGTCGAGCTCAAGCGCGCGAAGGGGACGCAGGAGGCGGTGCACCAGCTCGCGCGCTACGTCGAGAGCGTGCGGCGCTTCACCGGCGAGGAGGTCCGTGGCCTGCTCGCGGCGCCGGCGATGACCAAGCCGGCGCTGGTCCAGCTGGCCGCCGCGGGCCTCGAGTTCGTCGAGGTCACGGCGCTGCCGGACGTGCCGGACGGGCCGGAGCAGGGGTCGCTGTTCGGATGAAGGGCGCCGCTCATCGCCGTCGCGCCTGGACCGGGTACCTTCGGGGCAGACGCGAGAGGAGCGCCGCCACCATGCACCTGCGCCACGTCCGAGCCATTCCCGTCCTGGGAGCGACCCTGCTCCTGGCGGCCTGCACCCAGTTCGTCGACTTGCGGCCGGTCGAGATCGAGGTCCAGCTGCGCGAAGCCGCGAGCGACCTCCAGGCCGGCGTGCGGGTGCGCGTCGTCGGCGCCGACGACGCGACGACCACGTACTTCGGCACCGTGCGGCCGGTCCCGGTGCTCGGGCCGCGGCTCGAGGTGACGCTCGGCGCCGCGCGCCTGGACCTGATGCCGGTCGTCGACGTGGTGCCGCTGCTGGTCGCGGGCGCGACCTGCGCGCCCGCGACCAGCAACCTGGCCGCGTCGAGCACCACGGCGGGCGCGGCGTGGGCGGAGCGCTTCGAGGTCCGCGACGCCCAGGACGTGGTGCTCGGGACGGCGCGGCCCGCGACCGATCTGGCCGCGGCGACCGCGGGGCGCCCGACCGCGGACGGCGACCGCGTCGCGGCGTACGTCTACGTCGACCGCCCGGTCCGGCTGACGGGCGTCTGCAGCGACGGCGCCCTCAACCTCCTGACCGGCATCGACTTGGCCCTGGGGTGGAACCTCGTCGCCGTCACCCAGGACAGCGCCACGATCCTCTCGCTGTCGGTGCTCGACCGCCCCGGCGCGCTGCCGTGGCATCTGGTTGCGAGCGACTGAGTAGCTGGCTCCCTGGTCACGCTCGAAGCGGCCGTGGCTCCCAGCTGCGGCCGATCGTCGTGCTGGCGTCGCGGACCGTGGGGCGTGTTGTCCTGCGGGCCGTCACGTGCTCCTCGCCCACGCATCCGAGCCCGGCGACGAGCCCGACTCCGGGGAGGCTTCGCTCGCGGGGACTCCGGTAACCTTGCAAATTGAAAGCTCGACTTTAAGATTGCAAGTTTACCGAAGCGGCGCGCACGACCACCCCGCCCCCCGGCCCCGGCTCGATCGGGTCCCGCGGCGCCGGCTCGCGACGTGTTCTAGGGACGTGGCGGGCGCGTCGGTCGATCGTGCGGGTTCTGGATCTAGGATGCGCGCGGGACCTCGGCGAGGAGCTCAGCCGACCGCCCAGCCGTACCGCTCGGGCCAGGGCGCCGGCACCCCCAGCTCCTGCGCCGCGCGCAGCGCCCAGTACGGCTCGCGCAGGAGCTGCTTCCCGATGAGGACCAGGTCCGCCCGACCGTCGGCGACGATCGCGGCCGCCTGCGCGGGCGCCACGATGCGCCCCACGGCGCCGCTCGCGAGCCCGGCCTCGCGTCGGACCCGCTCGGCGAAGCCCACCTGGTAGTCCGGGGCGACGGGGATCGCCACCCCCGGGATCGCCCCGCCCGAGGAGCAGTCGATCAGGTCGACGCCGGCGTCGGCGAGCTCGCGCGCGAGCCGCACGGTGTCGTCGGCGCTCCAACCGCCCGGCGCCCAGTCGGTCGCCGACACCCGCACGAACAGCGGCTTCCCCTCCGGCCAGACCGCGCGGACCGCCGCCACCACCTCGCGCAGCAGCCGCGTGCGCCCCTCGAAATCGCCGCCGTAGGCGTCGCTGCGGTCGTTCACGAGCGGCGACAGGAACTGGTGCAGCAGGTAGCCGTGGGCGGCGTGCAGCTCGGCGACGTCGAAGCCGGCGGCGTCGGCGCGGGCCGCGGCGTCCGCGAAGGCGGCGACGACGCCGGGCACCTCGTCGGTCGCGAGCGCGGTGGGCGTGCGCAGCGCATCGTTGAAGGCGGCGTCGGTCGGTCCGACCACGGGCCAGCCGCCGTCGGCGTCGGGGACGCCACCCTTGGCGCTCGCCCAGGGGCGGTAGGTGGCCGCCTTGCGCCCCGCGTGCGCGAGCTGCACGCCCGAGGCGGCCCCGTGGTCGCGGATCGCGGCGGTGACGCGGCGCAAACCGTCGACGTGGCGGTCGTCCCACAGCCCCAGGTCCTGCGGGGAGATGCGTCCGCGCGCCTCGACCGCGGTGGCCTCGGTGAGCACGAGCCCGACGCCGCCGGCGGCGCGCGAGGCGAGGTGGACGAGGTGCGCGGGCAGGGCGGCGCCCGCCAGCGGCGCCTCGCCGCGCGCGACGGCGGCCTCGTCGGGCGCCGAGTACATGCACATGGGCGAGAGCGCGACGCGGTTGCGCAGCGCCACGTCGCGCAGCGGGAGCGGGTCGAAGAGGTGGGCCATGCCGCCCAGGATGACGCGGCGGCGGCCGCGGCTTCGTCGTCTTGGCGCGCGGTCAGTCGAGGTCGTCGATCAGCGCACGCTCCAAGGCACCGTTGCGGGCGGGGTCGGGGTCGACGACCTGCTCCAGGTCGGTCAGCAGGTCCGGGTTGCGATCCAGGACCTCGAAGAAGGCATCGACGACCCGCGGCGCGAACCAGCGGCCGCGCTGCCGGCGGATCTCGGCGATCGCGTCTTCGATGGGCCAGGCGCGCTTGTACGGGCGCTCGTTCACGAGCGTGTCGAACACGTCCGCGACGGCCACGATCTGCCCGACGAGCGGGATGTCGTCGCCGGCGTGTCCGTGCGGGTACCCGCTGCCGTCCCAACGCTCGTGGTGGGTCTCGGCGATCTCCTGCGCCAGGTTGATCAGCTTGGAGCGACCGTGCGCGAGGAGCCGGGCGCCCACGCCGACGTGCCCCTGCATCTGGGCGAACTCCTCGTGCGTCAGCTTCCCGGGCTTGAGCAGGATGTGGTCGGGGATGCCGATCTTGCCCACGTCGTGGAGCGGCGCCGCGCGCCGGATCAGCTCGATCTCGGCGGCGCCTTCGCCCAGGCGCTCCGCGAGCAGCGCCGAGAGCAGGCCCACCCGGTGGGTGTGGCGCCCCGTCGTGTAGTCGCGGTACTCGGCGGCGGCGGCGAGGCGCTCGAGCACGTCGAGGCGCGCCGCCTCGAGCTCGATCGTCCGCTCGCGCACCATGTCCTCGAGGTGGTCGGCGTGCTGACGCAGCTTCGCTTGGAGGTGGCGCGAGCGCAGCAGGTTCGCCACGCGCAGCCGGATCTGCTCCT
>JAABSI010000082.1 GCA_011390455.1 Trueperaceae bacterium
CAGGACCTCGGCCGTGGCGCCTTCGGCGGTGCGGCCGTCGGGGAAGGCCATCGTCCACGACCAGTGCACGAGCGCCAAGTCGCCCGCCTCGAACGCCACCGACTCGTTCATGCGGATGGAGGCGCCGGTGTTCAGGTACCCCTGGAGGACGTTGTGGATCGCGTCCGATCCGGCGTGGGCCCCGCGCGCGTTGGTGAAGACGGCGTCGGGCTCGTACAGCTCCATCAGCCCCTCGAGGTCGCCTGCGGCGAACAGCGTCTCGAAGGCCTTGCCTGCATCGGCGGGTCGACGTACGTCCATGGTCGCGTCCTCTCGCCCGGACCCACCGGGCTTGGAGGGCGCCTGGCGGAGGGTGGGCATCGAAATGCGGTTTTATGGCATGAGGGGGGGCGAGGACGCGGGTTCGGGGGCTGTGCACCGGCGCTGAGCGGCCGTCTCGAGCGTCGCGGGGGGGTTCGCTGTGGTGCGGCCGAGAGCGCTCGCACTCCTGGCCTTCCGGTCCGTAGTCCACTGTTCGCGTATGGGCCGAGGCCCGACGGGGCCAAGGTCGAGGTGGGTCTACGTGATTGCGCCGACGAACCGGAGGAGTGGCCCCAACTCCCCCCGGTCGGCGGCGCGTAGAGCGGCGATGTAGACCACGCGGCGCTCGCCGTCCGCCTGCAAGTCGAACCCGCTCGCCCACGCCACCGGTGGATGGCGGTAGACGGTGTCGAGCAAGACGTCGGCGGCGATGCGGGCATGGCGACCGTTCCCGTTCACGAAGGGGTGGATCTGGACCATGCGGTGGTGGAACCGAGCTGCGGCCTCGAGCGGGGCGTACACCTCGTGTTCCGACCAGGACCGCGCGTCGAGCAGCATCGAACGCAGCGCCGGACCGATGGAGAACGGGTCGACGCCGATGTTCTTCTCGGTACGGCGATACGTGCCCGCCCATGCCCAAACCTCGCCGAAGAGGCGTCGGTGGAGGGTTCGGATGACCCCATCGTCGAACACGTCCAGCCGGCGCTGCCGCGAGACCCACGCAAGGCCCTGTTCGATGTTGGCCTGTTCGAGCTCGTCGAGCTCGCCGCGGGTGGTGACGTGGCGTAGCTTCAGGCCCTGGGCCTCGTCCGGATCGAGCGGCGTCGCGCCGTCGGGTTCGACGAACGTCACGGCATTCGCCAGAAGTCCGGTGGTACCTCGCGCGCCAGTTCCTCGGCGAGATCCTCGATCCGCTGCGCGATCCGAGCGTTCGGGAGGGACTGGCTCTCGAGCGCCATATGCCCGCTTGCTCGGCGCACGAGGTCGTCGGCCTTGCGCACGGCGTGAGCGCGGATCACGTCGCCGACGCTTCCTTCCGGGACGACGGCGTACACGAAGCGTCCACCCATGGCTTCGGCGAGCTTCTGCATCTGCTTCAGGGTGATGGCGCCGTCGCGTTCGTTGCGTTCTGCCTGGTAGACCGCGCTGCGGCTGACGTCCATACGAGCAGCGACCTCTGCTCCGGACATGCCTAGGGCCGTTCGCAGCGTAACGAGCCAACCTTCGGGCGGGCGTTGGACCGCTGCGAACTGCTGAGCCGCGCGGTCTACGAGCCGGACGTATTGGTTCCGGACCGTGCGTCGAATGCTCATTGCCTATCACCTCATATGCAAACTGCGTCGATTCGCATATCAAATGATAGACAAGAGTTATGAAGTTGTCAAGGTATTGATAGGCACCGAGATGTCGTGCGCCCCGTCGCGCGTCGATGGTCCACGACGGCCCGGAGGCCGAAGAGAGAAGAACCCCGTCAGAGACGGGGTTCGCTGTGGTGCAGCCGAGAAGACTCGAACTCCTGACGTTCCGGTCCGCCCTCAGCTGCCACCCTTCGGCCGCGGCGAGGCAGCCCACTCGTCCCGCAGCTGCGACATCAGGATCGAGTCCGAGAAGCCCCCTCGATGGCGGCGCGCGTGCCGCAACACGCCCTCGGTGACGAAGCCGGCCTTGAGGTAGGTCTTCTGAGCACGCGGGTTGTGCGTGTACACCTTGAGCCAGATGCGCTCGAGAGGCAGCTCGCCGAAGCCGAAGTCGACGAGGGCGTTCAGCGCCTCGGTGCCGTAGCCCTGGCCCCACAGCTCCTTGTCGCCGATGAACATGCTGAGCTCGGCGCTCCCGTTGACCTGGTCCATGTGCCAAAGCACGGCGGTGCCGATGAAGTCGTCCTCGCCCGCGCGGCAGATGGTGAAGTAGAAGGCGTCCGAGCCGTGCTGGACGCTGATCTGCTCGAACCAGCGGCGGAGGTTGGTCTCGCTCATCGGGTGCGGGAAGCCGGCCAGGGACGCGGTGTCGCGATCGGTGCAGGCGCGCCGGTACGCTTCGAGATCGCGCTCCTCGATGGGGCGGAGCCAGATCCGCTCGCCTTGGAGCATGGGGACGTAGTGCGCATCGGGCATGGGCGTCCTCCTCGGACTTTGTGATCGAGGCGGGCAGCATAGCCTGGCCTCAGCACCGCGGCGGGCAACGAGGGGCCGCAACGAACGAACCCCGCCGACGGCGGGGTTCATCGTGGTGCGCCCGAGAAGATTCGAACTCCTGACCTTCTGATCCGTAGTCCGCTTTTGCGTCGGGGACGGGGTTTGCCGTGGTTGCCTCGTGCTGTCGGGAGTGGCCAGGTGACGAGAGATCTGTCGTTCGAAGGCCTTAGGTGGATGCGACTGGAGACGACTCCTGACGGCGTGAGTTCGCGCACGTTTCGCACACTCCGAGTGCATTGCAGGGCAATGCAGATGGTGCGCCCGGCCAGTGGGGGCGCCACCACGCGCAGATCCCGGCCCGCTGCGCAGAGGGCCTGAACGCGTCAACCAAAGTCTTGGCGAGGCAAGTCGCGCGATCGCAGCGCCCCTATAGAAGCCAGCGGTTCAGGCTGCCGGGAGTGCGCCCGTAACCACCGCGAGCAAAGAGCACACGTAAGGGATATGAAAGCAGGTTGGCGCAACACTGTGTCATCGGGCGCCCGCAAGTGCGCTGCGGCCCGTCCTTTGCGAGCCGCACACCAACACCACATCTGACCGATGCCGAGCATCATTCGGCTCGGAGGCTGAAGGAGCCAAACGTGAACGACAACAACCGATGCGACCAGTGTGGTCGCGCTCTGGGCGCCACCAACATGCACACCATTTGCCGCGACTGCCGCAACCAACAGAACCGCAACAGCATCCAGCCGCTCCTTGCACAACCGGTCCCAACGCAATCAAGGCCAACAGCAGCCCTGCCCCAGCATCGTTACGAGGCCGCCTTCATCCAATCTAGTGGTGACGGCTTCAGTGAGCAGTTCGAGCGCTTCGACGCGAACGACGGCTACCAACCCAGCTTCCACTGGGTCGCCGCCATCGTGACCTTCCTGGCGCCCCCGCTCTGGTTCGTGCACCGCAAGCTCTACGGCTGGGCGCTTGCCTTCTTCCTCGCGGAAGTCGCGACCAGCTTCATCATCCCCGTCACCACAAACGGCAGTGACACCACCGGTTGGGGTTACGCACAAGGCATCGCGATCGCTATCGCGGGTGGCGCTCTCGCGCACTACGCCTACTGGCAGAAGATGCACAACGCCATCCGCACGGCGAAGGCCCGCTACTCAACGAACGACGCGATCCTGCTTGATCTCTCGCGACGCGGTGGCACCAACCTCTACGGCGTACTCCTCATCATCGCGATCTACCTCATCCTCGGAATGGGGCTCGCCGTCCTCACCGTCCTGGAAGGCTACGGCTGGTTCTAGCCCACGACCCCGTCACCTCGGGAGATGCTGTGTTGCTCGTCAAGCCCTGGCGGGTGCGACCGAGGGGAGTGACCCCACTTCCGTGGACGTGCGAGCACGGCCTGGGCTTGATTCGTTCGAGACTACGTCTACAAGCGAGATTACGACTTTAAGAGCGATGCTCTCTGTTCGAAGCATCGAGGCAAGCGCGCCCCGCATGGATCGCGCCTGATGACGATTTGTGGATGAACGATGTCGGCCACTGTGGGCACGAGCAGGTCGGTATGACTCATTGCGACATGAACCCGATGGAGACGACGTTGCCGTAGGTCGAAACGACGTAGATGCCTTCTGGGCGGCGGAACGCTCCGATGTACGCGTTGCTCTGGGGCTCTCGTTGCCAGCGGATCTCTCGTGATGACGGTTGGAGGTAGATGTCGAAAAGCGCATCAACGAGACTTGAGATCATCGATTCGCCGTCGTAGGAAACCCCGCACGTGACGACAGCGAATGGGGTTTGAGGGCACTGTAGGTCCGTCAATTCGAGTTCGTTTGCGATGAACGCCACGACAAATCCGGGAGTCGCCCGAATGCGCTCACCCGGTTGTGGTGCCGGTCGCCCAGAAGAGCTGTTGAACATGCGCTCGCTTGCCGCGGGAGTTGCGGCGGGCCGCGGTGGAGGTGCCTGCCGCTCCGCGACGGTTGGTGGTGGCGTTGGGGCTGGGGGCGGAGCAAGGGCCTGTCGCTCGGCGTCTGTGTAGCGTTCAAGGTACGTCGAGTGCTCGGCGTCACCGGAGATCGTGAGGAGCCCCTCGAAGCCCTTGTGGTTTGGCGGGCTCGCGACGATGGTGTACGTGACTTCTGCACCGACGGGCAGTCGGTACGTTGCGGGTGTCCGCGATGTGTCTTGGCCAGATACGCGAATGGTGGCACCCGTTGGGTCGGAAGTGAAGGTTACGTTTGCGGCCCGCACGAGCTCTTGGCTCACGCTCGTATCCTCAGCGAACCGCATCGTGTCGCTGCGGCCAAACCACTGATCGTCTGGAGGCTCAATGACGATGACGTAGTCCGTGTCTGCGACGAGTTCCAGAGTGGTCGGTAGCGCCACGGGCTCTTCCAGGACGCCTGGAATGCGGAGCAGGGCCCCGGGTGCGTTGCTGCCGACTTGGACTTCAATCTGTCGCTTCTGAACTAGCGACACGACGCTGTCGCTCACCATCCGGACTACGAGCGGGAGGGCAGGAAGGTACCGCGTGGCTGGGTCTGACTGGGCGGAGGCGCTGAGCTCGGTACCGATGGGCGCGCGAACGTCGACGGTGCCCAGTCCAGAGTGGACATCGCCTCCTTCTTCCTCGACGACGATGACCGCCTCGGGGTCGGTGGACGTGAAGCGTGCGGTGGCGAACTCAACTACCGGAATGATGAGGGTGATGTCGCGGACGTTCAGCCTGGCGGCGTCGGCCCCGATTGGCACCAGCGAGATGGGTACGAGGCCACTCAGTGGGGGAGATTCTGCAATGGCGTACTGGCCCGTTGTTGTCTGGGCGCTGATTCCAGTGCGACGGGTCTCGGTTTCGATCGCCGCTTCGGTCGTACCGACCGCGTCGATACCGAGCGCGGAGAGGGTCGCATCGTCAGCTTGGCTGATCGCGGGCGTTTGGCCGCGGGTTACGGACAGCTGGTTGCTTGTTATCAGGAGTGCCTGCACGGAACTGGAGGTTGCGTCAAACGTGCACTCGTAGGTCACGTCAAGGTCACGATCGTTGACGGTGACCTCGAGAGGGCCTGTGCGCGTGACCATCCCAGTGCCTTGAGCGAAGTCGGTTACCACACCAGTCCTACCGAAGAACCCGGTTGGATAGGCGATGGCACTTAGGGGAAAGAGAGTGTCGAAGAACGTGGCGACCGTTTCGTCGCACGCTGGCTCTGCATCGCGTACTGCGGTCCGGCGTTGCACGTCCCCTGCGGACGTCGAGACGCGTGAGCTCGACCCTGGAATGTGCAGAACAGCGTCCGTGTCAATCGAGCCGCGCCACAGCACGCCGGTGAGGGAAGACACGGTCGTGGTGGCGTTCTCGGTCACGTACGCCTGGAGCAAGGGTGTTTCGAAGTCGCGACCATCGAGCGAGAGCTGAGCACCGCTATGGTTGACGACGCTCAGCGCGTGTTTCGGTTCCAGATTCACTTCGACGATCGTCGCGGGCGCTGCGAATAGAACGCCGTTGCTGACCACGAAATTGGCATTAGTGTCGTCAAGGCGACCCGGCGTGGAGTGTGTGATGTCCACGACGTTGGTTCCGTCGCGCAATCCAATGATCGCGGGAAGCTGACGTGGTGAGGGCCCGTCGTTGATCGTTGCAAGCAGCGAGCTTGGTGTCGAAGCGTTGCTCCGTGCAGCCACTGCGACGTTGAAGACCGCTGCGCCGGGTGTGGGCTCTCCATGGTGGAAGGGCGTTACCTGATGATCGACCACAAGCGTCGTTGAGGTGTCGAGCAACGCATCGCCTTGAACGACGAGCGCTATGCCCGCTTCGTGCTCCATGACGGCTTCGAAGGCGACGATCAGGCGCCCGTCGGATGACACGAGGCGTGCCGGATTGTTCGGTAGGGGGACACTGCCGTCGTCGTTGATGCCCATCCATTGACCGTCGTTGAATCGCACGGCGCGAAACGCCGAGCCTGGCGGCGAGAGAAACCGAAGGCAGTTGCTTGGCCCACAGCGTTCTGCGGGCGGAAGCTCAGGCGACCGCGGCATCGATGCAGGGGCCTGTGCTTGTGCCTCCCCGACTGAGCCTGAAGGTGTGGTGGATGGCGAACTGGCAGCCCCGTCAACGGAACTGCCTTGCGTGGGGTTCCCAGCGTCGTTGACGTTGGTGGGGGGCGGTTGGATCAAAGCCAAGAGCGAGATGACGCCAACGACGGAACCAATCGTGAGCAACGGAACCCTATAGGTGTGGAGACGATCGCCAACGGAACTCGACTTCTGGAGGAACCTACGCCTCTCGAGCAGGAGGCCGAGAGCCGTCAATAGGAGCCCGGTCGCCAGCCATGCGCTCGTCAGGTCCAGGCGGCCCGAGAGCAATGTGGCCGAAAGGAGTGCCGCGACTGCAACGAACACCCAGGAATCGGTGCGGTGTGGTCCAGTGCGTCTTGGTGCTTTGGCGGCGCGACGCGGTTGGTTCGTCGACTTTTGCAAGGGACTCCTGGTCGCGGCGTCACCGCGAGGTTCGGTAGGCTCGAGCGCAGGTGGCTGATCGACTCCTCCGACGCTTGCAACGGTGGGACCAAAGAGGTCTGCGATGGGCACCGGTGGTGCCGGCACTTCGGCGCGGAGTGTTCTGAGGCGTTTCCGGTAGCGTTTGGCAGCCACCAGGTCGAAGAACGCTTGATCGTCTGTGTCGCGCAACCGCCGCCGTGTGCTCCGGTTCTTGGCTTGCTGAAAACCCAAGCTCTTGATCTCGGCTGTGTGCAGAGCGTCCTCGAGCGTCTCAGCGTACTCGTGTACGTGCTTACGGCGCTGAAAGGCAGATAGGGCCGTCACTAGTTCTTCCTCTCGACGCCAGCGCGTTTTCTTGGCCCAGGGGTGCAAGGTGGTCTTCTGGGCCCGTGCTGAGCGAACCAAGCTCGGGTGCGAGCATTGTCCAACTTCAGCATGAAACGCCCAGGTCTCGGTAGAGGCTCTCCTCTCCTGCGCCTAGAGTTCATAAATCTGGTCGCACCGAATGGCGGCTTACGGTCGCGGCTCATACACGAACATCGGGGAGGAACCGCACTGGGCTTCGTAGAGGTACTGCTCTCAAGCGGCGTGCCTACTCACCGCGTCTCGATAGCGCGCTGCAGCCCTGATCGCTCCTTATCGAGTGCCCGTTCGAACTCGCGGGTCGGGGAAAGGCAGGGGGACGCAGACGTTGTTGTGGGCCGGTGCCAGAGCCCCTGTACGGATTGGTGCGAATGCAGTTGAGTGCCGCAGCGAGTACCGGTGCCGCCGGCGCCTGGGTTGACATGCGGAAAACATGCGTTATCCTCAGCGGGAAGGACAAATGTCCTACCCCGTATGGGATGCGGAGGCGTGCGCATGGCGAGAGCCGGCGAACGGGAAGATGCCTTGCTCGACGCAGTCGCCGATTACCTCGTGGCGAATGGCATCGCTGAGTGCACGTTCCGTTCGCTCGCACAGGCGCTCGATACCAGCACCTACACGTTCGTCTACCACTTCGGTACGAAGGCTCAGCTGATCGATGCTGCGCTTCGGCATGTGAGCCGTCGCGAGATCGAAGAGGTTCGCTCGTGGATGGCGGCCGACGAGGGCGTCGCGGATGCTGGTCTTGGGCCGGAAGCAGGCGGCGTTGGTCTCGTCATGCGGCGGTACTGGAGTTGGTGCCTGCGGCCGTCGCATCGGCAGGTGATGCGGCTCTTCTTCGAGGCGGGAAACCTTGCTCAACGGCAGCCGGAGCTCTACCCGCCGGTAGTACGCGACATCCTTCTGGAGGGCCTCGAGCTCGAGCGCGAGATCGTCCGATCGACCGGTGCGGAGGCCGCGACCGTGGACGCGATGGCGACGCTCGTCAGCGGCGCCATCTGGGGTTTGCAGCACGACCTGTTGATGACGGGCGACGCGGAGCGCACGACCCGTGCGCTCGATGCGGTCGCGACGATGATCGACCACTATCTGGCGATGGGTGATCCCTTCGCCCACGCACCCGCGAACGACCACGCCGATTCCTCTCTGCGAAAGGAGCACGTATGAGCAAGCACGACAACGGGCACGACCGCACCCCACGATTCACGCGACGGGACTTCCTGAAGACGGTCGGGGGTGGGACGGCCGCGGTGGTGCTCGGCGGCGCCGCCTCCGTCGTGAAGGCCCAGGAGGGTGCTCCGATCACGTGGGACCGGGAGACCGATGTGGTGGTCGTCGGGACGGGCGGCGCGGGCGGGGCTGCGGCGGCGGGGGCCTTCGAGGGTGGCGCCGAGGTGATCGTGGTCGAGAAGTCCGCCGGTTATGGCGGCACCACGGGCAAGTCGGGGGGCACGAGTTGGGTGCCGAACAACGCGCGGATGCGCGATCGTGGCCTCGAGGATCCGAAGGACGACGCGATGCGGTACATGGCGCGCCTCGCGTACCCGCACCTGTACCGCCAGGATGGCGAGAACCTGGGTCTTCCGGCTTCGACGTACGCGCTCCTCGAGACCTTCTACGATCGGGGCGCCGAGGCCTTCGAAGCGCTCGAGGCCGCCGGTGCTTTCCGTACGGTGACCAGCATGTCCTGGACGGGCGAGCCGACGCCGGATTACTACGCCCACGTCGCCGAGAACCGCGCGCCGCGTGGCCGCGCGATCAACCCGGGTCGTGAGGACGGCACGTCGGGCTTCGGCGCGGACATGGTGCGGCAGATGCGCGAGTACCTCGTCGGGAAGTCCGTGCCGATCCTGCTCGGGCATCAGGTCACGAAGGTGATCACGAACGCTGGCGGCGACGTCATCGGCGTGGAGGTGCTCGATCGCGCCGGCAGCCCACTGAACATCCGCACCCGCAAGGGGGTCGTGTTCGCGAGCGGTGGCTTCACGCACAACCCGGACATGGCCACGAACTACCTGCGCGGACCGATCTTCGGTGGTTGCGCGGTCCCTACCAACCAGGGCGACCTCGTCACGATCTCAGAGGAGCTCGGAGCGAAGCTCGGCAACATGAACGAGGCCTGGTTGCAGGAGGAGATCCTCGAGGAGGTGCTCGAGTTCGCGAGCGTTCCTTCGGGCGTCTGGTTCCTGACGGGCGACAGCATGGTCACGGTCAACAAGCACGGCCATCGGGTGTACGACGAGAAGCACGTGTACAACGAGCGCACGCGCGTCCATTACACGTGGGACCCGCAAGCGGGCGAGTACCCGAACCTGTTGCTGTTCTACATCTACGACCGTCGCGTCGCCGAGCTCTACCCGGGCGGTGGTGGTCCGGTTCCGCCGGCCGACGCCGAGGCCGCCTACGTCATCGAGGGTGCGGACTGGGACGAGCTCGAGCGCAACATCAACGCGCGATTGGCCGACCTCGAGCCGCGGATCGGTCACGTGCGCCTCGCGGGTGACTTCGGCGCCAACCTGCGCAGCACGGTCGAGCGCTTCAACGGCTTCGCCGAGACCGGTGAGGACCTCGACTTCGCGCGGGGCACGATTCCGATCAGCGCGCACTTCCACGGGCCACGTCGCGACGGGAACGACAAGCCGAACCCGTACATGCACCCGCTCTCGGAGTCCGGCCCATACTCGTGCATCATCTTGGCGCCGGGCACCCTCGACACGAAGGGTGGTCCGGTGACCACGAGCGACGGTCAGGTCGTCGATGCCCGGGGTCGGCCGATCCGTGGGATGTACGCCGCTGGCAACGCCGCCGCGTCTCCGTCAGGACAGGCTTACTGGGGCGCGGGCGGCACGCTCGGTCCAGCGTTGACGTTCGGCTGGCTTGCCGGCCAGCATGCGGCTGCCCAGAGCGACACCGCAGTCTGACGACAAGCACGCCTCTCGTTCGCCGCGTGGCGCCGCTTGGCGCCACGCGGTTCTTGGAAGGATCCATATGTCGACGTTTCGCCCCTTCGCCCTCGCAGGCGTCTTCACCCTCCTCGTGTTGGTTGGCGTTGCCTTCTCGGATGGCAGCGACGAGCCGGTCAGCTGCGAGGCGTTCGACCCCTCGACCGCCACCGTGAGTTTCGTCAACGACGTCCAGATGGTCTTCGACTTCAATTGCGTCGCGTGCCATCAGACGGGCGCCGAGAACGCGGACCTGAACCTCGAGTGGGGCATCGCTTACGGTGAACTGGTCGGGGTGGACAGCAGCGAGGGTGATCTCCTGCGGGTTACCCCGGGTGATGTCGAGGCCAGCTACCTGATGCACAAGCTTCGCGGCACGCATCTCGAAGTCGGCGGTTCGGGCAGCATCATGCCACTGGGTCTCGGCGCGTTGCCTGAGCGTGAGATCGCTGTGGTCGAGACGTGGGTTCGCGAATGCGCGCTCGACAACTGAACACCGAGCCCGGCCGGTTCGTCCTGACGCACCGCCACTCGGGCAACGCAAGCGGTGCGCCTACGGTGGTGCTCCTGCACGATCGCTACGGAGATCTCGATGGCCTCGATGCTGTGGCTCGCCCCCTCGAGCCCGACCATCCGGTGATCGCCGTGCGAGCGGCCCGCACGCAGATTCGCGATCAGTTCGTGCACGGCTACTACTGGTACATCGATCATGGTGCCTGTGAGCCGGAGGCGTCGACGCTTGGCGACGCGCTCGCGCAGATCGAACTCGGTTTGTTCGAGCACGAGCCGGGTACTGGTGGGGCTGGGTACGTCTTGGTCGGTAAGGGCCAGGGGGCCACGGTCGCGCTGCTGGTCGCACGGGCTTGGCCGGAACTGGTGCGGTGCGTGGTCGCGTGGGATGGTTGCATCCCCGCTGCTTGGGCATCCGGAGTTGACGTCACCCGTCAGGCCATGGACGGCGTCAAGGTGCTGCTCGTCTTGAGCGACGATGCGGCAGCCGAGCGCGCCACGCAGGCGCGCGCCGAGCTCGAAGCGGCTGGGGCAGAGGTTCAGTTGCGCCAGGCCCATTTTCGCGTTGATGAAGGCGACGCCTCGACGTCGTACTCGATCGCGCGGTGGGTGCGGGATGCTTGTGGGCAGAGCTAGGGTGGGAGGTGACCCGCTCGATCCGCCGACTGCGGCCGGGAGACCGGAGCCTCGAGGGCAGGACGGGCTCCTGGCCCACGATCGGTGCTTGCGCCGCGAAGATGTTTTTGTCGACCCGCGAGAAACGGCCCCAAACGATTTCGCCCACGTTCCGCGCATGGTCCATTCTATTGAGTGCTTTGAGGTAACTACCAATAACGGAAGAATCCCGTCAGAGACGGGGTTCACTGTGGTGCGCCCGAGAAGATTCGAACTCCTGACCTCCTGATCCGTAGTCCGGGTTTTGCGTCTGGGACAGGGTGTGTGGGGGTTGCGTCAAGTGGTCGGGAGTGGCCTGGTGACGTGTGCTTGGGCGATTCTTGGGCTCGGTCGGATACGACTGGAGACGACTCCTGGCGGCGCAGGTTCGCGCACGTTTCGCACACGCCGAAGCCGTTTGGAACGAACGCAAATGGTGAGCCCCGGCAGTAGGCGAGAAACGATAATGGCGGACACGTGACCGTGGGCTGTGTTGCTCATTGACGCAGCCACGAGCCTTGCTGAGGCGGTTCGAGTGAGGGTAGAGCCTCTACCGGAACGAAGACGCTTCAGTCGAACTGGAGATCCGATGCGCAACCGTGGATGCTCAGATCCGCGTACCTGCTCTGCAGCGGTGGAGCCGTGAACTGTCGGGGAACCTCAGAGAGCGGAATCGTGAAGGCAGCAAGATAATCGAGCGACTGCAGGCCTCGCGCTTCATCCCACAACGGCCCGACCTCTGCCAGCTCAGGTCGCTGCTCACGAACATACACGGTGTGGTCATACAGCATCGTATTGCCCGAAGCCATACCAGGATTCACGTACACGAGCACATCTTGAGCAGGATTACCCGCCTGAACTGCGAACGCATCAACATCGAACACCCAAGTATCTGGATCAGTAGTGATGTTTTCAGGCCCAGGAACTACATGAGCAACCATCTCGTACACCGTTCTGAACCCGATCAGGGACCGGTCGTCAGGATGCACGTCGAGGCGCAGATCAACAACACCATCGGTGAAGTCTTCTCCCAACTGAGATACACGATCCCGGGCACGAACGCTTGAGACGACCGCTCCGGGAGGGAGAACCGAGCGGATCGGAACAGGAGTATTGAACAGGTGACTCTGAAAGAAGAAGTCGCCAGAAGACTGCATCATGCTCGGGAAACTCTCACCGGTAGACAAGAGGCCCTCGCAGCCCGGAAAACGATCGAGAAACGTGTTCGTCTCGTCAGGATCAGGGTTCCAATCAGGAGGAGCAACATCAAGAATCTTCTCATCGAGAGGGTACACAGTCACATCCTCAAGACCACGCTCAGCGAGATACGAACCAGGAAAACTACCGCCGATCCCACGAGCTAGATCGATCCAACCAAGACGACCGGTATCGTAGAACGACCGATCAGGATCGAACGCCTGATCCGCACGAGCAGCATCCCACGTACCACGAAGAGCCCACACCGTTGCAGGACCGACGACGGGATAGTCGTCGACCACGCGCTGCAACACAACCGGATCGGCACCCTCGTCGACCAGCGAACGCAGCTCGTCGATCATGGAACGCTCGAACCGGGTGAAGCAGTGCTCGCCCTCAACATCGTGTTCGTAACGGTTCAGATTGGCATCGTACGCAGCAACATACAGATCCAAACCGACCTCAAGAGCATGATCGACGGCAGTACCCGACACGCAATCAGGATTGGGCGCAGGATCGGGGGGCGGCGTCACGCCACCACCGTCACCGGGATCGCACGACGAAATGAGTAGAACTGCAGCGAGAACACCAAGACCAACCGGTCTCAAACCACGACGAGCACCACGGTCGAACGCCGCACGAGCGCGACCGACAAGTCCATCGCCATGCCCAGAAGGAACCCGCGGCCCGCTCGGAGAATCCTTCTCCTTGAGCGCGGGAAGACCGCCAGAACCTCGATCC
>JAABSI010000083.1 GCA_011390455.1 Trueperaceae bacterium
AACGCCACCCGCGGCTCCCAGTGCGACAAGCGGGCCGAGAGGTCGGCGACGTCCTCCGCATGCGCGTCCAGGGCGATCTCGGCGTGGAGCCCGAAGGTGGCGTCGGTCACCTCGGCCGTCACGTTGGGGTTGCCGTCGCGGTCGCCGCCGATCCAGCTGCGGAAGCGCAGCACCGGCGGAAGGGGCGCGTCGTCGTGCAGGACCGCCCCCGGACCCTCGGCCTCACCGCCGAAGTACGTCTCGAGCGCGTGTTCGAGGTCGCCCATCAAGCGCGGCAATGCGGGCAGCAGCGAGCGCCGCACGTAGTACAGCGCGCCCTCGACCTCGTCGCGCACGGTGGGCCGGTCGTGCGCGAGCTCGCGCGTCTGCCACAGCGTCGCGACCTCGGCCTCGAGCTGCGAGCGCCACGCCGCGCGATCCGCGGGCGCCAGCTCGGGCTCGCCGAGCGCCCGCACGACCGCCCCGACGCGTTCCAGGGCCGCGCGCGCGGTGGCGCGCTTGACCTCGGTCGGATGCGCGGTGAGGGTGAGCTGGACGTCCAACCCGGCCACGAAGCGGCGGGCCTCGTCCTTCGTCCAACCGTCGTCGCGCAGTCGCTTGATCGCCGCGGCCACCGACTCGCCGCGCGGCGCCTCGTCGGTCGAGGCCCCGCCGCGCAGGCGCACGATGCGCACCCGGTGCAGTTCCTCGGCCAGGTTGACCAGCTGGAAGTAGAGCGTGAAGGCGCGCAGGACCCGTTCGGCGTCGCCGTGGTGCATGCCGCCGAGGAGGCCATGCAGCTCCGCGTCGACCGGCGCGCCGTGCCGGCGGCGTTTGGTCAGGCTCCGCACGCGCTCGACGAGCTCGAAGATGCGGTCGCCCTCGAGCTCGCGCACCACGTCGCCGAGGGTGGTGGCCAACACGTCGACCTCGCGGCGCAGGCGCTCGAACGCCTCGGCCTCGCGCGCGGCGAGCGCGCCCCGGTCAGTCATCGCCGACCTCGCCCTCCTCGCGCCATTGCAGCCGCTGCACCCCGCGAGCGCGTCGGCCGTCCAGGTCGAGCACCAGGCCGCAGAGCGTCGCCGGCCCGCCGGCGGGCCGGAAGCGGTGGCGCCGTTTGGTCAGGAAGCGGGCGTGGACCTCGTCGAACTGCATGCCGATCGCCGAGTGCTGAACGCCGGTCATGCCCACGTCGGTCACGTACGCCGTCCCCCCGAAGATCCCCTCGTCCGCCGTCTGCACGTGGGTGTGGGTCCCGACGACGGCGCTCGCGCGCCCCTGCAAGTGGTAGCCCATTACCTTCTTCTCGCTCGTCGCCTCGGCGTGGACGTCCACGATCAGCGCGGCATCGGCCGGGCACGCCTCGACGATCGCGTCCGCCGCCGGGAACGGGTCGTCCAGGGGTTCGAGGAACACCCGACCCATCACCTGCCCGACCGTCAGGCGCTCGCCGCTCGCGGCGGCGACCGTCGTGTGGCCCAACCCAGGGGTCCCGGCGGGGTAGTTCGCCGGGCGGACGATGCGCGACGAGGACTCGAGCAGGTCGACGACCTCGTCCTGATCGAAGGTGTGGTTGCCGAGCGTGATCACGTCGACGCCCCAGCCCCACAGCTGCTCGGCGTGCTTGCGGGTGATGCCGAAGCCGCCGGCCGTGTTCTCGCCGTTCGCGACCACCAGGTCGTAGTCGCCCCGATGGTCCCGCAAGAAGCGATGCGCCACGCGCAGGCCGGGGGTACCGAAGACGTCGCCGATGAACAGAACGCGCACGCACCAAGGTACCGCACGCGGCGGCGGCCGCCTCGGCGGCCCGGGGCCAGGGTGCTAGCCTGATCGCGATGTTCGACGCCATCGACCGCAAGATCCTCGAGGTGCTGCGCCTCGACGGGCGCACCACCCACGCGCAGCTCGCCAAGGAGACCGGCCTGTCCGCGCCCGCGATCGGGGAGCGGATCCGCAAGCTCGAGGCCTCGGGCGTGATCCGCGGCTTCCAGGCGGTGCTCGACCCCGAGAAGGTCGGGTTGGCGATCTGCGCCTTCGTCCACATCTCGCCGCAGCCGCGCAAACCGGCGCAGGACCTGGTCGACCGCTTGCTGTCGCTGCCCGAGGTGGAGGAGCTCCACGCGGTCGCCGGCAACTACGCCTACGTCGCCAAGGTGCGCGTCGCGACGCCCGCGGCGCTCGACGCCTTCCTCGACCGGCTGTTCATGCTCGAGGGGGTCGAACGCACCGAGACCACGATGGTGCTGCGCACGAACGCCGAGCGGCCGATGTTCCTGCCCTTCCTCGACGAACCGGACGCATGAAGGTCCACGACCGGGTCTTGGGGCCGGACGACCTGGCCGGGTACCTGCGGCTGCGCGAGGGGAGCTTCGGGTACCCCGCCGGCGACGAGGCCCTGGAGGCCTTCCGCGCGCGCCTCCCGAACTCGTGGGGCGCCTTCGTCGACGGCGAGCTCGCCGCGGTCGTCACGCAGCATCCGTACCGAGCCTGGGTGGCGGGCGCCCGCGTGCCCCTGGGCGGCTTCGGCGGCGTCGCGACCGCGCCCGAGCACCGGCGGGCGGGCCACGTCGCCCGGCTGATGCGCGCCGCGCTCGAGGCGGGCCGAGCGCAGGGCTTCGGATGGAACCTGCTCTACCCCTTCGACGCCGCGTTCTACGGCCGCTACGGCTGGGCGAGCGTGCCGACCGGGGTCCCGCTCGCGCTCCCCCCCGAGCGGCTCCCGCCGGGGGTGCCGGGACGGCTCGCGCGCGTCGACGGACCCGCCCGCGACGGCTTCGCCGCGCCGTACGCCCGCTTCGCGCCCACCCGCACCTTCGCCGACGCCCGGACCGAGGGCCCGTGGGACGCGTGGGAGGACCTGGAGCCGAAGCCGGGGCAGCGCCTGCTGCGGTTCGCGGGCGCCGACGCCTTCCTCGCCCTGCAGTTGCGCGACGAGGCCGCGGGCGTGCGGCTCGACGTCCTCGACCTGGGCTGGTGCGACGCGGCGGGGCGCGACGCCGTGTGGGGCGTCCTCGCCGCCTTCCGAGGGCAGGCGGCCGTCGTCCGCATGGAGGTCCCCTGGGACGATCCGGTGGCCGCCGACCGGCAGCGCGGCCACGCCGTGGCCGGTCCCGCCGGGCTGATGGCGCGCGTCGCCGACGTGGCGACGGCCGCCGCCGCGCTGCGCGCGGTCGCGGACGACGACGCCGCGCTCGACCTCGCGCCGCTGGTCCTGAAGGTGGTCGACGGCTACGCCCCCTGGAACGACGGGACGTGGCGGCTCACGCCGGGCGCCGAGAGCACCGGGGTCGAGCCGACCCGTGGCCCCGCCGACGCCACCGTCGACGTGCGGGGTCTGGCGCTGCTGTGGTCGGGGGCGGCGGCGCCGGCCGACGTGCGGCGCGTCGGCTGGGCGGAAGGCGACGGCCGCAGCCTGGCGACCCTCGCGGCGATGTCGGCCGGCCGCCGACCCTTCCGCTCCCCCGTCGACCGCTTCTAGCGAACGCGCCTCACGGCCAGCGCACCGCCTCGAGGAACCACGGCGGCAAGCGGTGGCGTTGGCGCTTGAGGAAGGCCGGTGCGTCGGCGTCCAGCAGGTACGTGACCGCGTGGTCGTCCTCGCTGCGCACGGCCCGGCCGTAGGCCTGGACGATCGTCAGGCAGGTGCGCCACTCGTACCAGCCCGGATCCTCGGCGCGCCGCGCCGCCACCTGCGGGTCGCCCAGGTACGGGAAGGGCAGCTTGCAGATCACCTGCCAGCGCGCCAGATCGCCCGCCAGGTCGAGCCCCTCGGTCATGGACGGGCTCAGGAGCACGGTCGGTTCGGCGCGCGTGAGGTGCGCCTCGAGCGCCGCTTCGCGGCCGGCGGCGTCGAAGTGCGTGACCACCCGGCGCCGCAGATCGGGGGGCAGCGCCTGCAGGATCGCGCCGGCGATCTTGTACGAGTGCGCGTGCACCACCCCCTTCTCGGTCTCGTGGTCGACCATGAGGTCGGTGATCTCGGCCGTGAGCTTGGGGAGGTCCTTCTCCTGGTGGTGGCGCGTGAGCCGCGCCACCGGCCGCACGATGAGCGGTCGGCGCTCCGGCGGGAAGGTCGAGGCCACTTGGAGCACCGCCGCCTCTTCGGGCTCCACGCCGAGCCCGCGCAGGAAGGTCTCGGGATCGAGGACCGTCGCGGACAACAGCAGCGCGTGGTCGGCGTGGTCGAACAGCAGCTCGCGGGCGAAGGGCGCCACCGAGACGGGCTTGAAGGTCGCCAGCGGACCCCGCTCGTCGCGGCGGTGCTCGACGACCCATTCGACGCCGTCGTCGCGCGTGTCGACGAGCCAGCGCAAGCGCGCCGCCTGCCCGTCGAGCCATTGGCGCACGCGCAGCTGCTCGAGCTCGACGTCGGCGGGCAAGGCGCCCACGCCCAAGACCGCGTCGAGCTCGCGGGCGCGCGCCGCGAGCCGGGGGCGCAGGTCGTCGGCGAAGTCGAAGAGCGCCTCGCGGTCGGGGTAGCCCGGGAGCCGCAGGTCGACGCCGGCGCGCTCGAGCTGGCCGTCGCCGACCGACACCTGGACGAACCCCATCAGCAGCGACTCGGCGTTGTGGGCCTCGTCGAGGACGAGCAGCTCGCGCGGCCGGAAGCCGCCGGCGTAGTTGAGCTCGTGGAGGAAGTAGGCGTAGTTCATGAGCGCTCGCGGCGCCGCCAGCGCCCGGTCCTTGGCCCGGAAGTACTGGCAGGCATCGCACTCGGGGAAGGTCCGTCCGGCCAGGCAGGGCGCGGCGGCGGCGTGGGTGGGGGCCACCTCGCACGGGTAGTTGGCGCGCCCCTTCATGAGCGCGAGGTCGTCGAAGTCGCGCCGGTACTGGTCCTGGAGCACCTTCTGGGCGGTGAGCAGGTACGCCGAGGCGGCCTGCCGGGCCAGCGTGACGGCGATCGCGCTCTTGCCGGCCCCGGTGGGGGCCTCCACGACGACCACCTTGCGGCCCTCGTCGAACGCGGCGCGCGCGGCGTCGATCACCTCGCGCTGGCCGGCGCGGTACCGGGCGAAGGGGAAGGGGGATGGGGACCCGGAGCGCACGAGGTGAACGCTAGCACGCGCGCCGCGCGGCTCCGGACGCCGCATGGGCAGCGGCCCCCACGACGTTCGTGGGGGCCGCTGCCATGGTGGTGCCGAGGAGGGGACTTGAACCCCTACGACCTTGCGGTCACCAGCCCCTCAAGCTGGCGCGTCTACCTATTCCGCCACCTCGGCTCGGGGCGTGCGGGCGTGAGTCTACCACGCCCTTCGCCTGCGTCAAGCGCCCGCCGGACCGATCCTCGTCGCATCGAGCGCCCGCTCGGTACGATGCCCGAATGACCGAGCGCCGTTACCACCGCATCCAAGGGGTGCTGCGCCACCGCCAGCCCGACCTGACGCTGCTGGCCGAGGACGTCCACAAACCGCACAACCTTTCGGCGATGCTCCGCACCGCGGACGCGGTCGGCGTCGGCGTCGTCCACGCCACCCACCCGACCGGCGGGGTCGCCACGTTCAACGCCACCAGCGCCAGCGCCGAGAAGTGGGTCGAGTTGCGCGTCCACGCGACCCTCGACGACGCGCTCGCGACGGTGCGCGCGCAGGGCATGCGGGTCTACGCCGCGCACCTCGCGGACGACGCGGTCGATTTCCGCGACGTCGACTACGTCGGCCCGACCTGCGTGGTCTTCGGCAACGAGAAGCATGGCGTGAGCGCGGCGGCGGCAGCGGCCGCGGACGCGCGCATCGTGATCCCGATGCTCGGGATGGTGCAGTCGCTCAACGTGTCGGTCGCCACCGCGGTCGTGATGTTCGAAGCGCAGCGCCAGCGCCGCGAGGCCGGCGCCTACGCGGCACCGCGCCTGACCGCCGGCGAGCGGGACGCGCACGCGCTGCGCTGGATGCACCCGCGAGCGGCCGCCCGGTTGACGGCCGCCGGGATCCCGCTGCCGACCCCCGAGCCCGACGGCTCGCTCCCGGACCACCTGCGCTCGGTGCTGGCCCGGTTGCCGGGCGGCCCGCCCGAGGTGGAGGAGCCGGTCGCGCCCGATGCGGACGACGACGAGGCCGCGGAGGAGCGTGCACCGGGCGCCTTCGGTCCGTCCTGACGAGGGCGATCGAGCGTGCGGCGGACCGCATACGGAATCGGCGCGGTCCCTTAGCCTGACCCCATGAACCCGCATCGATCGACGCGACCCCCCGTCCTCGCGCTCATCGCGCTCCTCGTGTTCGCCGGCACCGCGTGGGGCCAGCGCTTGGTTCCGGTGGCGAGCGGCTTCGTCCAGCCGCTCGGCATCGTCGCCGCGGGCGACGGCTCCGGCCGGCTCTTCGTCGTGGAGCAGCGCGGCACCGTCGTCGCGGTCGCGCCGGACGGCGCCACGGCCCGCTGGCTCGACCTGCAGGGGCGCACGCGCGCGCAAGGCGAGCGCGGCCTCTTGGGGCTCGCCTTCCACCCGGACTTCGCCGCCAACGGTCGCCTCTTCGTCCACTACTCCGACCGCGACGGCGATACGGTCCTCGCCGAGCTGGCGGCCGATCCGGGGGCCGACGTCGTCGATCCCGCCACGGAGGTCGTGCTGTTCACGCTCGATCAGCCGTACGGGAACCACAACGGCGGGCAGGTCGCCTTCGGCCCCGACGGCATGCTCTACCTCGCGCTCGGCGACGGCGGCAGCGGCGGCGACCCGCTCGGCGCGGGCCAGGACCTGGGGACCCCGCTCGGCGCGCTGCTGCGCTTCGACGTCGACGCGGACGGTCCGGGGACGCTGAGCGTGCCGGCCGACAACCCGTTCGTCGACGTGGCCGGCGCGCGCCCCGAGATCTGGGCGTACGGCCTGCGCAACCCGTGGCGGTTCTCGTTCGATCCGCGCACGGGCGACCTCTGGATCGCCGACGTCGGGCAGAACGCCGTCGAGGAGGTCAACCTGCTGCGCGCGGACGCGCCGGCCGGCGCCAACTTCGGCTGGCGGGTCGTCGAAGGCGACCGCTGCTTCGACCCGCCGCAAGGGTGCGATCCGGAGCGCTTCGTCGCCCCCGTCGCGACCTACACGCACGCGTCCGGCTGGGGGCGCTCGATCACCGGCGGGGTCGTGCCCTACGGCGACGCCGCGCCGTCGCTCGCCGGCCGCTACGTGTTCGGCGACTTCGTGAGCGGCCGGCTGTTCGTGCTCGACCGGACGCAGGACGGGTACGCGGCGTCGCCGTGGCTGGACGCGGGCTTCGCCGTCGCCGGCTTCGGTCTGGACGAGGCGGCGGACGCCTACGTGGCGGACTACGGCGGCGGCGTCCTGTACCGGCTGTCGGATTGACGGGCACGACCGAGCCGCCCGCGCCGCGGCGGTACCATGACGCCATGCCCGTCGTCCCCGCCGCCGCACCCGACCCTGCGCCCCCCCTCGCCGTCGACGGCGCCACGGCCGACGTCTGGCCCAGCCGCTTCGGCTTCGACGTCGTCGACCTCGGCCGCCTCGATTACCGCGAGGCCTGGGACGTGCAGCGCAGCGTCCACGCCGCGGTCGCGGACGGCGCGCGACCGCCGGCGCTGCTCCTCGTCGAGCACCCACCGGTCATCACCTTCGGGCGCAAGGGGGGGCGCGAGCACCTTCGGGTCCCCGAAGAAGCGCTCCGCGCCCGCGGCTTCGCGCTCTACGACATCGAGCGCGGCGGCGACGTCACGTACCACGGCCCCGGCCAGCTGGTCGGGTACCCGATCTTCCCGGTCGGCCGCCGGGTGCGCGACTACCTGCGGGGCCTCGAGCAGGCGCTGGTCGCGGCGATCGCGCGCTTCGGCATCGCCACCGAGGGCTCGCCGGGGTACGCCGGCGTCTGGGCCGGCGACGCCAAGGTGGTCGCGATCGGGGTCGCGGTGCAGCGGAACGTCAGCTTCCACGGTTTCGCGATGAACGTCCACACCGACCTCAGCCACTTCGAGACGATCGTCCCCTGTGGCCTGCACGACAAGAACGTCACCAGCCTGAGCACCCTGCTCGGGCGCCACGTGCCGCTCGACGAAGCGAAACCGCTCGTGGTCGAGGCCTTCCGCGCCACCTTCGGCCACCCGTCCGACTCCGAGGAGCCCGTCCAACCATGACCGATTCGCTCGAGCTCGCCCGCGCCGCGGCCGCCGCCGCCGGCGCCCCGCCGTCGACCGCAGAGGCCGCCTCCGCCCCCGTCAAGGTGGTCAAGAACGGCATCGCCCGCAAGGAGACCACCCCGGTCCCGCGCGAGAAGAAGCCCGACTGGCTCAAGGTCAAGCTGCCGAGCGGCGGCGCGTACCAAGAGGTCAAGAAGACCGTCAAGGAGCACCGCCTCTCGACCGTGTGCGAAGAGGCGATGTGCCCCAACCTCGCCGAGTGCTGGAACGCCGGGACCGCGACGATCATGCTCATGGGCTCGGTGTGCACGCGCGCCTGCCGCTTCTGCGCGGTCGACACCGGCAACCCGCGCGGTCGCCTCGACCCCGACGAGCCGCGGCTCGCCGCCGAGTCGGTTTTCCTGATGGGGCTCAAGTACGTCGTGCTCACCAGCGTCGACCGCGACGACCTGCCCGATGGCGGCGCGAGCCACTACGCGCGCTGCGTCCGGGCGATCAAGGAGCGCAACCCGGGCACCGCCGTCGAGGCGCTGACCCCCGACTTCCAGGGCGTGCACGCCCACGTCCGGGAGGTGCTCGATTCGGGCGTCGAGGTCTACGCCCAGAACGTCGAGACGGTGAAGCGCTTGACGCATCCGGTGCGCGACCCGCGCGCCTCGTACGAGCAGACCCTCGACGTGCTCGCCTACGCCAAACGCGCGCGCCCCGACGTCCTGACCAAGACCAGCCTGATGCTGGGGCTCGGCGAGACCGACGACGAGATCCTCGAGGCGCTGCGCGACCTGCGCGCCATTCACGTCGACATCGTCACCTTCGGCCAGTACCTGCGACCGACCGCGGCGCACCTGCCGGTCGAGCGCTGGGTGCCGCCCGAGGACTTCGCGCGGTACCGGCGGATCGGGCTCGAGTTGGGCTTCCTCGAGGTCGTCTCGGGACCGCTCGTGCGCAGCAGTTACCGTGCAGAACGGGCGCTCGAGAAGAACAACGTCGGTTTGGGCGTATAACACCGAGATTCCTCGACCCGATCACGAGCGCCGCCCCCGAAGCGACTTCGGGGGCGGCGCGGTCGTCGGTGGGCCCTGCGATCAGCGCGGGGTGGCCGCCCCCGCCGGGTACTTGACCTTGTACGCGGCGATCGCGGTGTGGATCAGGGCGTGGGTCTCGTCCATGCCATGCCACCCCTCGACGTTCGTGTGCTTCCCCTCGAGCTCCTTGTAGATGCGGAAGAAGTGCTCGATCTCGCGCAGCCGGTGGCGCGAGATCGACTCGAGGTGGCGGTTCGAGTCGTAGCGCGGGTCGTCGACCGGCACCGCGAGGATCTTCTGGTCGCGCCCCTTCTCGTCGCTCATCTCGAGGAACCCGAGGGGCCGCGCGCGGAGCACCGCGCCCGTGAAGGTCGCCTTGTTCATGAGCACCAGGATGTCGAGCGGGTCGTCGTCCTCGGCGTAGGTGCCGGGGATGAAGCCGTAGTCGCCCGGGTAGTGCATCGGGCTGTAGAGCACCCGATCGAGGTGGAAGAAGCCGTGGTGCGGGTCGTACTCGTACTTGTTCGAGCTGCCCAGCGGCACCTCGATGATGGTGTTCACGATCTCGGGGGCCTTGTCGCCCGGGCTCAGGTGGTAGAGGTTGGTCACGAGGGGGCTCCATTCGGCGCGGCCACGCCCCAGCGCGCCAACACCAGCGCGTGGAAGCGGTCGTCGCCGCTCAGTTCGGGGTGGAAGACCGTGGCCACGACGTTCCCGTCGGCCACGGCGACCGGATCGCCATCGTACACCGCGAGGGTCGCGACCTCGTCCCCGACGCCCACGATTCGCGGCGCCCGGATGAACACCCCGTGGACCGGGCGTTCGAGCCCGAGCACCTGCAGGTCGGCCTCGAAGGAAGCGACCTGGCGGCCGTAGTCGTTGCGGGCCACCGCCACGTCGAGCAGCCCGAGCCGCGGTTGGTCCGGATGCCCGACGATGTCGCGGGCGAGCGCGATCGCGCCGGCGCAGGTCCCGAGCAGGCCGCCGCCACCGGCATGGAAGGCACGGATGGCGTCGTCGAGCCCGTAGGTGCGCATGAGCTTGGCCATGGTCGTCGATTCGCCGCCGGGGATGGCCAGACCGACCAATCCCTCGAGGTGGCGCGGGAGCCGCACCTCGCGCGCGTGGAGGCCGAGGCGCTCGAACGCCAGGCGATGCTCGCGGAAGGCGCCCTGCAGGGCGAGCACGCCGACCGTGGGGGCGTCGGCGGCGACGGGGGGCCGGGGGGTGGTGGGGGCAGCGCGCGGCACGGCCGAAGCCTACCGCCCGCGCTGCGCCGCGCGCGCGCCCCGGAGCAACGCGCGGGCGACGACGGCTTGCACCGCCACCCCGAGCGCGCCGAGCGGAACGCGAGGGCCGCCCCCGACGCTGCTCACGAAGGCGGTGTCGCCATCGTGGATCGTGTGCGAAGGGTGCGTCACGTGCGCGATGCCCGCGTGCGCCGAGGTGGCGAGCGCGTGCGCTTCGGCCTTGGCGAGGGGCGCGTCGATCACCACCGCCACGAGGGTCGTGTTCGTGCCCGGGGCGGGGGCGAACAGCGCCGCGGCGGCCTCCGGGTCGAGGCCGATCCCGCTGCCGGCGACGAGCGTGCCGTCGCTCGGGTCCACCAGATCGCCCACCGCGTTGCTGATGGCGAGCGCCGCGACCCGGGCGCCGTGCACGCTCAGCAGCGCCGTACCGAGGCCGGAGCGCTGCGCCCGGTCGAAGCCCGCGAACTTGCCTACGGTGGCGCCCGTGCCCGCGCCGACGGCGCCCTCGGCCACCGGTGCGGACGTCGCCGCCGCGGCGGCCGCGTAGCCGGCCGCAGCGTCCGGGCGGACGCGCGGGTCGCCTACCGACAGGTCGTAGAGCACCGCGGCCGGCACGATCGGCACCGCGCCGAACGGGGTGGCGAAGCCAACGCCTCGCTCCTCGAGGTAGCGCACGACCCCGCTCGCGGCGTCGAGCCCGAAGGCGCTGCCGCCGGTCAGGACCAGCGCGTGCACGCGCTCCACGCTCTTGTCGGGCTCGAGGAGCGCCGTCTCGCGGCTTCCGGGCGCGGCGCCGAGCACGCGCCCGGAGGTGACCGCGCCGTCGCCGTCGAACAGCACGACGGTGCAGCCGGTGCGGGCCGCCGGGTCGCTCCAGTGCCCGACCCGGACGCCGGGGAGGGCGGTGGGGCCGTCGTTCGGGGGCGCCGCGGCGCCCGGGGTCACGGTTGGACCGGGAGTTCGAGCGGGGCCTCGCCCGCCAGGAAGGCGCCCAGGTCGGCCGGGGCCACCTCGAGCACGTCGATGAACTCGTACGGCGTGGCGGCGGTCGCCCGCATGCCGGTGCGGCGGTCGACGGGCACCTCGATCGTGAGCGTGCTCGCGACGCCCGCCGAGCTCAGGTCGGTCCCGGCCAGGAAGGCGGCGGTCGTGCCGTTCGGCGAGAGCGCGCCGGTGCGCCGATCGATGCGGTGGAACACGATCCCCTCCGGGATCGGGAAGCCGTCGGCCGCGACCGGACGCCCTTCGAGCGCCCGCGCGACGAAGTCGTTCCACACGTAGATCGGCTGGCGCGAGCTGGTGACCGTCTCGGTCGTGCCGTCGGCATTCGTCATCGAGCGCGGGAGCGAGCTGCTGTCGTCGTTGCCGATCCAGACGGTGGCCACCATGCCGGGGGTCGCGCCGACGAACCAGATGTCGCGCTCGTCGTTGGTGGTGCCGGTCTTGCCGGCGATCCAGCGCCCCGGGACGTTGGCGCGCCACGAGAGCGCGATGGGGTCGCGGTCGACCACGTTGCCGTGCAGCGCATCGAGCATCACGTACGCCGTTTGCGGGCTCCAGACCTGCTTGTGGCGCGGCACCGCTTCGTAGAGCACGTTGCCATCGGCGTCCTCGACGCGCGCGACCACGTGCCAATCGACCTGGACGCCGCCGTTCGCGAAGGCACCGAAGGCTGAAGCGTGTTGGATGGGCGTGACCTCGAACGAGCCGAGCGCCAGGGCGTAGTAGGGCTCGACGTCGTAGCCGAGCTCGCGCGCCCGGTTGGCGACCGCCTCGGCGGAGGCGGCCTCGAGCGCTTTGACGGCCGGGATGTTGCGGCTCTGGTTGAGGTTCTCCCGCACGCTGAGCACGCCGGAGAACTGGTCGTCCCAGTTCCGCGGCTCGTACGGTGGCTGGCCCCGCGTGAGGAAGGTGGCCGGCTCGTCGAGCAGGACGGTGGCCTGCGAGAACCCGCCCAGTTCCATGGCGGTAGCGTAGACGATCGGTTTGAACGACGAACCGGGCTGGCGCCGAGCCTGCAGGACGCGGTTGAGCTCGCCGACGCCGACCCCGTCGGTCGGCTTTTCCCCCACCATCGCGAGCACCTCGCCGGTCTCCGGGTCGATCCCGACGATCGCGAGCTGCGCGCCCGCCGGCAGATCGGCGTCGATCGCCGCCTGATTGGCCGCGCGCTGCGCTTGGACGTCGATGGTGGTGTAGATGCGCAGGCCGCCCTGCCCGTAGACGACCGGGTCGCCGAAGCGGTCGAGCAGGAAGTTGCGGACGTGGAAGAGCACGTCGCGCGAGAGGTCGGAACTGAGGGTCGACTGCACCCGCACCTCGTCGCCGGTGCGGACCGCCTCGACCAAACCCCCCTGGCCGTCGTAGGTGACGCTCCAGCCGCGCGGTTGGAGCTCCTCGCGCCAGGCGCGGTCGGCGGCCTCCTGGCTGATCGTGCCGCGGCGCACCATGGAATCGAGCACCGTGCGCATGCTCGCCCGCGTGCCGGTGAAGTCGTTGTGGCGCGGGTTGGGCGCCGGGATCAGGCGCGCCAGGTAGAGCCCCTCGGCGAGGGTGAGCGCGCTCGGCTCCTTGCCGAAGTACGTCTGGGCGGCGGCGCGGATGCCGTAGACGTTGCCACCCCAGAACACCACGTTGACGTAGTGGGTCAGGATCTCGGGTTTGGTGAGGCGGCGCTCGAGCTCGACCGCGAGCATGAGCTCCTTGGCCTTGCGCTCGAGCGAGCGATCGGCGCGCAGGTCGAACAGGACGGTGTTCTTGATCACCTGGGTGGTGATGGTGGAGCCGCCGCGATCGGCGTCGCCGGCGAACTCCTCGTAGAACGCGCGCGCGACGCCGAGCACGTCGA
>JAABSI010000084.1 GCA_011390455.1 Trueperaceae bacterium
CATGGCGTACCCGCTGCTCTCCTCGCTGACCTACAGCGTCTACGAGTGGGACGGCTACGTCCGCAAGGGCTTCGCCGGGCTCCAGAACTTCGCCACGGTCCTCGGCCGGTGGCCGTACAACGAGCGCTTCTGGGGCGCGATGAGCCACAACGCCTACTTCTTCGTGCTCACCTTCGCGATCCAGACCACGCTCGGGCTGTTCGTCGCGGTGCTCCTGGCCAAGAAGTGGCGCGGGTTCGCCTTCTTCCAGGCGGCCTACTTCCTGCCGCACACGCTCTCGTTGGTGGTCGTCGGCTTCCTCTGGCGGATGATGCTCAACCCGACCTGGGGCGCGGTGCCGCAAGCCATGCGGCGCACCGGTCTGGGCGACGCGGTGCAGCCCTGGCTCGGCCAAGCGGACACCGCCATGACCGCGATCATCCTCGTCAACGCCTGGGCCTGGCTCGGCTTCCCGATCCTGGTGTACCTGGCGGCCGTGCAAGCGATCCCCAAGGAGTTCCACGAGGCCGCGATCGTCGACGGCGCCAGCCCGTGGCAGGACTTCCGCTTCGTCACCTTCCCGCTGCTGCTGCCGAGCATCGCGATGGTCACGATCCTGACCTTCATCTGGGACTTCAACGCCTTCGAGCTGGTGTTCGTGATGCAGGGCGCCTCCGGCTCGCCCGGCTACGCGACCGACCTGCTCGCCACGCTCTTCTACCGGACCGCCTTCGGCGACCCCACCACCGGCGGCGAGCCCGGCCAGATCGGCATCGCGGCCGCCATCGGGGTGCTGATGCTCATCGTCATCGGCATCGTCTCGGCTTTCGGCGTGCGCTTCACGAGCCGCAGCCAGACGGAGTACTGACGTGGCCGCCTCGACCCCCGTCCGCCGCGCCGCCGCCCGCGTGGCCATCTACCTCGCGCTGGGCCTCATGGCGGCCATCTTCCTGTACCCGGTCGTGCTGATGGTGCTCACCGCCTTCAAGTCCACGCCCGAGATCTTCCGCAACCCCTTCGGCCTGCCCGAATCGTGGAGCTTGGCCACCTTCGGGCGGGTGTGGGAGCGGGCGAACTTCGGGCTCTACCTGCGCAACAGCCTGCTGATCACGGGGGCGTCGGCGCTCTTGCTGCTCGCCACCGCCGCCCCCGCGGCCTACGCGTTGGCGCGCTACTCCTTCAAGCTGCGCGGCGCGCTCTCGCTGTTCTTCCTGGCCGGGATCATGATCCCCATCCGCCTGGGCATCCTGCCGCTCTACCTGCTCATGCGCGACCTGAACCTGATCGACACCCCCTTCGCGCTGATCCTCACGTACACGGCCTCGGGCATGCCGATGTCGGTCTTCCTACTGTCGGTGTTCTTCCGCAACCTGCCGCGGGAGCTCGAGGACGCCGCCCGGATGGACGGCTGCACCGAGACGCAGACCTTCTGGCGGATCATGCTGCCGCTGGTGCGCCCGGGGTTGGCGACGGTGGTGATCGTGAACGTGGTGCCGTGGTGGAACGACTTCTTCTTCCCGCTGCTGTTCCTGACCAGCGACACCTGGAAGACGATCCCCCTGGGGATGCAGATCTTCTTCGGCCAACACCTGGTCGACTGGAGCCTGGTCTTCAGCGGCATGGTGCTCGCCAGCCTGCCGCTCCTGCTGATCTACCTGGTGATGTCGCGGCAGTTCATCGCGGGGCTGACGGCGGGCGCGGTCAAGGGGTGAACGGACCGGTGCGCGCACCGGTCCGCGGCATCGACGCGCTGCTCGCCGATCCGGGACGGTTCCTCGACGGCCGGCGCGTCGCGCTGCTCGCCAACCAGTCCTCGCTCACCGCCGACGGCGTCCCGACGCTCGAGGCGCTGCGCGCCGCGCCGGGGGTCGAGCTGGTGGCGCTGCTGACCCCGGAGCACGGCTGGAGCGGCTTCGAGGACGACGCCACGCCGATCGACGATCGCCGCGACCCGCGCACCGGGCTGGCGGTCCACAGCCTCTACGGGCCGCGCCGTCGGCCGAGCGCCGACGTGCTGCGCTCGCTGGATGCGGTGGTCGTCGACGTGCAGGAGGTCGGGGTGCGCTGCTACACCTACGCCACCACCGCCGCGCTGCTCTGCGAGGCCGCGGCCGAGACGGGCACCCGGGTGGTCCTGTGCGACCGGCCGTCGCTGTCGGGACCGCGCGTCGACGGCCCGCCCCTCGACCCGGCGCACCGATCGTTCCTCGGCTACCTCGACGTGCCCTATCAGCACGGCCGGACGATCGGCGAGGTGGTCGCCTGGGGGACGCGCGATCTGGACGTCGACCTGCGCGTCGCGCCGGTGACCGGCTGGGCGCGTGGCGACCCGGCGCCGAACCCGTTCGTGCCCCCCTCGCCCGGCCTGCCGACCCCCGAGGCGGTGGCGCTCTACCCGGGGCTCGTGCTGCTCGAGGGGACCAACCTCTCCGAGGGGCGCGGCACCACCCTCCCGTTCCAGCTCCTCGGGGCGCCCTGGCTCGAGGGGTACGCGCTCGCGCGCGCCCTCGCGGCCCTCGAGCTCCCGGGCCTGCGCTTCCGGCCGGTGACCTTCCGGCCGCGCAGCGACCGGCACGCGGGCGCGGTCTGCGAGGGGGTGCAGCTGCACGTCACCGACGCCGCCGCGCTGCGGCCGCTCGAGGCGGTCGTGCGGATCCTCGCGCACGTGCGCGCCACGCACCCCGAGTTCGCCTGGACCGACGCGGCGACGCTCCCGTGGGCCGGGCTCCCGGGCGCGGGCGAGCCCTGGTTCGAGCCGGTGCGCGGGGCGCTGGTCGACGCGCTGACGGGCGACGCGAGCGTGCGCGACGCGGTCGACGGCCGCGTCCGCTTCGAGGACGTCGACGACGGGTGGCGGCGCTCGCGGCGCGACCTGGAGGGGGCGATGCGGGCGGTCCTCGCAGACGGGTCGTTGGGGTAGGAAATCGTGCGTCGGCCACCGCATCCTGCCGTCGACGAAGCACCGGCGGAGGCGGCCCCGAGCGGGGCTAAGATTGGGCGCGTGTTCGTAGGCCGCGTCCGCGATCGTCGACGGCGGTCCACCAGGAGGTCCCGTATGCCCCGTCTGTTCACCGTTCTCGCCTGCCTCGCGGCGTTCCTCGCCGCTCCGGCGCTCGCTCAGGGGACCCCGACCCCTGGCGGCACCGCCATCGTCGTCTTGGGAAGCGACCCCGAGCACCTCAACGCCGGCATCAGCACCGGGTACCCGGTCGGCGCCGTGGGCGCCAGCATCTACAGCGCGCTCGTGTACCAGGACGCCGACGGCGTCGTCCACGGCGAGCTGGCGGAGTCTTGGACCGTGTCCGACGACAACCTCGTCTACACCTTCACGCTGCGCGACGCCACCTTCCACGACGGCACGCCGGTGACCAGCGCCGACGTCGTGTTCACGATGGAGTCGCTCCTCGGGCCCAACCACGGTCGCTTCCAGCGCGCCTTCGCCGTGATGGAATCGCTCGAGGCGCCCGACGCCCGCACCGTCGTCATCACGCTCGAGCGCCCTTACGCGCCGCTCCTCGGCCTGCTGACGGTGTTCGACGCGCCGGTGCTGCCCAAGCACCTGTACGAGGGCACCGATCCGCTGACGAACCCGGTCAACGACGCGCCCGTCGGGAGCGGCCCGTTCCGCTTCGTCGAGTGGGTGCGCGGTGAGCGCATCGAGCTCGAGCGCTTCGACGGCTACTTCCTCGAGCCCGCGCTCCTGGAGCGGCTGATCTACCGCGTGGTGCCGCAGGACGTCGCGCGCAGCACCGCCCTCGAAGTGGGCGAGGCCGACCTGGTGTGGGGCTTCTACATGCCGACGTCGGACCTGGCGCGCCTCGAGGCGAACCCGGACGTGGCCGTCTGGGAGGGCCTGACCATCCCCTCGCTCTACTTCATGTTCGTCAACAACGACCACCCGCAGCTCGGCGACGCCCGCGTGCGCCAGGCGATCTTCCACGCCATCGACCGTGACCAGATCGTCGAGCAGGCCCAGGGCGGGCTCGGGGAGATCGCTGGCGGCCCCTTCGGCAGTGGCTTCCCGTACGCGTACTCCGAGGCGACCGACTACCGCATCCTGTACCCGCACGACCCCGAGCGCGCGCGTGCGCTGCTCGCCGAGGCCGGCGTGTCCGACCTGACCCTGCGCTTCGTCTACGACTCCGCCCGCGGCGCCTTCGCGGCGGCGGCCGAGATCATGCGCGACAACCTGCGCCAGGTGGGCATCACCCTCGACGTCCAACCGGTCGAGCGCTCGGTGATGGTCGAGCGCGTCTACGGCCGCGACTACGACCTGACGCTGCAGTCGTTCACCTCGAGCGGCGACCCGGCGATCGGCTACCACCGCATCTACCTGTCCGCCGAGCCGGGCTCCAACTTCGTCAACGCCAGCGGCTACTCGAACGCCGAGGTCGATCGGCTGTTGGGCGAGGCCGCCGGCCTGGCCGACCAGGAAGCGCGCGCCGCGCTCTACGACGAGGCGATGGCGATCCTGGCGCAGGACGTGCCGACCCTGCCGATCTTCGACGAGCTCTCCACCCAGGCCTCGTCGGCGAACCTGAACGGGCTGCTGCAGCGGCTCGACCAGCGCGACGGGCTCGAGTTCGCCTGGTTCGGCAACTGAACGTGCGGCCAAGCCCGCACCGCTGAGCCGATCGTGAGCGCCCGCTCGTGAGCGGCGCCAGAGGATCCAAGGCGCTCGGGGTCTATGCCCTCGAGCGCCTCCTCAACGCCATCCCGCTGGTCCTCGGGGTCATCGTCATCAACTTCGTCCTGGTGTCGCTCGCCCCGGGCGACCCGGTGACCGCCCTGATCGGCGAGTACCCGGCACCTCCCGAGTACGTCGAGCGCGTGCGCGCCCAGTACGGCCTCGACGCCTCGCTCCCCGAGCGCCTCGTGCGCTACCTGGGCAGCGTCGTGCGCGGCGACCTCGGGTTCTCGTTCGCCAACCGCCAACCGGTGGCGACGCTCGTGATCGAGCGGCTCGGCCGGACGCTGCTGCTGATGGTGACCACCGTGGTCTTCGCGACCGCGGTCGGCATCGTGCTAGGCGTCTGGGCCGCGCGGCGGCCGCACTCCACGGTGGATCGCGGCGCCACCGGCTTCGCGCTCCTGGGGTACTCGATCCCCGAATTCTGGCTCGGCCAGATCCTGATCCTCGTCTTCGCCGTCGGGCTCGGATGGTTGCCCGCCGGCGGCTTCCGCAGCATCCGGGCGGACTACGTCGGTTGGGCGGCGGTCGTCGACCAGGCGCGCCACATGATCCTGCCGATGTTGGCGCTGTCGTTCCGCTACATGGCGATCACGACCCGCCTGACGCGCGCCAGCCTGCTCGAGGTGATGAACGCCGACTACATCCTCGCCTCGCGCGCCCGCGGCCTGTCCGAGCGCCGGGTGCTGTGGGAGCACGGCCTGCGCGCCGCTGCGCTGCCGATCATCACCGTCGTCGGCTACAACTTCGGGTTCATCGTGGCCGGATCGGCGCTCGTCGAGACGGTCTTCGGCTGGCCCGGGGTGGGACGACTGATGTACGACTCGATCTTCACGCGCGACTACCCGGTGCTGCTCGGCATCCTGTTGCTGGTGTCGGTCTCGGTCATCGTCGTCAACCTCCTCACCGACGTCGCCTACGCCCTCTTCGACCCGCGGGTGCGGTACTGATGGCCGTCCCCGTACCCGCGCGCGCGGCCGCCGTCGGCGGGCTCGCCGGCTTCTGGCGCCAGTTCCGACGCCACCGCACGGGCGTCTTCGGCCTCGTGGTGGTGGCGGTGATCGGCTTCGTGGCGCTCTTCGCGCCGTGGTTGGCGCCGTACGATCCGTTCACCACGTCGCGGGCCGCCCTCCAACCGCCCGGGACGCCCGGGTTCCTGCTCGGGACCGACCACCTCGGCCGCGACGTCCTCTCCGGCATCGTCTGGGGCGCGCGCGTGTCGCTGATCGTCGGGCTCGCGGCCGCCTTCACCGCCACGGTGATCGGCATCGTGGTCGGCGCTGTCGCCGGCTACTTCGGCGGCTGGGCCGACGAGCTGCTGATGCGCGTCACCGAGCTGTTCCAGATCATCCCGCGCTTCGTGCTGGCGCTGATCGTCGTCGCCTTCTTCGGTTCGGGGCTGGTCAACCTGATCCTGGTGATCGGCATCCTCAGTTGGCCGCAGACCGCGCGCCTGGTGCGCAGCCAGTTCCTCCGACACCGGTCGCTGCCCTACGTGGACGGCGCGCGCGTGATCGGCATGAAGCCCCTGCGCATCATCTTCGTCGAGATCCTCCCCAACGTCCTCGCCCCGGTGATCGTCGTCGCCTCCCTCGACATCGCCCAGGCGATCCTGCTCGAGGCGAGCCTCGGCTTCTTCGGCCTCGGCGACCCCAACCTGCGCAGTTGGGGCGGCATGCTCAACACCGCCCAGCAGTACGTGCGCATCGCCTGGTGGATGAGCGTCTTCCCGGGCATCGCGATCTCGCTGGCGGTGCTGGGCTTCAACCTGGTGGGCGACGGGCTCAACGAGGCGACGGATCCACGCCTGAGGGAGGGGTCATGACGGCCCCCGTCCTCGAACTCCGCGACGTCACCACCGAGATCCGCAGCGTGCGGGGGCTCGTGCGCCCCGTCGACGGCGTCTCGTTCTCGGTGCGCGCCGGCGAAGTGGTCGGCCTGGTGGGGGAGAGCGGCAGCGGCAAGTCGATGACCGCCTTCTCGATCCTCAAGCTGTTCCCGACCAAGGCTGCACGCGTCACGAACGGCGAGGTCCTCCTGAACGGCCGCGACCTGCGCACGCTCGGGGAAGCTCAGATGCGGGCGGTGCGCGGCCGCGAGGTGGGGATGATCTTCCAGGACCCCGCCTCCTACCTCAACCCGGTGCTGACCGTCGGGCGCCAACTCGAGCAGCAGCTCCAGGCGCACGCTCTGGGCGATGGCGCCGAGGCGCGCATCGCGGAGCTCCTCACCGACGTCGGGCTGTCGCCCGAGGTGGCGCGCCGCTACCCGCACGAGCTCTCCGGCGGTCAGAGCCAGCGGGTCGGCATCGCCAGCGCGCTCGCGTGCCACCCCTCGCTGGTGGTCGCGGACGAGCCCACCACGGCGCTCGACGTGACCATCCAGGCGCAGGTCCTGCGCTTGATGGCGCGCCTGCAGCGCGAGCGCGGCGTCGCGATGCTGCTCATCACCCACGACCTGGGCGTGGTCGCCGAAGTCTGCGACCACGTGGTCGTGATGTACGCCGGCCGCGTCGTCGAGGACGCGCCGGTGGCCGAGCTGTTCGCGCGACCGCAGCACCCCTACACCCAAGGGCTGCTCGACGGCGTGCTCGACCTGGTCACCCCCAAGGCGATCCGAGTGGCGATCGAGGGGAGCGTGCCCGACCTCGCGGATCCGCCGTCGGGCTGCCGCTTCCACCCGCGCTGCCCGTTCGCCATGGACGTCTGCGCGCGCGAAGCGCCGCCGCTGGGGCCGCGGCCGGACGGCCCGGGTCGGGTCGCCTGTTGGCTGCACGATCCGGCGCACGCGGCCGAAGCTACGGAGGTGGCGTCGTGAATGGCACCGCCGACGCCCCCGCGCTGCTCGAGGCGCGCGGCCTGGTCAAGCACTTCGACAGCGGCCGCCGGCTGTTCGGCGCGCGGCGCGTCGTGCACGCGGTCAACGGCGTCGACTTCGAGGTCGGTGTCGGCGAGACCTTCGCCCTCGTCGGCGAGAGCGGCTGCGGCAAGACCACGACCGCGCGGATGGTGCTCGGCCTCGAGGCGCGCACGAGCGGCAGTCTGAGCTTCCACGGCACCCCGATGGAGGACCTCGATCCCGCCGAGCGCGCCCGCTTCCGGCGGCGCGTGCAGGTGGTGTTCCAGGACTCGAACGCCAGCCTCAACCCGCGCAAGACGCTGCGGCAGATCCTGTCGACGGCGCTCACCGTCTCGGGGTCGGTCGCCGCCGGCGATCGGGCCGCCGTGCGCGTGGCCGTCGTGCGGCTGCTCGAGGACGTCGGCCTCACGCCCGCCGAGTCGTTCCTCGACCGGCTGCCCCACGAGCTCTCGGGCGGCCAACGGCAGCGCGTGGGCATCGCCCGGGCGCTGGCGCCGGAACCCGAGCTGGTCGTCGCCGACGAACCGGTGTCGGCGCTCGACATCAGCGTCCGCGCCCAGGTGCTGACGCTGCTCGACCGCATCCAGCGCGAGCGCGGGGTCGCGTTCTTGATGATCAGCCACGACCTCGCGGTCGTGCGCAACGTCGCTCGGCGCGTGGGCGTGATGTACCTCGGGCGCATCATCGAGACCGGCCCGGTGGGCGCGGTCTTCGCCCGCCCGGTGCACCCGTACACGGCGGCGCTGGTCGACGCCACCCCGCTTCCCGACCCCAGCGCCGCCGTGCGCGGCCGGGCGCACGTCGAGGTGAGCGGCGACGTGCCCTCGCCGGTGCAGCTCCCCAGCGGTTGCGCCTTCCATCCACGCTGCCCGATCGCCGTGGACGTCTGCCGTCGCGACGTCCCCGAGCTGCAGGACGTCGGCGACGGCGTGTCCGTCGCCTGCCACCGCGCCGCCGAGCGGCTCGCCGGCCTCGAGCTGCCGACCACCGTGCCGACCGGCGCCGCCCCTGCCCCCACCCCCCAGGAGGACCCCGCATGACCCAACCCACCAACCCGCAGCGCCACGTCCGCGCGCTCCCCGGCGACGTCGCCCCGTACGTCCTGATCCCCGGCGACCCCGGCCGCGCCGAGCGCATCGCCGACGCTTTCGCGACCAAGCAGCTGGTCGCGCGCAACCGCGAGTACGTCCTCTACACCGGCACCACCGCCGCGGGCACCCCGATCAGCGTCTGCTCGACCGGCATCGGCGGCCCGTCCGCCTCGATCGCGGTCGAGGAGCTGACGCGCGTGGGCGCGACCCACTTCATCCGCGTGGGGTCATCCGGCGGCCGCCAACCGCACGTGCCGATCGGCTCCGTGGTCGTGGTCACCGGCGCCTACCGCGGCGAGGGGACGTCGCAGGACTACATCCCGCTGCCGTACCCCGCGGTCGCCGACCTGGACGTGACCCTCGCGCTCCGCCACGCCGCCGAGGGCGTGCTCGGGCAGCGCGCCTACGAGGGCGTCGTCTACACCCGCGACGCCTTCTACCGCCGCGACCACGGGCTCAACCAGCAGCTGACGGACGCCGGCGTGATCGCCGCCGAGCAGGAGTGCTCGACCGTGTTCGTCGTCGGCTCGCTCCTGGGGGTCAAGGTGGGCGCGGTGCTGGGCACCGACTCGAACATCTGGCTCGCCGAGCAGCCGACCATGACCGAGAAGGAGGCGCTCTACCGCCAGGTGGAAGCCACCACCATCCAGATCGCGATCCGGGCGGTCGACGACCTCCACGCCGCCGCGTCGTGATGCGCGACCTGCTCGTCCACGGCGCCGATCTGGTCGACGTCGTGACCCGGACGGTGTACCGGGGTTGGTTCGCCGTGCAGGACGGACGGTTCGTCGAGGTCGAGGCGGGTGAGCCGCCCTCGGCCGACGCCCTGCCGGCCCGCGAGCGGGTCGACCTGGGCGGCGCCGTGGTCCAGCCGGGTTTCCTGGACGTGCACATGCACATCGAGTCGAGCCTCGTCACCCCGCGGCGCTTCGCCGCGGCGGCGCTGCCGCACGGCACCACGACGATCCTCCAGGACCCGCACGAGGTCGCGAACGTCGCCGGCGCCGAGGGCATCCGCTGGATGATCCGCGCCAGCCAGGGCCTGCCCCAGCGCGTCTACTCGGCGATCTCGAGCTGCGTCCCCACGACGACGGCGGACGTGGAGACGCCGAACGCGCGGGTCCGTCCCGAGGACGTGACCGACCTGGCGCGCGAACCGGGCGTGCTCGCGCTGGGCGAGGTGATGGACTTCCAGGGCCTCGTCGACGACGACCCGCATCTGGTCGGCATGGTGCGCGCCGCAGCGGACGCCGGCCTCAGCCTCGAGGGGCACGTGCCGACCCTGACCGGCCCCGAGCTCTCGCGCTACGTCGCCCACGGCATCCGCTCCGACCACACGCTCTCGACCCCCGACAAGCTGCGCGAGCAGCTGCGCAAGGGCCTGTGGGTGATGCTGCAGGAGAAGTCGCTCACGTCCGACGTGGTCGCCGCGGTCATGGCGCTCCCCGACCGCAGCCGCGTGCTGCTGATCACCGACGACGTCATGCCCAACCGACTGACGTCCGGGCACCTGAGCCGCATCGTCGAGGTCGCGGTCGCGCAGGGGTGGGACCGGATCGACGCGATCGCCGCGGCGACGCTGCGCCCCGCGAGCTACCTCGGACTCCACGACCTGGGCGTCCTGGCTCCGGGCGCGCGGGCCGACTGGCTCGTGACCGATGGGTTGGCGGTGTATCCGCCCCGGCAGGTGGTCGTCGGCGGGCGGGTCGTCGCCGAGGAGGGTCGCGCGTTGCCCTTCGACGCCACCACGCCCGCGCCGCCGGCCACGCCCGGCTTCGGGGTTCGCTCCGTGCCGGCCGAGCGCTTGGGGCTGCCGACCGGGCGCGGTCCGGCGACCGTGCGCGCACGGGTGGTGGTCGTCGCCCAGGCCAACAGCTTCACCCGCCTCGAGGAGCGCGACGTGGCGGTCGTGGACGGCGCGCCGATCGACGACGATCTGGCGCTGGCGCTGGTGATCCCGCGCGCCGCCCTGGCCTCCGCGGACGCGCTCCCCGAGCGCTTCGAGGTGGGCCTCGTGGCCGGCTTCGGTCTGCGCCGCGGCGCGTGGGCGAGCAGCTTCGCGCACGACAGCCACAACGTCTTCGTGTTCGGCCGCACGCCGGAGGCGATGGCGGAGGCGCTCGCGGCGATGCTCGCTGCCGGCGGCGGGATGGCCTTCGCCCCCGACGACGGCGCGGCGCCCCTGGTGCTGCCGCTGCCCTTGGTCGGCCTGCTCTCCGACGACCCCATCGAGGAGGTCGCGGAGCGCTTCGACGCGCTCGAGCGCGGTGTGCGGGCCGCGGGCGCCTCGGTCAAGCACCCGATCCTGCTGCTGACGCTCCTGCCCCTCACGGTGAGCCCGGACTGGAAGATCAGCGACAAGGGGATCGTCGACGTCGCCCACCGGCGGGTGCTGCCGCCGTTGGTGAGCGCGTGATCGATCCCGCGGCCGAGGCGCGCCTCGCGCGCCTGCGCGACCGGCTGGTCGCGCTGTGCGCCGTCCCCAGCCCCAGCGGCGAGGAGCGCGCGATCGTCGAGGCGCTCGCCGCGGAGCTGCGGGCGTGGGGGCTCGCGGTGCGCGAGGACGACGCCGCGGCCGCGGTCGGTGGGGCGGCCGGGAACCTGATCGCCGAACTGCCGGGCGGGCGCCCCGAGCGCGTCGTGCTGAACGCGCATATCGACACCGTGCCGCTCGTGCCCGGTGAACCCCTGGGGCCGGTCGTCGACGGCGACGTGGTGCGCAGCACCGGCCGCCAGATCCTCGGGGCGGACGACAAGGCCGGGGTGGCGATCGTGCTCGAGGTGGTCGATGCGCTCCGGGTGCGGCCGGCCGCGGAGCGGCCGACGCTGCTCGTGGTCTTCACCGTGGGCGAGGAGCGCGGTCTACGCGGCGCGCACGCGCTCGACGTCGCGGCGCTGCGGGCCGACGCCGGCTTCGTGTTCGACGGCGAGGTGGCGGTCGGTGAGGTGATCGCGGCCGCGGTCTACAAGGAGGCGCTGACGATCACCGTACGCGGTCGCCGCGCGCACGCGGCGCTGGAGCCCGAGCGCGGCGTCCATGCGATCGCCGCCGCGGCCGAGGTCGTGCGCGCCTTCCCCATGGGCCTGCAGCCCGACGGCGCGATCGCGAACCTTGGGAGCGTGCGCGGCGGCGGCGCCAGCAACGTCGTGCCCGACGAGGTCGTGCTGGACGGGGAGGCCCGGGCCTTCGAAGAGCCGCGCCTGCTGCGGCTGCTCGCCGAGGTCCGCGACGGGGCCGTAGCGGCGGTGGCGCCGTTCGGAGCCCGCGTCGAGGTCGCCCACCGGCGCCTCTACGACGGCTACGCCCTGGCCGACGACGCGCTGCCGCTGCGCTGGCTGCGGGCGGCGGCGCCCGCGCACGGCCTGACGGTGACCACCGTGCGGTCCATCGGTGGGTCGGACACGAACGTGTTCAACCAGAAGGGGCTGCCGACCGCGAACGTCGGCGTCGGCATGCACGAGATCCACTCGGTGGACGAGTGGATCGACGTCCGCGGCCTCGCGCGCGTGGCCGCGTGGATGGTGGACGCGCTGCTGCTCGGGTAAGGGGCTCGAGGGCGGACGGCGCCGTGCGCGGCCGGGTCAGCGCGGGTCCGGAAGCCGCTCGACCGCCGCGCGCGGCTCGGCACCCTGGGCGCGCAAGCGCGCGTTCTCGGCCTGCAAGTCGGCGTTCGCCTTCTCGAGCCTGGCGATCGCGTCCGTGAGGGCGGTCAGGGCGGGCCGCACGCCGGTCGTGGTGCCCGAGGACGCGACCTCGGCGGCGGCGCGTCGCTCCGCGCGCCCCCGGAGGTACGTGGGCAATCCCAGCGTGGCGAAGGCGAGCGCGAGCGCGAACCAGAGGGCCGCGCCGGCGTTGTAGAGCCGCTCGCCGAGGTCGCTCCCCAAGTAGAGGTCGTGGAGGGGCTGCAGGAAGGGCCAGCGCTCCAGGAACCCCAGGTCGACCAGCGCGAGGTGGAAGCGCAGGACCGCCGCGCTCGCGACCGCCAGGACCAGCGCGCCGAGGCCGACGCGCTCGCGCTCCGCGAGCCGCGGCGCGAGCGCCGCCAGCGCCGCGAGCCCGAGGACGGCGCCGACCACGACGCCCCCGAACGACCAGAGCCGCAGCGTCCCCGACAGCCAGGCGCTCGGGCTGAAGAAGACGATCGCCAACCCGGCGGCCGCCGGCAGCAACTGCACCAGCTTCATCGCGGTCCCGAACAGGCCCAG
>JAABSI010000085.1 GCA_011390455.1 Trueperaceae bacterium
GCAGCCCGGCTTCGTCGTGGAGCAGGTCGCCCGAGTCCGCGCTCGCGTAGGGCTCGCGCAGGCGCCCGGCGCAATCGCGTCCGATGGCGAGCAGGCGCTCGGCGAGGCCGCCAGCGTGGGCGACGCGCTCCCGGGCCAGCCGCTCCGCGAGCGCCACGGTCACCGCTTCGGTCAGCGACTCGCCCGTGAGCGCCGCGAGCTCCTTGGCGAGTCGGTGCGCGGCCGGGTTCTTGACGTTCAGGCTCATGGGTCGATTCTACCAAGGTAGAGACATGGGTCTACCGTGGTGTCGTCGGCTTCCGCATCCAGAGCACCTCGGGCGCCACCCCGCAGGCCGCGCGGAAGCCGCAGCCGGCGCAGGCGACGCTGGGGCACGCCACGGCGGCGTCCGAGGCGCCGCCCTGGCGCGCGACGTACCCGCGGCGCGCCAGCCGGTCGAGCTCACCGCGCACGTGCGGCGCCGGCACGCCCAAGCGCTGCGCCAGGGTCTCCACCGAGGCTGGCGCCTGCAGCGCCTCGAGGACCGCGTAGCTCAGGGCCACAGCGCGAACACCGCCCAGGCGGCCGCGTACGCGACGCCGGTCTGCCACAGCACCGAGAACAGCATCCAGCGGGTGCCGAAGGCCTTGCGCAGCGCCGCCAGGGTCGCGACGCACGGCATGTAGAGCAGCGTGAAGACCATCAGCGCCACCGCCCCGCCGGTCGTGAGGACGCCGCCGAGGCGGGCGCTCAGATCGGCGTCGAGCGGGTCGCCGCCGCCGAGGCCCCACAGGGCGGTCAGCGTGCCCTGCAACGCCTCGACGAGGCCCGCGCCGATCGTCGCCAGTCCTTGCAGGAACCCCATGCCGGCGGCGGGGGCGTCGCCCAAGAGCGTGAGCGCGAGGCTGCCGAGCACGACCTCCTTGGCGACCGCGCCCGGGATCAGGGCGCCCACCACGCGCCAGTCGCCCAGGCCCAGGGGCGCGAAGATCGGCGCCAGCGACCGCGCGACGGTCTCGAACAGGCTCATGCCGTTCGCGAGCTCGAGCGACAACAGCGCCCACACCGCGACCACCGCGATCAGGATGGGGCCGGTGGCGCCTTGAAGGAAGGCCTTGGTGCGTGCCCAGGCGAGCTTGAGCACCAGCCGCGCCGGCGGCCAGCGGTACGAGGGGAGCTCCATCGCGCCCGAGCTGGGCGGCGTGCGGAGCAGGTGTTTGAAGGCGAGGGCGGAGGCGATCGCGACCGCGAACCCGAGCACGTACAGCCCCGTGAGCACCATCGCCGCGTAGGCGGGGACGAAGGCGGCGGCCAGGAGCACGAAGACGGGCAGCCGCGCGGAGCACGGGATCGAGGGGATGGCGAGCGCGACCCGGAGGCGGTCCCCCCGCTGCTCGAGGGTGCGGGTGGCCTGCACGGCGGGCACGGTGCAACCGATCGAGAGCACCATCGGCAGCACCGCGCGCCCCGGCAGGCCGAGCGCGCGCATGAGGCCGTCGGCGAGGAAGGCGACGCGCGCGAGGATGCCGGCGTTCTCGAGCACCCCGAGGATCACGTACAGCACGAACAGCACCGGCACGAAGGCGAGCACCGTGCCGACGCCCTCGACCAGCGCACCGGCGAGGAAGGACTCGAGCAAGGGCGGCAGCCCCGCGGCGGTCACCCAGCCGGCCAGCACCTCCTGGACGGTGCCGAAGAGGCCGACCCAGGGGTCGGAGAGCGCGAAGGTGAGGTGGAAGATCAGCGCGAGGCCGGCGACGAGCGCGACGGGGCCGGCGATCGGGTTCAGCAAGAAGCGATCGACGCGCTCGCTCGGGTCGACGCGCCCGGCCGTGGTGCGCGCCGCGAGGCCGGCGAGGGCGTGGGCGGTGCGGTGGCGCGCTTCGGCGACCGCGAGGAAGGGATCGATGCCCGCGGCGTCGAGCGCGGCGCGATGGCCTTGGAGGAGGGGGTCCGGGACGCGCGGGGGCGCCGCGACGGTGCCGCGCGCGGCACCCCGGGTGGCGACGGCGGCCGGCATCGGCAGTTCGTCGGTGAGCGCGGCGAGCGCGTGCCAGCGGGTGGCGGCGCCGGCGGCGGTCAGCGCCGCGGCGGCGGCGGCCACCGGCTCCGGGTACGCCACCACCGCGGTCGGGACCGCGGCGCGTCGAGCGGCGGCGATCAGGCTGCCGGCGCCGTGGCGCCGGTGGTCGCGCAGCGCGACCACGGGGACGCCGAGCTCCGCCTCGAGGGCGGCGACGTCGAGGGTGGTGCCGCGGGCGGTCGCCTGCTCGATCAGGTTCAGGGCGACCACCATCGGCCGGCCCAGCTCGGTCAGCTCGAGCGTGAGGGTCAGGTCGCGGGCGAGGTGCACCGCGTCGACGACGTTGACGATCAGCGCGTTCGGATCGACGTCCAGGGCGGGGAGGACCACGTCCTCCTCGGCGCCGGTGCCGCCGAGCGCGTACGCGCCCGGCAGGTCGACCAAGTGGAGCGGCGCCCCGTCGACCACGGCATGCGCCGACGCCACCTCGACGGTGGTGCCGGACCAGTTGCCCACCTCGAGGCGGCTGCCCGAGATCGCGTTGATCAGGCTGGTCTTGCCGACGTTCGGGGTGCCGACCAGGCACCAACGCGCCGCGCGGGTGGCCGTGGCGGTGCCTACGGGCCGGTCCTCGCACCCGCAACCTTGCCCGGAGCGCGGCGCGCTACAGGACGGGCAGCTCATGGTGGGCGTCGGTGGGCGTGAACTCGACGAGCACGTCGCGCGCCTCGTCGGCGCGGAGCATCAGGTGCACGGTGCCGGCGCGCAGTTCCATCGCGCCGTGGCCGCCGGCGCGGCCGAGCACGGCGAGGTCGGCACTGGGTCGGAGGCCGAGCGCCATCAGCTTGCGCCGCAGCCGCGGGGCGCCCGCGAGCGATACGACCCGCGCGCACGCGCCGCGCTCGAGTTGGCTGAGCGGGCACACGACGCAGCACGGCGCGGCGCCGATGGAGTCGCAGGCGACCGGCGCCGATTCCCAAGTGTCCCGGTCGGATTTCATGCCGCAGCATCGCGCAGGGGCGGGGTCGCGGGCCAGGGACATCTTTCATCCCCACGGTTGGGCGTCGCGGTTCGGTCCTGCGGATCCGGGGGCTCCCGAACGCGCGCGGGCCGCCACCCGAAGGTGGCGGCCCGCACGCGGGTCCTAGATGCTGGGTCGGGCGCTCAGAAGGGGGCGTCCGGCCGGTCCATGCCGCTCACGTCCACGCCCATGTCCTCCAGCGAGTCGTGCAGGAGCTGGACGACGTACTGGCTGTTGTGGACGTAGGAGCCGGTGTCCTTCTTCGCGTACTGGTAGTTGTACGCGGCGCGCATGAGGCGTGGGGTCCAGGAGCGGAACTGGTTGCCGTAGTTGACCTCGTCCGCGTCGGGGACCGCGTTCGCGTTCGTGTCGGTGAAGAAGTACGGGTACGCGGCGCTGCTGTAGACGAGGCCGGTGTCGAGGGTCTCGACCGCGTAGGCCTGCATCGCGGCGTAGAGCTGCTCGATCATCGACTGGATCTCGTAGTACGTGCCCTCGTCGGCATTCCCGTTGCCGTCGAAGTCGCCGTCGAACATGCGGTAGTCGCGCACGTCGGCGATGGTGGCTTCGCCGCCGTGGCAGTCGGTGCAGGAGAACAGGTCGACTTGCTGGTTGTGGGGGTCGTGGCACTGCGTGCAGGTGGCGGCCTCTTCGACGTGCGGCCAGAAGCCGACGTAGTCCTTGCCCGCGTACTGGTAGCCGCCCATGGCCTCGCTGCCGAAGCGGGTGGCCGCGGCCGAGAAGTAGTGGACGTTGATGAACCCGAGGCCCTCGCCGACGACGTCGTCGTCGGTGGTGCCGATGCGCCGGTCGACGGTCGACGTCGAGGCGCGGCCCTGGTGGCACTGGGCGCAGGTGTTGTCGCCCGAGGTGCCGAAGCTGAGCATGGCGCCGCTGGGGAACTCGACCTCTTCGATCTCGAGGACCGCGAAGTCGTCTTCGGCCACGTGGCACGTGGTGCAGGCCATGCCTTGGGACGGCGCGTGCGCGATCTGCACGCCGTTCTCGAGCAGGAAGGGGAGACCGGCGGCCGAGTGGCAGGTGCTGCAGGAGGCCGGCACGGCGCCGTCCTCGTCCCAGTGCCGCCACGCTTCGGTGGTGCCGTCGAAGTGGCCGGAGTCGTTGCGGTGCAGGCGCTCGATGACGCTCGCGTCGACCATGTGGCCGGCGGCGAGCACCTCGCTCAGCGCGGCGAAGTCGAGCGGCGGCAGGGAGGCGCTGGCCAGCACTTCGCCCACGGGGGCGCTCGCGAGGGCGGCGTCGTCGCCGGGGCGCACGAGCGAAGCGGCGGCGTGCGAGCCGAGTCCGCTGGCCAGGTCCTCGATGCTGTCGTAGATCAGCTGGATCGTGTACTTGGCGTTGTGCGTGTACGCGCCCGGGTCCTTCTTGGTGACCTGGTAGTTGTACGCGGCGGCCAGCAGGCGCGGGGTGAACGTGGCGTACGCGTTTCCGCGGTTCTGCTCTTCGGGCGAGATCGCGCCGTCGCCGTCGGTGTCGACGAAGAAGTAGGGGTGGCCGTCGGCGTAGCCGATGGAGGTACCCACGACCTCGGTCGCGTACGTCTGGATGAGCTCCATCAGGACGCCGCGGAGGTTGGCGATCTCGGTGTAGATGCCGGTGGTGTGGTCGCCGTCGCCGTCGTAATCGACGAACGAGCCGGGCATGCGGATGTCCTTGAGGTCGGCGACCGTCTCGACGCCGGTGTGGCACGTGGCGCACGAGAGGACGTCGAGCTCGAGGGTGTGCGGGTCGTGGCAGCTCTGGCAGGTGTCGTAGCCGCTCACGTGCGCGAAGCGAGGCTCGTAGACCTTGCCCGGGTACTCGAACCCGCCGCCCGCGTCGGAGCCGTAGAGGGTGGCGGCCGCCGCGTAGTAGTGGATGTTGACGAAGCCTTGCTCCTCCATGATCGCGTCGTGGTCGACCGCCGCGCGCTCGATGGCGCCGGCGATGGTCTCGCCCGAAGCGCGGCCCTGGTGGCACTCCATGCACACGGCCTCGCGCCCGAGGTCGCCGAGGACGATGCCCGAGGGCATGGTCACTTCGGTCTGGGCGATCGAGACGTCGTTGTGGCAGGTGCTGCATTGGAGCACGCCCGGCTGGGCGGCCTCGTCGACCGACCCGGCGGCGGAGCCGTCGAGGCCGATGAAGTCGTGGTACCCGTCGCTGCTGTGGCACTTGGCGCAGCTGACCGGCACGACGGCCGGGTCGTTGCCGTTCCAGTAGGTGAACGAGCGCGACGTGAGATCGGCGTGCGGGCTCGCCATCCACTCGCCGAAGAACGGGATCTCCAGGTGGTCGTAGCCGAAGGGCACGGTGTCGCTCTGCGCGCTGACGGCCGGCGCGACGGCGCCGACCCCGAAGCCGGAGTCGTACGCGACCAGGACGCCGAACACTGCGATCACGAGCACGACGGGAAGGAACGGTTTGAATCGCATCAGGTGCCACCTCCTGCACCGCGTCCGCCACTACGCTCGCCCGGCCAAGGTCGTGGTAGCGCGGTAGATGCGTGAGTCTAGCATGAGTGCCGGGCGAGGATGATGTGACGTTCGCCCTTGCGGTGGCGCCGGGCCCGGCGGGGAGCGCCGCCGCACCGGCGGTTGCGCCGGGTACCCTCGTCCGTGCCCCGCGACCGGAGCTTCTTGGCGATCTGCTTGGCCATGGGGTCGGCGACCGTCGCGCTCTCGATGCTCGGGACCCTGGTGCCGCTGTTCGCGGTCGACCGGGCGATCGGCGCGACCGCGCTCGGCGTCCTGGTCGCGCTGCCGAACGTGTTTCCCGTGGTGCTCGCGATCACGGCGGGTCGCTGGGTCGATCGGGGCGGTCCGACCCGTTGGCTCCTCGTCGGCAGCAGCGGGGTGACCCTCGGGCCGCTCCTATTGGTCGCCGCACCGAGCATCGCGGCGATGGCCGCGTCCCAGCTGCTGGTGGGCGTGGCCCAGCTCTTCGCGACGCTCGCCGCGCAGTCGATCGTGGCGGACGTCGACAACGGCCGCTCGCGCACGCGCAACTTCAGCTGGTTCACGACGACCCTGTCCGCGGGCCGGCTGGTCGGTCCGGTGCTCGCGGGCGTGGTGGTCGACGGCGCCGGCTTCCGCGCCGCCTTCGCGGTCGTCGCTGCGGTGACGCTCGTCCCGGTCGCGATCGCGGGGGTGCTGCACCGGGCGCGGCGTGCGGCGGGGCGGGCGGCGCCGCCGGAGGCGCCCGCCGGGCCCGGCGCGACGGTCGCCGCCGATGCGGCCGAGGCCCTCGCCGCCGCCCACCGGCGCGCCGGACCGACGCTCGCGAACGTCGGCGTGCAACTCGCGGTGCTCGCCAGCGCCGGCGTCTTCGTCGCCGTGAGCGTCCGGACCGCCTTCTTGCCGGTGCTGCTGACCGACCTCGGCTACTCCGCGACCGCGATCGGCGCGCTCATCAGCACCGGCGCCTTCGCCGCGGTGCTCGTGCGCCCCCTCATGCCGTACTTCGCACGAGTGCTGGGCGGTCCGGCGCGCGCCCTCGTCGCGGCGATGGTCGCCGTCGCGCTCGGCGTCGGGCTCCTGGGCGCGGTGACGGCGTGGGGCGCCTTCGCCGCGCTGGCCGTCGTCGCCGGCTTCGGGACCGGCGTCGGCCTGCCGCTCTCGATCGTGACGGTCGCCAGCCACGTGGACCCCAAGCGCCGCGGGGCCGCCCTGGGGCTGCGGCTCTCGCTCAACCGCGCCGCCCAGCTCGCGATGCCGGTGGCGATGGGGGCGCTCCTCTCGGTCGCCGGCTTCACGGTGGCGTTCGCGGTCGCCGGCGGCGTGCTCGCGGCCTTGGCCGTGATCGCCGCGACGCGCGTCCCGGCCTTCGAGCGCACCCCGCCGGTCGCGTAGCGCCGCGGGCCGCCGCGACGCCGGCAGGGGGAGGGGTACGCTGGAGCGACGGACGTGAGGAGGCAGCATGAGTACGCTCCGGATGACGGTGGGGCAAGCGCTGGTGCGGTTCCTGGCCGCCCAGTGGACCGAGCGCGACGGGGTGCGTCGCCGAACGATCCCGGGGGTGTGGGCGATCCTCGGGCACGGCAACGTCGCCGGCCTAGGGCAGGCGCTCGAGGAGCTCGGCGACGTTGTCGACCTCCCGACCTACCGGGCCCAGAACGAGCAGGCGATGGTGCATGCCGCGGCGGCGTACGCCAAGCACGCCGATCGCCTCGCGACCTTCGCCTGCGCCGCCTCGGTCGGCCCCGGCAGCGCGAACATGATCACCGCCGCCGCCGGCGCGACGGTCAACCGGCTGCCGGTGTTGCTGCTCCCGAGCGACGAGTTCGCCGCGCGCCGCGCCGACCCGGTGCTGCAGCAGCTCGAGCACCCGCAGGAGCAGGACGTCAGCGTCGCCGACGCCTTCCGGCCGGTCGCGCGCTTCTTCGCCCGCATCCACCGCCCCGAGCAGTTGCTCGCCGCGCTCCCCGAGGCGCTGCGCGTGCTCACCGACCCGGTCGAGACCGGCGCGGTCGTGCTCGCGCTCCCCGAGGACGTGCAGGCCGAGGCCTGGGACTGGCCCGCGGCGCTCTTTGCGCCGCGCACCTGGCGGGTGCGGCGACCGCCGCCGGAGGCCGAGGTGCTCGCGGAGGCCACGCGCTGGCTGCGCGCCGCCCGGCGCCCGCTGATCGTGGCCGGCGGCGGCGTCCGCTACGCCGCCGCCGGCGCAGCGCTCGCCGCCTTCGCGGAGCGCTTCGGGGTGCCGGTCGTCGAGACCCAGGCCGGCAAGGGGGCGCTCGCTTGGGACCACCCGTTGGCCGCGGGTCCGGTCGGCGCCAACGGCGGCAGCGCCGCCAACGCCCTCGCGCGCCGCGCCGACGTGGTCCTGGCGGTGGGGACGCGGTTGGCGGACTTCACCACCGGGTCGATGACCGCCTTCGCCCACCCCGACGTGCGCTTCGTCGGCCTCAACGTCGCCCCGTTCGACGCCTCCAAGGTGGGCGCGCTGGCGCTCGTCGCCGACGCGCGCGCCGGGCTCGAGGGGCTCGCGGCCGCGCTGGAGCCCGATGGGTCGGGCGCCGACCCGGCCTACCGCGGCGAGGCCATGGAGCGCGCCGCCGCCTGGCGTTCCACCGTCGACGAGCTGCGCCAACCGAGCAGCGACGGCGGCGGGCTCGCGCAGGCCGAGGTCCTCGGCGCCGTCCACGACGCCTTCGGCGACCACGCCGTGGTCATCAACGCCGCCGGCAGCATGCCCGGCGACCTGCTCAAGCTGTGGCGCACCGCCGATCCGCGGGCGTACCACGTCGAGTACGGCTTCTCGTGCATGGGCTACGAGATCCCCGCCGGGATCGGGGTCGCGCTCGCCGAGCCCGGCCGCGAGATCGTCGTGTTCGTGGGCGACGGCTCCTACCTGATGATGAACTCGGAACTGGTCACGGCGGTGGCCGAGGGGCTCGCCTTCACGGTGGTGCTGGTCGAGAACCACGGCTTCCAGTCGATCCACGGTCTGCAGCGCTCGGTGGGCGTCCCCTCGTTCATCAACGAACGCCGCGCGCGCGACCCCGAGTCGGGCCGCCTCGACGGCCCGGTGGTGGCCGTCGACTTCGCCGCGCACGCGGCCGCGATGGGCGCGCGCACCTGGTCGGTCCACGACCTCGAGGCGCTGCAGCACGCGCTGGTCGAGGCGCGCGCGGCCGACGGGGTGCGCGTGGTCGTGGTCGCCACGGACCCCGAGCGGCGGGTGCCCGGGTTCGACGGCTGGTGGGACGTGCCGCCGGCGGAGGTGTCGGAGCGCGCCGAGGTGCGCGCGGCGCGCGCGGCGCACCAGACGGCCGCGGCGCGCCGTCGGGCGCACGGGGCGGTCGCGACGCCGCCGCCCGCCTTGGACGCGGAGGAGGAGCGATGATGCGCGACCCACTCGGCTTCGCGGTGATCGGCGCCGGCCGCATCGGCGCGCTGCACGCCCGGCACCTGGCGGGGGCGGTGGACGGCGCGCGCCTCGTGCGCGTCGTCGATCCGGACCTGGACGCCGCTCGCCGCGCAGCGCTCGGCGGCGCGCTCGCGGGCGACGACCTAGCCGCGGCGCTGGCCGACCCCGCCGTCGATGCGGTGCTGATCGCTTCGCCCACGGTGCACCACGCCGACCAGCTCGAGGCGGCCGCGGCGGCCGGCAAGGCGATCCTGTGCGAGAAGCCGGTCGCCGACGACCTCGCCGGCACCGTGCGCGCCATGGAGACCGTGAGGAGGGCGGGCGCGCCGTTCCAGATCGGCTTCAACCGCCGCTTCGACCCGGCCTACGCCGAGGTCGGGCGGGCGGTGCGCGCCGGTGAGCTCGGGCCGGTGGAGCTCTTCCGGAGCCAGTCGTCCGACCCCGGTCCGGCCCCCGAGGCCTACATCGCGGCCTCGGCCGGCTTCTTCCACGACTCGGTGATCCACGACATCGACACCGCGCGCTTCGTCTGCGGCGAGGTGGAGCGCGTCACCGCCCTCGGTCGGGTGCGCGTCGACCCGCTCTACGCCAAGTACGGCGACGTCGACACCAGCGTGCTCACGCTCGAGTTCGCCTCGGGCGCGCTGGGCGTGCTGATGAACTCGCGGCGCACCGTCTACGGCCACGACCTGCGGGTCGAGGTGCACGGGGCGCTGGGTAAGCTGGTCGCCGAGGACGAGCGCGCCACCAAGGTGTGGCGCTACGGGCCCGGCGGCCCGCAGGGCGACTACTACCACCACTTCTTGGACCGCTTCCGCGACGCCTACCGCCTCGAGGTGCAGGCCTTCGTCGACGCGGTGCGCGCCGGCCGCGCGCCCGAGCCGGGCGCGGTCGACGCGGTCGAATCGCTGCGGGTCGCCGAGGCCGCGCGCCTCAGCCTGCGCGAGGGGCGTGCGGTGGAGATCGCGGAGGTCGCACCATGAGCGCTCCGGCCGGACCGACCATCCGCGTCGCCAACGCCCCGTGCTCGTGGGGCACCATCGAGGGCTTCGGCGACGCGACCCCGTGGGGCGCGATGCTCGATCAGCTCGCGGGCACCGGGTACGCCGCCACCGAGCTCGGCGACCTCGGCTACCTCCCCGACGACCCCGCGGCGCTGCGCGCGGCGCTCGAAGAGCGCGGGCTGGCGCTGCTCGGCGGCTTCGAGGGGGTCGATCTGCGCGCGGCGGACGCGGTGGAGCACCACCGGGGGCGGTTGCTGACGGTCGCGAAGCTGCTCGCCGCAGCCGGCGACGTCGGCGACCCCGGCCGGCCTCCGTACTTCATCCTGGCCGACGCCACCTGCGGCGACCCGGAGCGCACCCGGCTCGCCGGTCGGGTGCCGCGCAACCTGCGGCTCGGTCAGGCCGCGCACGCGACCTTCGCGCGCAACGCCGCCGCGATCGCCCGGCTGGTCGCCGAGGAGACCGGCCTCCGCACCCTCTTCCACCACCACTGCGGCGCCTGGGTCGAGACCCCGGACGAGATCGCGCGCTTCCTCGACGCGGTCCCCGCCGGGCTCGTCGATCTGGTCTTCGACACCGGCCACTACACGTACGGCACCGGGCGGCCCGACGCCGAACCCGGCGATCCCGCGGGCCGCGGGACGGCCGCGCTCGAGGGGCTGCGGCGCTTCTGGGGGCGCGTCCCCTACGTCCACCTCAAGGACTGCCACCCCGCGGTGGCGGCCCGCGCCCGAGCCGAGGGCCTGGGCTACCCCGAGGCCGTCGGCGCCGGCGTCTTCTGCGAGCTGGGCCAGGGGAGCGTCGACCTGGCCGGCGTGCTCGATTTCCTGCGCGCGCAGGGCTACGCCGACTGGGTGACCGTGGAGCAGGACGTGCTCCCCGGCATGGGCACGCCCGAGGCGAGCGCGCGCCGCAACCGCGACGTCCTGCGCGACCTGGGGCTGTGACCCCGGAGCCGCGCGCACCCCTCGTTGGAGGTACCTCATGAGCGACCCGATCCGCGACGCGCACGTCGTCCCGCTCGACCGCAGCGCCCCCGTCCGCGCCGACGTCACCCCGGAGCGCGCCGGCTGGCGCCACCTCGGGTTCCAGGTCCGCGCGCTGCGGGCCGGCGAGGGCTTCACCGCCGAGAGCGGCGCGTTCGAAGTGTGCGTCGTGCTCCTCTCCGGCGACGCCGACCTGTCGGCGGGCTCCGAGCATTGGACGGTGCGCGGGCGCCGCGCCGTCTTCGAGGGCCTCCCGCACGCGCTGTACGTCCCGCCCGGGACGCACTACGGCGTCCGCGCCGCCACCGACCTCGAGGTCGCCATCGGCAGCGCGCCCGCCGAGGGGCGGCTGCCGGCGCGCCTCATCACGCCGGACGACGTGACCGTCGAGATCCGCGGCGGCCACAACGCCACCCGCCAGATCAGCCACGTGCTCGATCCCGACGACGCGGAGAAGTTGCTCTGCGTCGAGGTCTACACCCCGTCGGGCAACTGGTCGAGCTACCCACCGCACAAGCACGACGCCCACCATCCCGGCGTCGAGGTCGACCTGGACGAGGTCTACCACTACCGCATCGACCCCTCGGAGGGTTGGGCGCTGCAGCGGCTGTACACGGACGACCGCGACCTGAACGACGTCGTGATCGTCGCGGACGGCGACACCGTGCTCGTGCGCCGCGGCTACCACCCGGTCGTGATGGCGCCGGGGTACGACGGCTACTACCTCAACTTCCTGGCGGGCGAGCACCCGAGCTGGGTGGCGCGCGACGAACCGGACCTCGCGTGGGTGCGGGGCCAGTGGGCGGGCCGCGAGGGGCGGCTGGAGCTGCCCCTGAAGGGCACGGGACGCGAGGAGTGAGCGCCCCGACCTTCGACCTGCTCACCATGGGCCGCTCCTCGATCGATCTGTACGCGCAGGAGACGGGCGCTGCCTTCGAAGACATCCAGGGCTTCGCGGCGTACGTCGGCGGCAGCCCGCTCAACATCGCGGTGGGCGCGCAGCGGCTCGGCTTGCGCACGGCGCTGCTGACCGCGGTGGGCGCGGACAAGGTGGGCGACTTCATCCTCGCCTTCCTGCGCCGCGAGGGCGTGGCCGTCGACTGGGTCCCGGTGAAACCGAGCGCGCGCAGCAGCGCGGTGCTGCTCGGGATCGAACCGCCCGACCGCTTCCCGCTCGTCTTCTACCGCGACAACGCCGCGGACGCGCAGCTGACCATCGACGACGTCCTCGCGGCCCCGATCGGATCGAGCGCCGCGCTCGAGGTCTCGGGGACCGGGCTCGCCAAGGAGCCCGCGCGCAGCGCCACCTTCGTCGCGTGCGAGCGCGCCCGCGCGGCGGGGCGCACCGTCTACCTCGACCTCGACTTCCGCGCCGACCAGTGGCACGACCCGCGCGCCTACGGCGCCGTCGTGCGCTCGCTCTTGCCGCTCGTCGACGTCGCCTTCGGCACCGAGGAGGAGGTCAACGCCGCGATGCTCGCGCGCGTCGAGGACCTCGCCATCACCCACCAGCAGGTGAGCGCCCCGACGGTGCGCGGCGACCTGGACGCCAACGTCGCGGCGCTCCTGGCGCGCGGCCCCGGCGCGCTGGTGGTCAAGCGCGGGCGAGCGGGCGCGACGGTGCATCTGAGCGACGGCGCGGTGCACGCGGTGCCCGGCTTCCCGGTCGAGGTCGTCAACGTGCTGGGCGCCGGCGACGCCTTCGCGGCCGGCTTCATCTACGGGCGCGCCCAGGGGTGGGGTTGGTCGAAGAGCGCCCGGCTGGGCAACGCCTGCGGCGCGATCGTCGTCACCCGCCGCGGCTGCGCCAACTTCATGGCGACGCTCGACGAGGCGCTGGCGCTCGCGGACGCGCATGGGGGGCTCGGTCCGGACGATG
>JAABSI010000086.1 GCA_011390455.1 Trueperaceae bacterium
GAAGCAACGCGAAGAACCTTACCAGGTCTTGACATCCATGGGACCTCCCAGAGACGGGAGGGTGCCCTTCGGGGAGCCATGAGACAGGTGCTGCATGGCTGTCGTCAGCTCGTGTCGTGAGATGTTCGGTTAAGTCCGGCAACGAGCGCAACCCTCGCCAATAGTTGCTAGCAATCCGGTTGAGCACTCTATTGGGACTGCCTATGAAAGTAGGAGGAAGGCGGGGATGACGTCTAGTCAGCATGGTCCTTACGACCTGGGCTACACACGTGCTACAATGGCCGGTATAACGAGTTGCCACCTCGCGAGAGGGAGCTAATCTCTGAAAGCCGGTCCCAGTTCAGATCGCAGTCTGCAACTCGACTGCGTGAAGTTGGAATCGCTAGTAATCGCAGATCAGCCATGCTGCGGTGAATACGTTCCCGGGTCTTGTACACACCGCCCGTCAAACCATGGGAGCAAGTTGCACCCGAAGACGCGTAGTCCCGCCAATGGGACGCGCGGTTAAGGTGTGGCTCGTGACTGGGGTTAAGTCGTAACAAGGTAACTGTACCGGAAGGTGCGGTTGGATCACCTCCTTTCTAAGGAGTCTAGGACAGGGAAACGTCGCGTACCGGATTGATCCTGGAAGACTTGGGGCCACCTTCGGGTGGCCCTTCGTCGTTGTGGGACCCACGCGCCCGGTCCGTGCCCGCCGATGGCGCCGGGACGCCGCGTCCTCAAGCCCACCCCAGCGCGCGGGCCGCCAGGTACACGCCCAGGCCCAACAGCAGCCCGGCCGCGAGGCCCCGCGTGCGCGCGACCACGACGACCGTCACGGCCGCCGCGGCGATGCGCCAGGCGCCGTCGATGGCGTCGGCGCCGGGCAGGCCGCCGGCGACCAGCGCGGCGAACACGGCCACCGGCACCGCGTCGAGGAACCGCCGTCCATAGCCGCGCAACTGGGTTCCCGGCAGCAGGAGGCCCCACAGGCGGACGGCGTAGGTGACACCGGCCATCGCCAGGATCGTCCAGGTGATCGGCGTCACGGCGCCGCGCGCGTTCCTGCCGGCAGGGCGGCGCCGACGCCGGCGGCCAGGGCCGTCGCCACCAGCAGGGCGGCCCCCGGTTCGAGAACCCCTGCGAGGCCCCAGGCGCCGAGTCCGGCGATGCCCGCGACCGCCAGGCTTCGGCGGTCGCGCAGCAGCGGCACCAATAGCGCGAGGAACGCCAGCGGGAACACGATGTCGAGGCCGATCGCGTGCGGGTCGGGGAGCGAGCGCGCGAGCAGCGAGCCCACGAGCGTGGCGGCGTTCCAGACCAGGAACAGCGACAGGCCGGCGCCGATCAGGAACGCGGGTCGGCCCCGCCCGTGAGCGACGTGGACGCCGAACGCCTCGTCGGTGAGCAGGTGGGCCGCCAGTAGCCTGCGCCCGCCCCGCAGCTCGGTCGTCGCGGCGACCACGACGCCGTAGAGCAGGTGACGCAGGTTGATGAGGAAGGTGGTCGAGACCAGCGTCCAGGGACCGGCGCCGGCCGCGATGAGGCCGACCGCCGCGAACTGGGCGCCGCCGGCGAAGACGAGCAGGCTCATCAGCTGGGTGTGCGCCAGATCGAGGCCCGCCGTCCGTGCGGTCACCGCGTACGCGGCACCGAACGGCACCACCCCGATCCACAGAGGGACCATGGCGCGGAAGCCCGCGCCGAACCCGCCCGACGCCGGCGACCCGCTCATGGACCTAGAGAGCGAGGCGCGCCAGCCGCATCCAACGCGCCGGCGACATCGTCTGCAGGAGCCGCCAGGCCTGCGGGTAGGCCTCCGCCGTCGCCTCGACCCGGTCGAAAAGGGTGTCGCGCAATCCCTCGGGCAGGTTCAGCGGCGGCGTCAGGCGCACGACTCGCTGCGCGTTGATCGAGAAGCACCCGTGCACGCCCTGGAGGTGCAGCGCACGAAGGGCCAGCGCGGCACCGACCTGGTCGACCAGCTCCGCGTCGACCGGCAGGAAGCGCGACGGCGCGACGGCGCGGATCTGCAGCGCGAACAGCATGCCGGCGCCACGGGCATCGGCGATGAGGTCGGGGAAGCGCTCGGCGAGCGCGCGCAGGCGGGCGAGGCCGACCTCGCCGTCGCGCCGGGCCTTGGCGACCAGGCCCTCGTCGTGGATGAGCTCCAGCGAGCGCAGGGCGACCACCATCGCGAGCGTCGCCCCCCCGAAGGTGTTCGAGTGGCGCTTCGACTCGACGCCCGGCAGCATCTTCTGGAAGACCTCCTCGCGCGCGATCGTGGCCGCGGCAGGTACCATGCCGCCGCCCAGCGTCTTGGCCAGCACGATGACGTCCGGGTCGAGGCCGTCGGCGACGCTGGCGAGCCAGTGACCCGTGCGGCCTAGACCCGTCTGGACCTCGTCCGCCACCACCAGGATGCCGTGTCGCTGGCACAGCTCACCGAGCCCCGCCAGGAAACCGGCGGGCGGGCGGATGACGCCGGCCTCGCCCTGGATGGGCTCGACGACGACGGCGGTGACCTTGTCTGGGCCGAGCTCCCGCACGGCGGTCTCGAGGGCGTCGAGGTCACCGTAGGGCACGGTCCGCACAGGGCCGAACAGGGGCCTGAAGGGGGCCTGGTACTCCTCGTTCGGCGTCAGGGCCAGCGCCGCGGCGGTCTTGCCGTGGTAGGCGCGGGTGAAGTTGATCAGCGTGCCGCCAGGCCGGTAGGAGCGCACGAACTTGACCGCCGCCTCGATCGCCTCCGCGCCCGAGTTGGAGAAGAACACCCGGCTGCGCGCGTGGCTCGGCGCCACCGACGCCAGGATGGCGACGAGGTTCTCCTCGACCGCCGCCCGCCAGGCGGAGAGCGACGACTGCGGCAGTCCGATGTCGCGGGTCTCCGCTAGGTAGCGCGCCACCGTGCGCACGAGCGGCGGGTAGCCCTCGCCGAAGGGCACGGCGGCGTAGCCGCCCGCGTGGATGAGGTGGTGGCCCTCCTCGTCCTCGAACTCCCACGGGGAGACGGTGCGGAACGGGCCGCCGAACCCGAGCACGTCGACCAGCGCCATCAGGTCGCGGTTGCCGTGGTCGTGCTCGCGGGCGACGGTCGTCGCGCGCTCGACGCCGTCGAACACGTCGTCGCTGCGGACCGGCAATCGCAGCGGCGCCTGCGCAGATGGGTCGGCCGCGTCCGGTGCGTCGCGCGCGGGGAGGGCGCTCATCGCAGGGGTCTCCGGGTGACGTTGCCGGCCGCGTCCTCGACCACGACCTCGCCGTCGGCGACGTCGGCGACGTCGACGCGGAACGCGTGCTCGGGCGCCGGCGTGAACGCCAGCGGGATGCCGTTGATCAGGACGCTGGTGACCTGCGTGTTGTCGCGCACCACACCCTCGACGCGCAGCCGCCCGCTGCCGAGCGAGGTGACCGAGGTCAACTCCACCGTTGGCGGGGTGCTGTCGAGGCGCAGCCGGTAGGGCATGACGGTGACCCGCCCGCCGGCGTCCTCGGCCTCGATGAGGACGGTGACGTCGCCGTCCGTGAGGTCGCGGATGGTGAAGAAGAACTCGACGAGGTTCTTCCCGCGCTCGCTCTCGTAGGCGCTGGTCGCGAGCAGGTCCACGCCGTCGACGCGCACGGCCGCGACGCCCTCGTCGTCGAAGGCGTAGCCGACGATGCGCAGGTTCTCGGTGGCGCTCGTCGCGCCGCTGCGTGGCTCGCGGATGGAGACCGTCGGCGGCATCGCGTCGCCGCGCTCCACGCAGGCGGTCATCAGCAGGAGGGCGGCGACCGCGGTGAACACGGCGCGCGCCGACGACACGCGGCGGTGGCGGCGCCCGGTGGTCACGGGGTCTCGGTTCATGCTGCGCAATCTACCGCTCGTCGGCGTCCGGCGTCGCGGGCAGGTGGACCGGCTGGGCGCGTGTGGGCGCCGCGCGGCAGGTACTCCCCGAACGGGGGGCCCACGCGTTAGAATCCCTCTAACCTGCCTCGGACTCGACCCGGGTTCGGTGAGGAGGGGAGGACGGCACGCGCGAGCGTGCGACGTCGTCGGGAATCGGCCCGGCGATCGAGGTTGGTCACGACCCAACTGGAGGTACCATGCATCGGTTCTTCGTCACCCTAGCCAGTGCCCTGCTCGTGGGCGCCATCGCGTTCGCCCAGGCGCCCGCGAACACCTACGTGTCCATGCAGTTCGGGCAGATCGCCTCGCTCGATCCCGTGCGCGCGTACGACACCGCGTCCGGCGCGATCCTCGAGAACGTCTACGAGACCCTGTTCACGTTCGACGACCCGGCGATCGACACCCTCAAGCCCGGCCTGGCCACCGACGTCCAGATCCTGAACGACGGCCTCACCTACCGCTTCACGCTGCGCGACGGCGTGCAGTTCCACAGCGGCAACACGATGACCTGCGCCGACGTCGCCTGGTCGATCAAGTACGGCCTCATCACCGCCGCGCCCGAGGGCGCCACCAGCTACCTGGTGGGCAAGCAGTTCCTCGGCAGCCAGCAGACCGGTGACGACCTCGACGCCTACCTGGCCGCCAACAGCTGGGAAGAGATCGACGGCGCCGTCACCTGCCCCGAGGGCCCCGACGGGCTCGTCGCCGACTTCAACATCCAGGCGCCCGACCCGGCGTTCCTGGCCGTGCTCGCCTACACCGCGTTCAGCGTCATCGACAGCGAGTACGCGATCGCCAACGGCGTGTGGGACGGCACCGAGGCCACCTGGCAGGACTGGATCGGCCGCGACCTGACCGAGGAGTTCCTGCACCGCAACCCGTCCGGCACCGGCGCCTACCGGGTCGTCGAGTGGGGCGACGCCAGCCTGATCGCCACCCGCTTCGACGACTACTGGGGCGGCCCGGCGCAGATCGAGAACGTCGTCTTCAACTACGTCGAGGAGGAGGCCACCCGCATCCTGGCGCTCCAGCAGGGTGACGCCGACCGCATCGAGCTCGGCCAGCGCGCCAGCCTCGTCCAGATCGAGGGCACCCCGGGCGTGACCGTCCACGAAGAGCCCGAGTGGGCCAGCACCTGCGTCTCCGCCGGCTTCTTCAACTTCGCCATCGACACGACCGACAACGTCGACGTCGGCTCCGGCCAGCTCGACGGCAACGGCATCCCGGGCGACTTCTTCGCCGACGTCAACGTGCGCCGCGGCTTCGCCCACCTGTTCGACCAGGAAGAGTTCATCGCCCAGATCTACCAGGGCGCCGGCAGCACGCTGACCATGGGCCTGCCGAGCACCTTCCCGGGCTACAACCCCGACGTCCCCGTGCGCACCCTCGACCTCGAGGCCGCCGAAGAGGCCTTCCGCCTCGCGTGGGACGGCGCCGTGTGGGAGACCGGGTTCGAGTTCACCGCGCTGTACAACGCCGGCAACACGACCCGCGAGACGCTGCTCAACATCATCAAGGACAACGTCGAGTTCCTGAACCCGAACTTCACGATGAACGTCCGCAGCCTGCCGTGGCCCGACTTCCTCGCCCGCACGGCCGAGAAGAAGGTCCCGCTGTTCGCGCTCGGCTGGTGCGCGGACTACGCCGACGCCCGCAACTTCGTCAACACCTTCTACGACAACGACGGCTTCTACTCCGCCCGCACCTCGATCGATCTTCCCGAGATGCAGGTGCTCATCGACCAGGCCGACGTCATCCTCGACCAGGAAACCCGCGCCTTCCTGTACCGCGACATCGGCACGCTGCACTACGACCTGGCGCCCATGATCGTGTACCCGGTCCCGACCGAGTACATCATCACGCGCGACAACATCTCCGGCATCTACTTCAACCCCATGCGCGGCCACGAGTTCCTGTGGAAGGACATCGCCAAGAACTGAGCTGACCGATCCAACGGGCGGGGGTGGACACCACCCCCGCCCGCCACGCCGCGGGCGCGTCGCTCACGGCGCGATCGCGGGCCCAGCGAAGCTATCTGATCACGCCGGTCGCGTGGCGACCGGCCATCCGCGCCCCCCTATCGGGCGCCTTACGGAGGGCCACCGGTTGTTCACCTTCATCCTGCGCCGCCTGATGATGCTCCCCCTGGTGTTCTTCGGGGTGACCGTCATCATCGTGCTGCTGATGCAGCTCCTGACCCCCGCCCAGCGCGCGGCGGCCTACATCCGTAGCGAGAACCAGGCCAACCAGATCCCCGAGATCATCCGCCAGTACCGACTGGACGAGCCCTGGTACGTGCAGTACGGCCTGTGGATCGGGCGGCTGGCGAACGGCGACCTCGGCTACTCGCGCACGACCAACGAGCCGGTCCTCACCACGCTGCGCAAGCGGCTGCCGACGACGGCCGAGCTCGCCTTCCTGGCGATCCTGCCCGTGATCGGGGTGGGCATCGTCCTGGGCACGATGGCGGCGCTCAACCGCGACGGGGTGATCGACCAAGTGGTCCGTGTGCTGTCGATCTTCGGCTGGTCGATCCCCACCTTCGTCATGGGCATCTGGCTGTTGGTCATCTTCTACGGCCTGCTGGGCTGGTTCCAGCCCGGGCGAATATCCACGGAGTTCGCCATCCAGATGGCCACCGGCGACTTCCGCAACTTCACCGGCTTCCTGACGCTCGACGCGCTGCTCAACGGGCGCCTCGACATCGCCCTCGACGCGCTGCGGCACCTGGTGCTGCCGGTGATCACGCTGGCCACCGTGCAGTCCGCGCAGATCATGCGCGTCATGCGCTCGTCGCTGCTCGATGCCCTCTCCGAGGACTACGTCCGCACGGCGCGCGCCAAGGGCCTGCAGACGAGCGTCGTCAACCGCAAGCACGCCCGGCGCAACGCCCTCATCCCGGTCATCACGCTCTCCGGCTTCGTGCTCATCGGCCTGATCAACGGCGTCGTCATCACCGAGACGATCTTCAACTACCCAGGGCTCGGGCAGTGGGCGGCCCGCGCGGCGCTCAACCTCGACTACGCCTCGGTGCTCGGCTTCGCCATCTTCACCGCCGTCGCGGTCGTGGTCGCCAACCTGCTCGTGGACGTGCTGTACGGCATCGTCGACCCGCGGATCCGGTACGGCTGATGGACGCGGCCCCCGCACCCAAGTTCGTCGAGCGCAAGACGGCGCTCGGCCGCTGGTGGCAGTCGAAGAGCCTGCGCCGCTTCCGCCGCAACCCCCTCGCCATCGTCGGCCTGGTCATCGTCCTCTCGTTCGTCGTCATCGCCTCGATCGCGCCGCTCGTCACGCCGCTCGGGCGCTCCTGCATGCGCGACCTGGGCATGACCGCGGCGACCGCCAACGCCCACCGCGACGTCCGCAACCCCGCCTTCTGGCAGCTCATGTTTCGGACGCCGGACTCGTGCTACATGATGCCGCGCGCCGGCTTCTCGCCCATCCCGCAGACGGCCGAGGTGTCGGGCACCGTCCTCGGCACGACCAGCCAGGGGTACGACATCTTCTACGGCCTCATGTGGGGCGCCCGCACGGCCTTCCGCATCGGCGTGCTGGTCGTCGGCATCGGCCTGACGGTCGGCATCCTCGTCGGGGCCACGGCCGCCTACCTCGGCGGCTGGGTCGACAACGTGCTCATGCGTTTCACCGACATGGTCATCGCCGTCCCAGCGCTCGTCCTCGCCCTCGTCATCGTCATGGTGCTCGGGAACTCGATCGTCAACCTGATGATCGCGATCTCCGCGGTCGCCTGGCCCAGCTATGCCCGCCTGGTGCGCGGCGAGGTGCTGCGGATCAAGCAGCTCGAGTACGTCACCGGCGCGCAGGCGATGGGGCGCAGGTCGTTCGGGATCGTCTTCCGCCACATCCTGCCGAACGCGATCGGCCCGGTGCTGATCGTCGCCTCGCTCGACATCGGCTCGATCGTCCTCACGGCGGCGGCGCTGTCGTTCCTGGGGCTCGGCCCCGAGCTCGGTTACACCGACTGGGGCCAGATGATCTCGTTCGCGCGCAACTGGATCCTGGGACCGCCCGGCCAGCCGCTGGCGTACTGGTTCACCTCGTTCTGGCCCGGCCTGACGATCGTCATGTTCGTGCTCGGTTGGAACCTGCTCGGCGATGCGTTCCGCGACGTCCTCGACGTGCGCGGGCACGTCTGAAGCGGCTTCACGGTCAGCTCTTGGGGGCGCTCTGAAAGGGGCGCCCTCACCTCTATGGCGGGGATGCGATCCAGCGCATGAAGGCGACCAGGTCGGCGTAGCCCTCGTCGTCGAGCCGGCCGGGCTGGTAGCGCGGCATCGTCGCCTGCGTGTACGCGAGAAGCACCGCGTCCTCCGTGAAGACCGACAGCGTGCCGGGCCCGCGCAGGGCTGGCGGGTCGCCGATGTCGAACAGGTCGTGCTGACGCTCCATCATGGTCTCGAAGGACATCTCGCGCGCGTTGCCGGGCCGGTGGCAGCGCGTGCAGGTGCGGTGGTCCGCCGGGAAGGCGAGCCGCGCCTCCTCGTAGCCGAGGCCGGTGTCGCCGTGGCACACGGAGCAGTTCTGGTCGTACGCGTAAGCCCCCCGCAGGACCGCGTCCGGTGCACCGGCCACCATCCAGTCGCGCAGCGCGTCGCCCTCGCGCGAGCCCATCTCGGTGACCGTCCGGAGGCCGAGATCGTCGAGCGGGGCGGGTCGCTCGGAACCGGGCGAGCGGTCCGAGGCCTGCCCGGCGGCCTGCGCCAGCCACAGCGCGATGACGATGAGCGCGACGGCCAGGACGATGCCGCGGTGTCGTGCGGCGCGCGGCCGATTCATTCGACGGCGGGTCGGCAAGGGGGCGTCCGGCGGCGTCAACCCTCGCCGCGCCGTTCCTCTTCGTCCGCCGGCGCGGCGTCGTCGGGCGCCGCCTCGGTGCCGTCGCTCGACGCCTCGCGCGCGACGTCGGTGCCGTCGGTCGGCGCCTCGGGCGCGACGGGTGGCGTTCCGGGCGGGGCCGGGGGCATGCCCTCGTCAGTCGCCTCCGCCGCCCGATCACGTTCCAGGGCGGCGTCGCTCGCCGCTTCCGCCGCCGAGGCCGGGGCGGCGTCCACGGTCGGCGCCTCGCTGCGGACGGCGCCCCCGGGCAGCGACTTGCCCTGCACCAGGCGGACGATGAGCACCACGGCGCCGGCGACCAGCGCCACCGGGACCAGGAAGCTGACGATGCCCCACAGGAGCGCGGCCAGCCAGCCGAGGACCGCACCGACGAGGCCGAAGACCGCGCCCAGCAGCCACAGCACCCCGGTGCCGAGCAAGAGCGCGATCAGACCGAAGACGACCAGTTCGACGATCTCTTGCGGCGTGCGTCTCATGAACGGAGTCTAGCACCCGCCTCCTGCCGCCCCTGTCCGGCGGCCGCACGGATCGCCCCGGGCGCGACCGGTGTCGGCGTGCCGACGCCGACGCTCGCGGTAGGCTGCCGCGTGCCCAACCCACCGTCCGAACTGCGAGAACTGCGGGTCGATCGGCCCGTCCACGGCGGGCGCTGCGTCGCGCTGCCGGCCGACGCCGCTGGGGCCGCAGGCGCCCCCGATCAGGCGCCGGGCACCGCTTCCCCGAGCCGTGTCCCGCTGGTGCTGCTCGCCGGCGGCATCCCGGGCGAGCGGGTGGTGGCGCGGATCGAGACGCGCAAGGGCGTCGACTTCGGTGAGGTCGTCGAGGTGCTCGAGGCCAGCCCCGACCGGGTCGAGGCCCCCGCCCATCCGGGCCTCGACCTGGGCCACGTCGCGCTCGCGCGCCAGCTCGAGCTCAAGCACGCCGTGCTGCTCGACGCAGCCCGCCGCGCGGGCGTGGCGCTGCCCGCGGACGTCCCGCCGGTGGCGCCGTCGCCACGGCCGTGGGGCTACCGCAGCGCCATCCAGCCCGCCGTGGCGACGACGGGGACGCCGGCGGCGCTCGGCTACCGCCGGCCCGGCGCCCACGACGTGGTCCCGCTCGACGACGACCCGACCGCCAACCCCGCCTGCACCGCCGCCTGGGCCGCGGTGGCTTCGGTGGGCCTGCCGGCGGGCGTCCGCGAGGTGGCCATCCGTGGGAACGACGACGGGGAGGCACTGATCGCGCTCGTCGCCGCGGTGCCGGCCCGGGCCCCGCGTGGGCCCACGCGGGGCCCGCGTGCGTCGCACGGCGCGCGCGACACGCGGGAGACACGCACCGCGGGCGACCCGGGCGACCCGCTCGAGACCGCCCACGCCTTGGTCCGCGCCGGCGTGTCCGGCGTCGCGCTGGCACCGTACGACCCTCGCGGCCGCTTCCGCGGCGGCGCCCAGCGCCTGGCGGGCGCCCGCTCGATGCGCCAGCGCTACGGCGACGTCGAGATCACGCTCACGGCCACGGCCTTCGCCCAGCCGAACCCGGCGGCGGCCGGCGCGCTCTTCCGCGAGCTGGCCGCGTGGGCGCCGACCGCGCGCCACGCGCTCGACCTCTACGGCGGCAACGGCGTGATCGGCCTGCACCTTGCGCCACGCAGCGAGCGGGTGACCGTCGTCGAGATCGACCGCGGCGCCGTCGAGCGCGGCCGCGCCGACGCCCAACGGATGGGTGCGGGCCACGTCATGCACGTGCGGCTCGACGCCCGCGAGCTGCGCGTGCCCGACGACGTCGACCTCGTGTGCGTCGACCCGCCGCGGGCGGGTCTGGCCGCCGTCACGCGTCAGGCGATCGTCGAGAGCCGCGCCAAGACGCTGATCTACGTCAGCTGCGACGCCGCCACCTGGGCCCGCGACGTCGCCGACCTGCAGCGTTCGGGTTTTCGCCTCGAGCGCGTGCGCCCGTACGACTTCCAGCCGCACACGCACCACCTCGAGATCCTGTCGCTTCTGCGGCGCTGACGGCGGGGGGCGCGCCGCCAGGCGCCGCGCAGGTGGCCGCCGTGCGGCCCAGCTGCCGCCAAGCGGCCCCCACGGCCCGGGTGGTAGCGTGCGCCCGTGTTGGCGAAGCGCATCATCTCCTGCCTGGACGTGCACGACGGCCGCACCACGCGGGGCCAGCAGTTCGGCCGCGCCGAGGCCGGCGAGCTCGCCGACGTCGGCGACCCGGTGGAGCTCGCGGTCCGCTACGACGCCGAGGGCGCCGACGAGCTCGTCTTCTACGACATCACCGCCACCGCCCACGGGCGCGCCACCATGCGCGACGTCATCGAGCGCGTGGCCGAGCGCTGCTTCATGCCGCTGACCGTCGGCGGCGGCGTGCGCACGCTCGACGACTTCAGGGCGCTGTTCGACGCCGGCGCCGACAAGGTCTCGATCAACTCGGGCGCCGTCGCCGACCCGCAGCTGCTGCGCGCGGCGTCCGACCACTACGGCGCGCAGGCGGTGGTGCTGTCGATCGATGCCAAGCGGCGGCCGGACGGCGGCTGGGGCGTGTTCGTCGCCGGTGGCCGGCGCGACACCGGGCTCGACCTGCTCGACTGGGCCGTGCGCGGCGCCGAGTTCGGCGCGGGCGAGATCGTGCTCAACAGCATCGACGCCGACGGCATGAAGACCGGCTACGACGTCGCCGCCACGCGAGCCGTGGCGCGGGCGGTCGACGTGCCCGTCGTCGCCTCGGGCGGCGCCGGCTCGGCGGAGCACATGCGCGCGGTGCTCGTCGACGGCGAGGCGGACGCGGCGCTGGCGGCGGGCATCTTCCACCGGCGCGAGATCACCATCCCCGAGGTCAAGCTCGTCTTGGCGGCCGCCGGCGTCCCCGTGAGGCTCGTGTGACGCGGAGCTGGCACCCCGAGACGCTGGCCGTGCACCTCGGGCTGGAACCGGACCCGGCGACCGGCGCCCTGGTCCCGCCGCTGCACCTGGCCACCACCTTCGAGCGCGACGCGAGCGGCGACTACCCGCGCGGCTACGTCTACAGCCGCAGCGACAACCCCACCCGCGCGGCGTTCGAGCGCGCCATGGCGCTGCTGGAGGGCGGGCGCGAGGCGGCGGCGTTCGCCTCGGGCTCGGCGGCCGCGGCCGCCGTGCTGCGCAGCGTGCCCGCGGGCAGCCACGTCGTGGTGCCGGACGACATGTACCACGGGCTGCGCACGCTGCTCGAGCGGGTGCTGGTGCCCGCGGGCCTGCGCCTGACCGCGGTCGACATGAGCGACCTCGCGGCCGTGCGGGGGGCCGTGCGTGCCGAGACGCGGCTCGTGTGGGTCGAGACGCCCTCGAACCCGCAGCTGAAGGTGACCGACATCGCGGGCGTCGTGACCGTCGCGCGCGAGGCCGAGACCGCCTACGGGGCGCCGGTCTGGGTGGCGGTCGACGGCACCTGGACGCCGCCGCCCTGGCAGCCGGCCTTCGCGCTGGGCGCGGACCTCGTGGTGCACGCGACGACGAAGTACCTGTCGGGGCACTCGGACGTGCTCGGCGGTGTGGTCGTCGCGGCGCCGGTGGCGCGCCCCGAGCCGGACGACCCCTGGCCGCGGGTGCGCGACCTGCAGCGCCTGGAGGGGGGCGTCGCCGGTCCCTTCGACGCCTGGCTGGCGCTGCGCGGACTGCGCACGCTGGCCGTGCGGTTGGCGGTCCAGGCGGAGAACGCCGCCACCCTGGCGGCCTTCCTGGTCGCGCATCCCGCGGTGAGCGAGGTCCGCTACCCGGGCCTGCCGGGCCACCCCAACCACGAGGTCGCCGCGCGCCAGATGCGCGCGTTCGGGGCGATGCTGTCGTTTCGCCTCGCCGGCGCCGAGGCCGCCGCCCGGGCGGTCGCCGGTCGCGTGCGGCTGTTCACCCGTGCCACCAGCCTCGGTGGCGTGGAGAGCCTGATCGAGCACCGGGCGTCGATCGAGCCGCCCGGCGGCCCCACCCCGGCCGACCTG
>JAABSI010000008.1 GCA_011390455.1 Trueperaceae bacterium
CCGACCTCGACGTAGCGCCCCTCCGCGTCGAGCAGCGTGATGATCGACGGGCTGTACTGGAGGATCTGGCGCACCTGCTGTTCGCGCCGCGTGCGCTCCTCGACGGCGCGGTGCAGGTCCGAGGTGCGCTGCGCCAGGGCCTCCGCGGTGGCGTCGAAGCGGGCGGCGACGTCGGTCAGCTCCTCGGGTGCGCGCAGCGGACCGATGCGGGCTTCGGCGTCCCCGGAGCGGAAGCGGTCCATGGCGTCGGCGATCGCGGCGACCGGACCGAGGATCTCGCGGCCGATGCGCCGGCGGACCCACGCGAACAGGAGCGCGAGCGCCCCGAGCAAGAACGCCGCGTTGGCCGCGGCGCGCACGTCGGCCGCGCGGTAGATGGCGGTGGTCGGCCAACCGACCACCACGTCGTGGCCGGCGGTGAGCTCGGCGTGGGTGTAGAGGCGCCGGCGACCGTCCGGACCGGTGCGGATCAGCGGCTCCCCCGCCGCGATCGTCGCCGCGACCGGATCGTCGTCCGCGACCCCGGTGCCGATGCCGCCCCCGTCGACGGCAGGCATCTGCCCGAGCCGGATCCCGTCGCGATCGACCATGGTGACGGTGGTGCCCGGCGGCACGGTGCTCAGGTCGATCGCCTCGACGAGTTCCGTGAGCGCCCACGAGACGATCGCCATCGCGACGAACGCCCCGTCGTGCACGAGCGGTTCGACGAGCACCACCGAGGCCACGCCCGAGCTGCGGCCGATGAGGAAGTCGCTCGTGTACGGACGCTGCGTCGCGAGGACGGTGGCGAACCACGCCCGGTCGGCGTACGTGGGGGCGGGCTCGTTCGGTTCGAGGCACCAGGCGACGCCGTCGAGGCCGATCACGCCGAAGGTGCCGCCCGCAACGGCGGCGAGTTGGGCGGCCCGGGCCTCGCAGGCGGACGCGTCGCCCGCGAGCACCCCCGGGTCGCTCGCGAGCACCCGCAGGTAGGTGCGCGCGACGCGCTGATCGCTCTCGACGTCCTCGGCGATCGAGCGCGCGAGCAGCAGGGCGCGCTCCTCCGCGACGGCCCTCAGACCCGCGCGTTCGAGCACGGCGTTGCCGGCGATCGCGATCGCGGTCACCACGAACATGATCGTGAAGAGGTCGCGCACGCCGCGGTGCAGCGAGCGACCCGGGCCGAGGCGACCGGAGGCCGGGCCCTCGAGCTTCGAGCCTTCGGGCGGCGATGCGTTCATGGCGCCCGCATGATACGTCCCACCCTGCGCGCCGCGGACTTCGGCACGGGCGCCCGCTTCGTCACGACCAATCGTCGAGGCTGCCGCGGAGCTTGCGCCGGTCCGACCGCGCGTAGCGTCGCGCCATGTCGAGGGTGGCGTGGCGGAGGTGGTCTTGGACCTGACCCAGGTCGCCGGTCTGGCGGTAGAGCTTGGTCCCGGCGGCGTGCCGCAGCGCGTGGACGCCCTTGAAGCGGACCTCGGCGCGCAGGCAGAGGCTGCGCAGGCGCCGGTACACGCCGTACTGCGAGCGCAGCGTCAGCACGAAGGGGTCGGACGGCGCCTCGGCGAGCCGCAGGCGCCGCCAGGCCTCGAGCTCGGCGGCGAGCCGCGGCGTCAGCTGCACCAGCGCGGTCTTGTTCCCTTTGCCCCCCTTCACGAGCAGCTCCCGCGACCCCACGTCGACCCGCTCCCAGCGCAGCGCCAGCATCTCGCTCACGCGCAGCCCGGCATGGGCGCCGAGCAGCACCAGCACCCGGTCCTCGGGTTCCTCCGCGCGGCCGAGCAGCTCGATCAGCTCGAACTCGGTGTAGACCTTGAGGCCGGCGACGTCCTCCTCGCGGTCGACGTCGCGCCCCGTGCGCACGTCGCGGAACGGGTCGGCGTCGGTGGCGCCCGCCCAACGCAGGGCCGCGTAGAGCGAGCGCGCCGCGGCGAGCCGCAGCTCGACGGTGGCCGGGGCGAGCGGCCCCTTCTTGGGCGTCCGGCCCCGTTTGCCGCGTTCCGCCTCCGCGTGGACGGGTTCGCGGTCCCCCGCGCGCAGTCGCTGAACATAGAGCGGGCCGGCGTCGCGGGCGGGGCGCAGCAGCGACTCGCCGGCCCAGAGGGTGAGCAGCTCTTCGACCCCGCGCTTGTAGGCGCGCCGGGTGTGCGCCGACGTGCCGACGCCCGAGGCGCCGTGGAGCGTCAGGTGCGCTTCGACCAGGCGCCAGAGCTTCTCCAGGTCGCGCTCGCCCGCCGCCTCGACCGCGAAGCGCTTGAGGGCGGCCTCGCCCCAGCGGTGCAGCTGTTCGGTGCGGGCGAGCGGGTCGGTGCCATCTCGGCGCGCGAGCGTCATGCGGGTTATCAAACCGCGATGGCGGCGCGGGGGGTGTGGGATGCGCCACCCGACGTCGCGCCGGACCGCCCCGAGGCCTAAGCTCGGACCATGGCGCCGCTCACCGCCGACGTGCGACCGCTCGCCGCCGCCTCCGCGGCGGAGCAGGCCGATGCGGTCGTCGCGGTCTACGCGGCCGCCTTCTCCGGACCGCCCTACGCCGAGGGGAGTGCGGCCCGGTCGCGCTTCGCGCCCCGCTGGATCGCGCACGCCGCTGCCCCGGGTTGGCGCGGCGTCGGCGCCTGGGTGGACGGAGCCTTGGTGGGCTTCGCCTACGGCCACGCCGCCACCCCGGGCCTCCCGTGGGTGGACGCGGTCCTCGCCCAGCTGGCGCCGCCGACGCGCACCAAGTGGTGCCCCGACGCCTTCCTGCTGTGCGAGCTGGCGGTCGTGCCCGCGCACCGCGGGCTCGGCCTCGGGAGCGCTCTGCACGACGCCGTGATCGACGACGCGCCGCACGCGACGGCGCTGCTCACGACCCTCGACGACCGGTCCACCACCGGGGCGCGGCTGTACGCCCGCCGCGGCTGGCGCCGGTTGAGCGCGCCGTACGTCGTCCCGGGCTACCCGCACCGGTACGTGGTGATGGGCACCCGCCTCGACGCGTGCGGATGATGGTTCGGATGGAGTAACGCTGTGATAGGATGCGGACATGGACTCTGAACGCCCCGCACCGTACCGAGATGCCAAACGCGCCGGCCGCGATGCGGTGGCGGAGGGTCTGCTCGAGCTCGCCGACGCGCGGCTCGCCAGCGAGGGCCCCGCGGGCCTGTCGATGCGGCGACTCGCGAACGCCGCCGGGTGCTCGACCATGGTCTTCTACACCGCCTTCGGCGACAAGGCGGGCCTGATCGAGGCGTTGGCCACGCGCGAGGTCGATCGCTGGATCGACGGGGCGCTCACGCACGCCGACCCGGATCCGGTCGCCTGGTTGGACGCCACCGGCCGGGCGCTGCTGGCCCTCGCCGCCGAGCGCCCGCACCACCGCGACCTGGTCCTCACGCCCCCGGCCGTCCACGACCTCGGGGCCGCCGTGCGCGCCGCGGTCGCCGATGCCTGGGCGGCGAGCGTGCCCGGGTCGACGGGCGCGGACGTGGCCGCCGCGGTGTGGTCCGCCTGGCGGGGGGCGCTGGCGGCGGGTGGCGATGCGTCCGAAGGGGCGCAGGTCCATGCAGGGGTGCTGCGGCTCTGGTCGGCGACGCTGACCCGGGCGACGGCCCCGTCCGGCGACGCCGTCGTACCCTGAGGGGTCCGTCCGCAGGCACGAAGGAACAGGAGGTCTCGTGAGCGAGTCCCGCGACCCGTACGCCGTCACGCCCCGCACCGTGGTCGTGCCGACGCCGACCGAGGCGATCGAGCAGCGCCTTCAGTACGACGACTTCTTCCTCGACGTGGACCTGGGCGAGGCCGCGACGGCCGACTTGGGCCACCGCATCGCCTCGGTCCGCTTCCCGCCCGGCTGGCCGGGCGACGCGCTCGATGGCTTCGAAGCGTGGGCGGCGCGACGGCGCGCCGACGAACCGGAGGGGTGGGCGGCCACGGTCGTCGATCGCGGCGCCCTGGAGGCGATCGGCCAGGTGGGGTGCGTGGCGCCGCCCGACGCGGACGGCGTCGTCGAGATCCGCTACGCCACGAACGCCGAACAGCGCGATCGCGGCGTGGCCACCGAGGCCGGCGGCGCCTTCGTCGACTGGCTCCTCGCCCGCCCGGACGTGCGCGCGGTCGTGGCCGAGTGCCGCGTGGACAACGCCGCGTCCGTGCGCGTGATCGAGAAGCTCGGGTTCGCGCTCGTCGACGAGCACGAAGACGAGCAAGGGCGCGTGCTCCGGTGGGTGAGACGAGGCGCCTGACGCACGCGCCGCCCGTCAGAGGTGGCGCACGAACGCTTCGGGTCCGTCCAAGAAGGCGCGCAACGTGCGGACGTGGTCGAGGTCGTCGAAGGCGGTCTCGCGGACGTCGTCGTCCGTGAGCTCGAAGCATCGCGCCCCGGGGTAGGCCATAAGGATCGGGGCGTGCGTGGCGATCACGACCTGGGCGCCCCGCGCCACCGCAGCCTTGAGCAGCGACAGGAACGCGAGTTGGCGCACCGGCGACAGCGCCGCCTCCGGCTCGTCCAACACGTAGAGCCCCGGTCCCGTGAGGCGCGCCTCGAAGAAGGCGAGGAACGACTCGCCGTGCGATCGGGCGTCGAGGTCGCCGCCGTAGCGGCCATCGAGGGCGCCGGCCGACCCCAGGAAGGGCGCCATGCGCCGGGCGCGCTCGAGCTCCGGCTGGTCGATCGCCTCGCGCGCGACGCGCGCGGCTTCGGCCAGCAACGCGGCCTTCTCGCGGCGCACCCGCTGGGCGTAGCCGAAGTAGTCCTCGGCGCGCAGGAACAGGCCTCGGCGGCTGCGCACGGACCACTCGAGCCGCAGCGCGTCCGCGAGCGGCCGCACCGCGTCGAGCGTGGCGTCGAGGGTGAGGTCGTGGGCTCCGGCCGCCGGGAGCTCGGCGGCGAGCGCGAGCGCTTCGAGCACGGTGCTCTTGCCCGAACCGTTCTCGCCCGCGAGCACGGTCACGCCGGGATCGAACGGCAAGCGGCGCCCGGGGCCCAACCAGGGCAGGTCGAAGGGGAAGGAGGGCCCGCGGGGCGGTAGGCCGACGGCGAGGAGCGGCATGCACCCATCGTGCCCCGGGCGCGCCCCGGACGTTCGACCCTGGACGGCGCCGGAACCCGGCGGGACGCTGGTGCCACGACGGTGGGGAGACCGTCCGGTGGCCCCGGCGAGGGAGCGCCCATCGGGCCGAGGCAGGAGGTGCGCGAACGCGGGATGCTCGGCCGTCCCGCGGGGCGGTCCGTCCATCACGCTCGACGTCTTCGGAAGCCAGGTGCCCGCATGCCCCTCCGCCGCGGTCTTCGCATCCCCCTCGCGCTCCTCGCCGCCCTCCTGCTCGGGCTCGCGCACGGTCAGCCGACGTACACGATCGGTCTCGATCGGAGTGCGAGCGGCGTCGTCCCCACGGACGCGACGACGCACGTCTACCTGCTCGACGTGCCCGCCGGCACCGCCGGCTTCACGGTCGAGGTCCGCGGCGAGGACCGCGATGCGGACCTCGCCGTGTACTTCGGCGACGAAGAGCTCCACTACGACATCAGCGTGGATCCGAACCCGACGTACTCGATCACTGCGCCCCGCGCGGGCCGGTACCGCATCGAGGTCCTCAACCTGCTGTGGCAGGAGTTGCCGTACACGATCCGCGTGCGCAGCGGCGCGGTGGACGTCCGGCGCCCGACGCCGCCGGTCGCCGGCCCGGGCTCGACCGACGCCGGGTCCATCGAGCTCGGCGGCACGCGCACCGGCATCATCCCCGCGGCCGAGATGTACCGCGAGTACGCGTTGCAGGTCCCGGCGGGCACGCTCGGTTTCACCGTGCGCCTCACCGCCGGCGGCGCCGACGCCGACATGGCCGTGTACTACGGGCGCGAGGAGCTCTACGACGACATCAGCGTCGACCCGAACCCGGTCTTCGCCCTGGCAACCCCGCGCGCGGGGACGTACCGGATCGTCGTCAAGAACCTGCTCGCCGAGGACCTCGACTACGTCCTCACGGTCGAGGCGGCCACGGCGCCTGGCGGGCCCGGATCCGCGCCCGGTTCGAGCAGTCCGAGCGTGCCGCTCGCCTGTGGGGACACCGCGCAGGGCGAGGCGCTCGGCCGCCTGTCCGTGGGTGCGCAGGTCACCGTGCGCTGCCCGGCGAACTGCTCGCCGGCGGCCGCCGTCTGGGGCACCGACGTCTACACCGACGATTCGAACGTCTGCGCCGCGGCGGCTCATGCGGGCGCGATCGACGTGGCCCGCGGCGGTACCTTCGTGGTCACGATTGGCGATGGCCAGGAGGGTTACGAGGCCAGCACCCGGCATGGGGTCGCCAGCCGCTCGTGGGGCCGGTGGCCGCGCAGCTTCGGCATCACGTCGGCGGGGGCGGGCGCAGCGCCCGGTGGTGCGGCCACGGCGGACGCGGGCGACGGGCTTGCCGGTACGTGGAACCTCACCGCCAACGGCCATCGCGGGACGCTGGTGTTCGAGCACGAGGGCGGGGCGCTGTTCGGCAGCTTCTCGCTCGGGCGCGACGAGCGCCTCGACGAGGTGAGCTTCGACGGCACGACGGTGCGCTTCGTGCGTCCGCTCGGCGCTTCCACCCAGGAGTACGTCGGCCGCTTCACCGACGACGGGACCAGCCAGCGGCTCGCGGGCACCTTCTACCAGGGTTCGGCGCGCACGGAGTACGCCTGGTCGGCCGAGCGTCCGCGCCCGGCGGGGGCGCCGATCGGGCGCGACCCGTGCGAGACCGACGGCACGTGCCGCGACCCCTGACGGAGGGTCGCGCAAGGCGAGGCGCCTGCGGTTCGGAACCACGACGTGGGCAGCCTCAGGGGGTCGGAGCGCCGAGCCGCCGCAGCACCGCGCGACCCTCGTCGGCGAAGGCCGGGTCGCCATGGCCCACGCCCCAGACGATCGAGCCGATCGCATGCAGCGCGCGCAGTGCACCGATCGCGTCGCGATCGTGCGGCCCCGGCCGCCGCCCGTAGCCTGTCCAGAAGGCCTCCTCCAGGTCCGTGCGGTCGAGCCACGGTCCGTCGATCAAGCGCAGCACGTCCGTCCAGCGCGCGTCGGGGCGGGCGTGCTCGAAGTCGATGACGCTCAGCCCGGTGGCCGGGCCCCACAGCCAGTTGCGCGGTCCGAAGTCGCGGTGGCACGGGACCCGGGTGCCGTCGAGCCCCTCGGCCGCGGCCAGCCGCGCGGCCGCCCACGACGCAGTGTCCGGCGCCACGGCGTCCCCCGCCCGGGCCGTCCACGACGCGAGCCGCGCCTCGAGCGCCGCGCGCAGCGGCACCGGGTCCTCGTCCTCGACGGGCAGCGCGTGCAGCTGCGCGAGCCAGGTGCCGGCGGCGCGGTGGACGGCGGCCTCGTCCGCCCGGTCGAGCGCGAGGCCCTCGACGAGCGCGCCCGGCACCTCGGCGAGGACGAGCGCGGGCGCGGGCTCGTCGGTCGTCGCGAGCAGGCGCGGGGTCCCGGGTAGGGCCGCCGCCCAGCGCTCGAGCGCCGACCGCTCTTGCCGGTGCTTCCGAGCCTGGCCGTGGCGCTTGAGGTACGCCGTGCGCCCGTCGGCGCCGCGAAGGCGCGCCACCGACGAGGCGGCATGGTCCCACGAGACGTCCTCGACCGCGACGAGCGGCGCGCCCAGATGCGCCGCCGCCCACGGGAGGAGCGCGTTCAGGTCGAGGCGCGCCACACCAGGACCGCCGCGCCGGCGTGCACGAGCCCGTGCGCCACCACCAGCCAGGGCAGCCATCGCGGTCGCCACGCGAGCAGAGCGACCAGGGCGAGGCCGTACGGGACCCACATCAGCGCGCGCCACTCGACGAAGGTCCACGCCGGCAGGAAGGGGAGGGCGGCGTGCTGCAACCCCAACGCCGCGCCGATCGCGATCGTCGCGAGGGCCCCACCGCGGACCCGCGCCCGCGCGTAGGCGTACGTCGGCAGGTCGACGGCCGCCATGGACAGCGGGTACCCGAGCAGCGCGATCGCCGCGGCCCAGGTCGGTATGGCGCTGGCGAGGACGGCGAGCCCGACCCCGACGTCGCCCCACACCGCGAGGCCCCAGGCCCAGGGCGCCAGGAACGCGGCCGCGGCCAGCAGCGGAAGCGCGAGCGCGAGGCCGCCAGCGTCGCGCCGCTCGAAGCCGTCGCCGAGCACGAGGCGGCGCAGCGGCACGGCGTCGGCGGCGGCGCGGGCGCGGAGCAGCGCGAGGCCGACGACGTTCGCGATCGTGGCCGATACCGGCCACCAGGCCGCCGACGCCCACCAGGGCTCGGCGGTTCCGCCGAGCGCCAAGAGACCGGCGATCCCTGCCTGCGCCGCAAGGAACGAGACGGGGCGCGCGGCGATCAGCGCCCACGCCCACCGGCGCGCGGTCCGCTCCCGGTGGTCTGCGTCGTCGGCGGGGTGGGTCATGCCGTGGAGTCTACGCGTCGTTCGGCACCCGACGGCGTCGTTCGGCGGGTGCGTCTCATTCGCGGGTCCTCATGGCGACGTAGCCTGCCGCATGCTGCGCCGACCCGCGTTCGTGCTCGCCCTCGCCCTCCTCGCCGGGGCGCCCGCGTTCGCTGCCGATCCGACGTGCACGGCGTTGGTCGCCGCGCTGCCGGCGTCGCTCGAGGCGGCCCTCGAGGTCGAGGTCGCGGTGGCGGTGGAGCAGGGGGGACGCGAGGTCGCGTACGAACGCTCGCTCGTGCGGCGGGAAGCGGACGGCAGCACGTCGACGACCGTGCTCGAACGCCGAGGGTTGCGGCGCCCCGACGCCGCGGGGGGCGGCGGCGGTGGCGATGGCGATGCCTTCGCGCTGCCGTGCGACGACCACGACCTCGACCTCGAGGGCGGCGTCGCCCAGCTGACGCTGCGCGACGCCGACCCCGACGCCCCGGTCGCGGTCTGGTCGCTGCGCTTCGAGCAGCTCGACGGCGCCTGGCGACCGATGGAGCTGATCGCCCCCTTCGAGGTGCGCGTGCTCTTCGTGCCCGTCCGCGGGCGCTTCGTGACGACCTTCGAGGCCTGGCGCTTCTAGGGGCGGAACCCGACCGCGCGTCGCGCCGGCGGTCGACGCGACCCCGGCGCGTGCGCGAGGATGGGGGCGAGGAGCGTGCCCCATGTCCCTGGAACCGAACGCCGCCGCGAGCGGCACCTTCGCCATCGGCGGCGACCTGCCCGTCCACCGCCTCGGGTTCGGCGCCATGCGCGTCACCGGCGCCGGCATCTGGGGCGACCCGAGCGACCCGCACGAGGCCCGTCGGGTGCTCGCGCGGCTGCCGGAGCTCGGCGTCGACTTCGTCGACACCGCCGACAGCTACGGCCCGAACGTGAGCGAGGACCTGATCCGCGAGGTCCTGCACCCCTACGACCGCACGGTCGTCGCCACCAAGGGGGGCCTCACCCGGCACGGCCCGGACCAGTGGCAGCCGGTCGGCCGCCCCGAGTACCTCCGGCAGTGCGTGCTGATGAGCCTCCGCCGGCTGGGCGTCGAGCGCATCGACCTGTGGCAGCTCCACCGCATCGACCCGAAGGTGCCGCGCGACGAGCAGTTCGACGTGATCCGCGCGATGCGCGACGAAGGGCTGATCCGCCACGTGGGGCTGAGCCAGGTGGGCGTCGAGGACGTCGAGGCCGCTCAGGCCTTCTTCCCGGTCGCGACCGTCCAGAACCTCTACCACCTGGCCCGCCGCGACAGCGAGGACGTGCTCGAGCACTGCGAGGCGCACGGCATCGGCTTCATCCCTTGGTTCCCGCTCGCCGCCGGCACCTTGGCGAAGCCCGGCGGGCTCCTCGACCAGGTGGCGCCCCGCCTGGGGGCCACCCACGGTCAGGTCGCGCTCGCGTGGCTGCTGCGCCGCAGCCCGGTCATGCTGCCGATCCCCGGCACCGGCAAGGTCGCGCACCTCGAAGAGAACGTCGCGGCTGCTGCGCTCGAGTTGCCCGACGACGTCTTCGCCGAGCTCGACGCCGCCGGCGCCGCGGCGTGGGCGGAGGAGGCCGCAGCGCGCGCGGACGGCTGAGGGACGCCCCCTCGGGGAGATCGTCCCGGGCCGCGGCCGCTACACTGCGGGCACCGATGTCGCACCACACGTGGAACTACCAGGATGCGCTGCGTGCGCAGGGCTATCGGGTGACGCCGCAGCGCGAGGTGCTGATGGACCTGGTCTGCGCGGCGCACCACCGCCCGACCGCGCAGGAGCTGCTCGCCGCCGCCCGCGCGCGGGGCGCGACGCTCGACGCGGCCACGGTGTACCGCAACCTCAAGTTCCTGACCGACCGCGGCCTGCTGCGCGCGATCGAGCAGAACGGCGTCGCCCGCTACGAGCTCGCCGGACCGCGCGCCGGCCACCACCACCTGATCTGCCGCGGCTGCGGCCGCGAGGTCGAGGTGGCGGGGGAGGAGGCCGCAGCCCTCTTCGAGGCGCTCGCGGCCCGCACCGGCTTCCGGGTGACGAGCGACCACCTGGTGCTCGAGGGCCTGTGCCCGGCCTGCGCGGGCGGCGACGCACCCTGATCGCCCCGACCGCGTAGGCTGCCGCATGCGTCCGCACCGCGAACCGCCCCGCGCCGAGGTCCGCTTCCAGCGCGTGAGCGAACGCGTCGCGGTGGCGCTCGCGCCCGTCGTGGGCGTGCGCGCGCTCGCCAACGCCACGATCGTGCTCGGCGATCGCCGCACGGCGGTCGTCGACACCGCCTTCACGCCGGAGCAAGCGGCGGCGGTGCGCGCCGAGGCCGAGCGGCTCGGCGGCGGGCGCCCGGTGGACGTCGTCCTGCTCACGCACGCCGACCCGGACCACGTGCTCGGGCTCGCCTCCTTCGGCACGCCGCTGGTCGTCGGGAGCACGGCCGCCGCCGCGGCGCTGCGCGACCCCGAGGTGGAGCGTACGTACGCGGGCATCGCCGAGCGCCAGGGGGTCGACCCGACGCGATTCGCGATGCCGCGGGTGGACCTCGCCTTCGACGCGCACGCGCGGGTCGACCTCGGCGGCATCGTCCTGGAGGCGACGTACGTCGGCCCGACGCATTCGGTCGGCGACACCGCCTGGTGGTGCGCCGAGGAGCGGATCGCCTGGCCGGGCGACCTCGTGTTCCATGGGTGCTACCCGCTGGTGCGCACCGAGGTGCGCCGCTGGCTCGCCGCGCTCGACCTCGTGGAGTCCTGGGGACCGGTCGCGGTCGTCCCGGGGCACGGCGAGCTGGCCGGCCCCGAGGTGCTCGAGGCGCAACGCCGGGTCTTGCGCGCGCTGCTCGAGGCCGTCGCGCCGCTGCGCGCGGCCGGTGCGTCGGCCGCGGAGGCCGCCGAGCGGCTCGCCGACGCTCCGTTCCGCGACCTGCCGCTCGCCGACGAGCGCTGGGTGGCGGCCGTGGCGGGGGCATACGGCGACCTCGACCGCGGCTGGGGAGACTGGATCATCTTAGGTTTGTGCGGATCGTTCGAGGTGGATATCCGTTCGTGGGCGCAACAGGTTGGGCATTCCGGATGGGTTTGATAAGGCAGATTATCAAAGGTTTGCCGCTCCGGCGGCCTGGCATCCGGGCGCTTCATCACGTGGCGGATGCAACCGGTCGGCAACCTCCTGATGGCTAACGTCGCGCCATGAGCCTCGAACCGTTCACCTTCTCGGAGATCGGCGTCATGAGCGTGGCGGTCGTCCCATCGCTGGTCGTCCTCGGGCTGGTCGTCTACCTGGTCGTCCTGGCTCGGCGCCTCGTGCGCGCTCAGGAGCGGATCGCGGACGCGCTCGAACGCGGCAGCGGGCCCAACTCACTGCGCTGAACCCGCCGCCGCACCCGGCGCCGTGAGGGCCGGTCGGGCCCGTCCGGCCCGTCAGTGGTCGTGGTGCGCGGCGTCCGCCTCGTCCTTGGTCGCGTGCACCGTGCCGTCCTCGTGCTCGGGCGGCGTGTAGATCGTGTAGAGCTTGAGCGGCTCGGCGTCGGAGGTGTTGATCACGTCGTGCTCGGTCCCGGCCGAGATCACGACCGCCCAGCCCGGCTTCAAGTCGTGTTCGACGCCGTCCAGGACGGCTTTCCCGACCCCCTCCTCGACCCGCACGAACTGGTCGATCTCGGGGTGCGTCTCACGCCCGATGTGGCTCCCGGGCGCGATCGACATGACCACCAACTGGCTCTTGGGACCCGTATACAGCACCTCGCGGAAGTTGCGGTTCTCCTCGGTGCGCTTCTCGATGTCGGTGACGAAGCTCATGGATCCTCCTCGCGGAGCGGCGACCGACCGATCCCGGACGGGATCCGAATCGCGGCCATCTCCGTTCGAAGGGTACCGCCGCCCGCCCGGGGGCCCGGGTACGGCGCGCACGCCGCCGTACGCTGGGGGCATGCTCTACACCACCTTCTCCCTGACCGCCCGCTGCCCCCGCACCGGCCAGTTCGGCGTCGCCGTCGCGACCCGCGTCCCAGCGGTCGGCGCGGCCGTCCCGCACGTGCGCGCCGGCGTCGGCGCGATCGCCACGCAGGCATGGACGAACCCGTACATCGGCCTCGACGGACTCGACCTCCTCGCCGGGGGCGCGTCCGCGGACCAGATCCTCGTCGCCATGCGCGCCTGGGACCCGGACATCGACCGCCGGCAGTTCGCGGTCGTCGACCGCCACGGTGGCGTGGCGGCCCACACCGGATCCGAGACCCACGACTTCGCCGCCCACCGGCTGGGCGACGCGTTCGTCGCCGCCGGCAACCTGCTCGCCGGCCCCGAGGTCCTCGACGCGATGGTCGAGGCGTTCGCCGTCGAGCCGGATCGCGAGCTGCAGGTGCGCTTGCTCGCGGCGCTGACGGCGGGCCAGGCGGCGGGCGGCGACAAGCGCGGGAAGCAGTCGGCCGCGCTCAAGGTGGTCGACCGCGAGGAGTACGCGTTCATCGACCTGCGGGTCGACGAACACGCCGATCCGATCCCCGAACTCCACCGCGTGTACGCGGTCTGGGACGAGGTCTTCCGACCTCACGTGGCCGAGCGCCCGACGCGCGCGGACCTCGGGGCGCGCGCAGGCTCGGATCGACCGCAGCTCGTCCGCTGACGGCCGCCCCGCTTGGTGTGCTCTCAAGCGCACCGAAGAGCGCGACCAGCGCGTGCTAGCTTCGATTCATGGCCGCCGCGACCGCCGCCGATTCCGTGGTCGCCCGCCTCGCCGAGCGCGTCAAGGAGCTGGATCTGCTCCACGGCGTCGCGCACGCCCTCTTGGACGATGCTTCCCCGGTCGAAGCGGTGCTCGAGGACGTCATCGCTCGCCTCCCCGCAGCGTTCGTCGATCCCGACGCCACCACGGCTTGGGCGGACCTCGACGACCCCGAACTCGGCAAGCACCTGATCGGTACGCGCAGCGCACCCGGACCGGTGCGCGAACGGACCATCTCCCCCACCGGCGTCTTGAGGATGGGTCTCGCCGTGTCGCGGGCGGAGGCGGCGCCGGTGCTCGCGGAGGAGGAGCGGCTGCTCGACTCCGTCGCGGACTTGGTGGCCGGCTGGCTCCGAGGCCGGCACGCCGAGCGCGCGAACGCGCGGATGCGCGAGGAGCTCGACCGTCGCAGCGGCGTGCGCCACGCGCTGCTCGAGACCTTCGGACGCGTGCTGAGCGGCGTCGACCGGACGGAGGTCGCCGACCTGGTGCTCGACGCGGTCCTGCGCACGGTGCCGGGCGCGCGCATGGGCAGCATCCTGGTGCGCACGGATCATGGCGCCTTTCGGTACGCCGCCGTTCGCGGGTACGACGTCGAGCGCCTGAAGGCGATGGAGCTCCCGCCGACCATGGTGCTCTTCGGGCGCGACTGGCGGGACGACACGCCCTTCTTCGTCGAGGACGTCGCGGCCGCGAACGCGCTGTGCGGGGACGACGTGCTCGGCCGATCGCTCGCCGAGGTCTCGGCCGCGGCGGGACCCGTCCAAGCGCTGGTCGCGCCGATCGAAGCCGATGGCGCGCTGCTGGCCGCGATCAGCGTCGAGCGGTGTGCGGACGACGAGCCGTTCGGCAGCGACGCCCCGGAGCTTTTGCGCCTGTACGCCCGCAGCGTCGGCTCGCTGTTCCTGCGCGCCGAGCGCGACGCGCGCACGGACCTGTTGGCGCGAGCGGTCGACGCCTCGAGCGACGCCATCGCCGTCGTCGACGTCCCGCGCCGAACGCGGCGGCTCGTGTTCCAGGTGGCGAACCCGGCGCTCGCGCGCTTCCTGGGCGTCGACCGCGCCGACCTCGAGCGTTGGGACCCGTTCCTCGGCCTCGGTCCGGCGACGGTCGCCCGCGGCTTCCGAGCGCTGCGCGAGGCGATCCGAACGGACGCACCGGCGCGGTTCCAGGTGCCGCTGCGGCGGCCCGACGGCGACCGCATCTGGGTCGAGGTCGTCCTCTCGCGCCTCGATCAAGATGCGGATCGCGTGCGCGTGCTCATCACGCTGCGCGACGTGACCGTCCTCCGATCGCAGCTCGTCGAGCTCCAGCGGTTGAACGACGACCTGCAGAAGCGGCTCTCCGAGGCCGGCACGCTCGAGGCGATCGACGCGGCGATCACCGCGGGCGACGACCGACGCTCGACGCTCCGGCGGGTGGCGTCCGCCATCGCGGAGCGTCCGGGCATCGCGCAGGTGCTCGTCCACGTCGCGGTGCCCGGCACGGCCGGGGCGGCCGAGCCGCGGTTGACGACGGTCGCCACGGCGTACGCCCCACCCGACGACCAGCCGCCGTCGCCCGGGGCTCGCGAAGCCGCGCGCACCGGCGAACCCTCCGAAGGGGACGAGGGTGGCCACGCCTGGCGCGCCTGGCCGCTCACCAGCAAGGGGGCGCTCGTGGGGGTGCTCGAGGTCGAGCTCCACGCCGGGTTCGAGCCCGGCGACGATTGGAAGCGCTTCCTCGGCGTCGTCGCGGGCCAGGTGGCGATCGCGATCGAGAACGCCACCACCCTCGAGCGTTTGCGCCGCGCGGCCGAGGCGTACGCCGATCTCGCCGAGTTCAGCGGCCGCATCGAAGAGCTCGATGACGCCGACCAGCTGATCGACCACGGCGTCCACAGCCTGATGCAGACCTTCGGTCTGGACGCCGCCATCCACTTCCGCCGGCAGGGCGATCGCCTGGTGCCGGTCCGTCGCTGGGGCGTGTTCCTCGACCCCTCGCTGCCGGCGCCGGCCGACGTCGCGATCGGCGAAGGCGCCGTCGGGCAAGCGGCGATCAGCGGCGAAGCCGTGTACGTCGAGCAGTACCAGGCGTGGCGGCACGCAGCGAGCCACCCGGCGTACGCCGACGTCCAGATGGTCTTGGGGATCCCGGTGCGCACCGGCGAGCGCGTGGACCAAGCGATCGCGCTGCACGCGGTCGGTCGGCCGGCGAGGTTGCGCCCCGATCAGGTGACGATCGCCCGAGCCTTCGTGCGTCGGCTCGAGCGCGCGCTGGAGCGCGCCGCCGCCCAGCACCAGATCGAGGCCACCCGCGAGGAGGCCTTCCGCGCGCTCGGGCTCGCGCTCGAGTTCCGGGACTACGAGACCCGAGGGCACACCGACCGGGTGGTCGCGCTCGCGCGCCGTCTCGGCCAGCGGATCGGGCTCGGCGAGGCGGACCTCGAAGCGCTCGCCTGGGGCGCCTACCTGCACGACCTCGGGAAGATCGCCATCGCGGACGCGGTCCTGCTCGAACCGGGCCCGCTGGACGCCGAGGAGTACGCTCAGGTCAAGCGCCACGCGGTGATCGGCCACGAGATGAGCCGCGACCTGACCTTCCTGCCCGAGGCGTCGCGCGAGGTCGTGCGCTCGCACCACGAGCGATGGGACGGCCTGGGGTACCCCGATGGCCTGGCCGGACCGGCCATCCCGCGCATGGCGCGTCTGTTCGCCCTGGTCGACGTCTACGACGCGCTGGTGTCGGAACGGCCGTACAAACCGGCGTGGTCCGCGGCGGACGCGCGCCGCGAGCTGGCCGCGAACGCAGGCACCCAGTTCGATCCAGACTTGACCGAGGCGATGTTGGCGCTCCTCCTGGAGGACGCGGCCGCTTGATCGACGTTCAGGCGAACAGGTCGCTCGACAGGTAGCGGTCGCCACGGTCGCAGGCGATGAAGACGATCGTGCCCTCGCTCAGGTCGCGCGCGACCTCGAGCGCCGCCGCGAGCGCCCCGCCGCTGCTCATGCCGGCGAACACCCCCGCCTCGCGGGCGAGCCGCCGGGCGCCCTCGCGCGCGGCGGTCGCCGATACGTCGACGACCCGGTCGACCCGCGATCGCTCGAAGATCGCGGGCACGTACGCCGGCGACCAGCGGCGGATGCCGGGGATGCTCGAGCCCTCGGTCGGTTGGGTGCCCACGATCGCCACGGCGGGGTCCCGCGCCTTGAGGGCCCGCGAGACGCCCATGATGGTGCCGGTGGTGCCCATCGCCGACACGAAGTGGGTCACGCGCCCCTCGGTCGCGGCCCAGATCTCCGGGCCGGTCGTGCGTTCGTGGGCGCGCCAGTTGTCGGGGTTGGCGAACTGGTTCAGCGTCCCGTACCCCTCCTCCGCCACCATGCGGTCGGCGAGCTCGCGCGCGTACTCGATCGTGCGCGCCGCGGGCGTCAGCCGCACGGTGGCGCCGTACGCGCGCATCGTGCGCACCCGCTCCTCGGTGGCGTCGTCGGGCATCAGCAGCGTCAGGTGCAGCCCCAGCTGCGGAGCGATCATCGCCAACGCGATGCCCGTGTTGCCGCTCGTCGCCTCGACGACCCGGTCGCCGGCGCGCAGCTCGCCCCGATCGAGCGCGCCTCGCAGCATGCCGAGCGCGGCGCGGTCCTTGACGCTGCCCCCCGGGTTCTGCCCCTCGAGCTTCGCGAACAGCCGCACTTCGGGGCGCGGCGCGAACCCCGGGAGCTCGACGAGCGGCGTCCGGCCGATCAGGTCCAGGACGTTCACGGGCGCCGTTCGACCTCGTCCGCGGGCGGCCGGTAGGTGAGCTTGGTGCCGGAGGGCACCGACCGGGTGAGCCAGACGTTGCCGCCGATGACGCTGTCGTCGCCGACCACGGTGGTGCCGCCGAGGATGGTGGCGCCGGCGTAGACGACCACGCGGTTCCCGAGCGTGGGGTGGCGCTTGCGGGCGGCGTCCTCCTTGCGGACGCTGTGCCCGCCCAGGGTGACGCCCTGGTAGAGCTTGACGTCGTCGCCGAGGACGGCCGTCTCGCCGATGACGACGCCGGTGCCGTGGTCGATGCAGAAGCGTCGGCCGATGCGCGCGGCCGGGTGGATGTCGATGCCGGTGCTGCGGTGGGCGTGGGCAGCGATCATCCGCGCGAGGGTGCGGGCGCCTTGGCCGAGGAGGGCGTGCGCGACGCGGTGCGCCGCGATCGCGTAGAAGCCCGGGTAGGTCCGGACCACCTCGCCGCGCCCGTGGGCCGCCGGGTCGCCGTCGACGATCGCTTGGGCGTCCTCGTCGAGGCGGGCGTGCAGGTCCGGGAGGTCGGCGAGGAAGTCGCGGGCGAGCGAGGGGGCGCGTTCGGGTGCGTCGGGGCACTCGCCGAGCAGGTGGGCGAGGCGGCGGCGCAGCGCGTCGGCTTCGTCGCGCAGCGCCTCCAGGGTCGTGAGGCGGCGGCGGGCGAGCTCGGGGAACGCGAGCCCCAGCAGGTCGTCGAGCCAGGCGGCGACGTCGGCGGGTGCGGGGCAGCCGTGGCAGGCGCGGTGGGCGGCGAGGCGGTCCCGGAGGAAAGCGTCGTCGAGCACGGCGGTCGGGGCCGGTCGCGGTTCGTGGGTGGGCGCGGTGGCCGGGTGGGTGGGGGCGGGGTCGGCCATGCGGTGAGGGTACGGCGTGCCGCTTCGGGTTCGTGACGCGGGGCCGACCGGGTCGCTGGGGTCGATTCGGCGGCGCGCGACGAGCGCGCCCGCCCTCAAACCGCCTTGCGCAGCTTCCAGGCCAGCTCCGACGGCCACCGCCGCGCCCAGGCGGCGTCGACGAAGAAGCGCTGACCCTCGTCGTCCTCGCTCGGTCGCGGCTCGCGCACGTCGAGGACGTCGAAGCCGACCTCGCGGAAGACGGCGAACCAGCGCTCGAAGGGGAGCGTGAACTCGACGCCGCCCGGTTCCACCGGCACCTGCCGCCAGTCGGTCCGGTGCAGGTCGAAGTACGGGCGGACCAGCGTCTCCCCCACCGGGGACCCGTCCCACGGCGTGCAGACGGTCGCGAACGGGTGGTGGCCGAGGAAGGCGAGCCGTCCGCCGGGAACCAGGAGCCGGTGCGCTTCGCGCAGCCAGACGTGGGGGTCGCACCAGATGGCGGCGCCGTACTCGCTGATCGCGAAGTCGAAGCTCGCGTCCGCGTACGGGGTGGCCTCCGCGCTGCCGTGGTGGAGCGTCAGCTCGACGCCGTGCTCGGTGGCGAGTCGGCGCGCGGTGGCGAGCTGCGCTTCGCTGACGTCGACGCCGGTGCACACGGCGCCGCGGCGCGCCATCCAGCCGCTCACGTAGCCGGTGCCGCAGCCGAGTTCGATCGCGCGCATGCCGGGCTCGAGGCCCTCGAGCAGGCCGAGCTCGGCTTCGGGCACGCCCCAGATGCCCCAGGTGGGTTCGGCTTGCGCCCAGTTGCGCTCGCCGGAGGCGACCCAGTCGGTCGCCATGGCGTTCCAGTAGCGGCGGTTCTCGGCGGCGTGGTCCGGAAGGGAGCCGAGCGGGTCGTGGTCCATGGCGGAAGCGTAGCGCGCAGGCTCGCCGCCCGTCAGAAGACGACGCCGGCGACCAGGACGATGTTGCTGTAGGGGGTGAACTCGCCGGTCCGGACGACCGCCTTGGCGCCGCGGACCGTCGCTTGCAGCTCCGCGTGGGGCACGCGCTCGAGCGCGATCGCGCTCGGCCACGCGGACTCGAAGGCCGCGCTCATGGCGGGCGACACCGTCGCCATCTCCTCGTCGATGGTGGCGCGTTCGACGTGCAGTTCGGTCAGCACCACCTCGAGGGTCTCGAGGAAGCCCGGGACCCCCTCGCGGAGCGCCAGGTCGATGACGGGCACGCCGGGCGGCACGGGGAGGCCGGCGTCGCCGATGACGAGAAGCTCGCCGTGCCCCATGCTGGCGATGACGCGCGAGAGTTCGGCGTGCAGGACGCCCGTCTTCTTCATGCGCCCACCTCCAGGTTCGTCTCGCCCGCGAGCCACGCCACCAGGCGCGGCCACAGGCGCGCGTAGCCGTCCCAGGCGACGAACTCGGGCGAACACCAGTGCGGACCGATGTCGGAGGTCCAAGCCGCGCTCCGGCCCTTCCCGTGGTGCCCGAGCACCAGCAGCGGGTACCCGTCGGCGCTGGCGACGAGCGTCGCCTCGGGGCGCACGACGACCTCGTTGAGGCCGAGGAGCGGGGGCCATGGGGTCGGTAGGTCGGCAACCAGCGGGTGGTCCGGGGCGTCGAGGTGGATCTGGAAGCCTTCGGGCTCCTCGACGCGGTCGTCGACGCTCAGCATCGTCACGGGGAGCACGGCTTCGACCGGCGTCCGCCGGAAGCGCGCCGCCCCGTGGATGCCTTGGAAGCTGAAGTAACCGCCCGCCATGAGCAGGCCGCCGCCGGCCTCGACGAAGGCGGCAATGAGCTTCAGGCGGTTGGGCGTGGTCCGGCCGTGGATCCAGGTGTCGGGGTGCAGCAGGAGCGTGTTCGCGCCGACGTCGGAGAGGATCACGACGTCGAAGGTTCGCAGTTCGCTCAGTTCGAAGGGGAAGTCGGTCGCCGCGGCGTGCGACGGCAGGTGCGCGACGCGGTGGCCCGCGGCCTCCAGCGCGGCCTGGAGCTCCCGGTGCCCCGTGTGGTAGGTCGCCGAACTGAAGAAGTCCCAGCCCTTGATGTGCTGGGACTGGCTCATCCACGATTCGCCGACGATCAAGACGTTGGCCACGAGTGGGGGTCCTCGCTTTCTCGACAGGCCGGTGGGTGGCCGAGGGCCACCCACCGGGGAAGGGACGTCGGGTCGGTCAGTCGCAGTCGGGGTTGGTGACGAGTTCGAGCGCGACGGCGACGTTGACGACGCTCTCGGGGGCGCCGTCGGTCAGGATCGTCTGGGCGGCCTCGACGGCCTGCGCCCCGAGCTGCGCCGGCAGCTGCGCCACGGTGGCGCCCATGCGGCAGTCGTCGACGGCCTGGACGGCGTCGTCGGTGGCGTCGAAGCCGACGACCAGGATGTCGCGGCCCGAGGCTTCGATGGCCTGCAGGGCGCCGAGCGCCATCTCGTCGTTGTGGGCGAAGACCGCATCGATCTCGGGCTGCGCGGTGAGGATGTTCTCCATCACCGTCAGGCCTTCGGCACGGTTGAAGTTGGCGGTCTGGCGGGCGACGACGGTGACGTCCGGGCACGCCGCGGCGATGGCCTCGTTGAAGCCCTGGCCGCGTTCGCGGGTGGCGCTGACCCCGGGGATGCCTTCGAGTTCGACGACGGAGCCGGTGCCGCCGATCATCTCGCAGATGTACTCGCCCGCGGCGGCGCCGCCGGCGACGTTGTCCGAGACGATGTAGTACGCCAACTGGGCGCCGGCGCCGACGCCGCGGTCGACGGCGATCACCGGCACGCCGGCGGCGTTGGCGGCCAGGACGGCCGGGACGACCGCGTCGGAGTCGGTCGGGTTCACGATGAGCACTTGCACGCCGCGCTGGATGAGGTCCTCGATGTCGCTGATCTGGGTGCTGACGCTGTCCTGCGCGTCGGTGACGAGCAGTTCGAACCCGAGCTGGTCGGCCATCGCCTGCGCGCCGTCGCGCAGGGTCACGAAGAAGGGGTTGTTGAGGGTCGAGACCGAGAGGCCGATGGTCTGGCCGAACGCGCTGGTGCCGAGCACGAGCGCGAGCGTGAGTGCGAGTGTGCGCATGGGTTCCTCCGAGGGGTGAGTGGGGTGGTCAGGAACGGCGGGTCGAGACGACGCGTTCGATGAGCAGCGCGCCCAGGATCACACCCCCCTTCACGATCTGTTGGTAGAAGGACGGGACGTTCAAGAGGTTCATCCCGTTGTTGATGACGCCGATGATGAGCGCGCCGACGAGGGTGCCGAACACGCCCCCCTTGCCGCCGAAGAGCGAGGTTCCGCCGACCACGACGGCGGCGATCGCGTCGAGCTCGAACATCACGCCGGCGGACGGTTGGGCGGAGTTCAGGCGGCCGTTGAGGACGACCGAGGCGAGCGCCGCGGCGAGCCCGGAGTAGGCGAAGGTGAACAGCACGACGCGCCGCACCGGGATGCCCGAGAGGCGAGCGGCTTCCTCGTTGCCGCCGATGGCGTAGATGGAGCGGCCGAGGGCGGTGTAGCGCAAGATCACGTGCGTGAGGAGCAGGAAACCGAGCATGATCCACACCGGCACCGGCAGACCCAGGAAGCTCCCGTAGCCGATCGTCATGAAGATCGGTGGCAGGCCGCTGATCGGCCGGCCGTCGGTGAAGGCGAGCGCCATGCCGCGGAAGATCGTCAGACCGGCGAGCGTCACGATGAAGGGCGCGATGCCGGCGTAGGCGACGAAGGCGCCGTTGAAGACGCCCATCGCCAGGCCGAGGCCGAGGGCGGCTGCGATGGCGATGCCGGCCGGGAGGCCGCCGACCGCGAGCGCCGCGCCGACGACACCGGTGAGCGCCAGGAGCGAGCCGACCGAGAGGTCGATGCCGCGGCCGATGATGACCACCGTCATGCCGGCGGCGATGATCGCGTTGATCGAGATCTGGCGCAGCACGTTGATGAGGTTGGACTGAGTCATGAAGCGGTCCGACAACAACGACAAGATGATCACCAGCGCGATGAGCGCCAGGACCAAGCCGAAGCGGGCGAACAGCTCACGCCAGTTGACGCGCGCCAGTGACATGGGCAACGACCTCCTCGTAGGTGAAGGGGGGGTGGAGCTCGGTGATGACGCGCCCGCCGCGGAAGACCAGGATTCGGTCCGAGAGCCCGATCAGCTCCTCGGTGTCCGACGACGACAACAAGAGCCCCAACCCCCGCGTCGAGAGGTCGTCGATGACGTCGTAGAGCTCGGCGCGGGCGCCGACGTCGACGCCGCGCGTCGGTTCGTCGAGCAGGAGCACCGTCGGCTCGATGGCCAACGCCTTGGCCAGCACCACCTTCTGCTGATTGCCCCCGGAGAGCTCCCGTACGGGTTTGTGCGGGAGGGGGGGTCGAAGCGAGAGCATGTCGATCCAGTGCCGCGTTTGGGCCCGCTCGGCCTCGGGGCGCATGAAACCGAAGCGCTGCAGCCGCGAGAGCGTGCTGAGCGAGACGTTCTCCTGGACGGACAACTCCAGGACCAATCCCTGGCTCTTGCGGTCGCTGGGGACGAGCATGATGCCCGCGCGGATCGCTTCGCGCGGCGAACGGAGCGGTCGTTCGCCCCAGCGAGCGCCGTCTCGCAGGCCGAACGCGCTGGGAAGCACGCGCTCGCGCCCCGAGCCGATGACGCCCGCGAGGCCGACGATCTCCCCTGCGTGGACCGTGATCTCGATCGGCGCATCGCCCGCGATGTCGAGCTCGAACCGGCCCAGGCGCTCGTCGCGGTGGCGGTCGGGGCGCTGATAGCGGTGGACGGCCGAGCCGACCATCATCTCGACGACCTCGTCCGGGGTGGTGTCGTCGAGGACGCGGGTGCCGACGAGCCCACCGTCGCGGAGCACGGTGACGCGGTCGGCGATCCGGAAGACCTCTTCGAGTCGATGGCTGATGTAGACCACGCTGACGCCGGCGGCCTTGACCTTGGCGATCAGCTCGAACAAACGCTCGGTCTCGCTCGACGACAGCGCTGCGGTCGGCTCGTCGAGGACGAGCACGCGCCCCTCGCGCGCGAGGGCGCGCGCGATCTCGACGAGCTGCTTCTCGCCGATCGAGAGGCGCTCGACCTCGGTCTCGGGGTCCAGATCGAGGTCGACCTGGGCCAGCAGGTCGCGGGCCCGGTCGCGCAGCGCTCGGTAGCGCACGATGCCCGAGAGCGTCCCGAGGAACAGGTTCTCGGCCACCGAGAGCGCGGGGACGAGCGCCAGCTCCTGGTAGACCATCACCACGCCCTGCGCCTGGGCGTCGCTGACGTTGCGGAAGCGGACGGCACGTCCCTCGAGGGTCATCGTCCCGTCGTCGAGGGGTTGGACGCCGGCGAGGATCTTCATCAGCGTCGACTTGCCGGCGCCGTTCTCACCGACCAGCGCGTGCACCTCGCCGGCCTCGAGGTCGAAGTCGACGTCGCTGAGCGCAGCGACGGTGCCGAAGCGCTTGGTGACCCCCCGCATCGCCAGCAGCGTCACGACCGCGGCTCCTGCGCGAGCGCCTCGATCGCTTCGGCGGTCGGGAGCGACGGCTGCGCGCCGCGGACCGTCACGGCGAGCGCGCCGGCCGCGTTGGCGCTCCGCAACGCCGCCTCGATCGGCGCCCCGCGGTCCAGCGCCGCGGCGAGCGCGCCGACGAAGGCGTCGCCGGCGGCGGTGGTGTCGACGGCCGTCACCGGGAAGCCGGCGACGTGGCCGGAGGACGGCTCGGCGGCGCGGGTCGTGCGCCGGGCCCAGGTCGAACCGCTGGCGCCGAGGGTCACGATCGCGATCGGCACCAGGGTCGTCAGGTCGCGCGCCGCCCGTTCTGGCCGGTCGGCGAGGTCGGCGGCATCGATCCCCAGCAAGAGCGCCCCCTCGCTCTCGTTGACGACGAGCACGTCGACGTGGCGCAGCTGCTCCGCGTCGAGGGCCGTGGCGGGCGCCAGGTTGAGGACCACCAGCGCACCCGCCGCCTTCGCGAGCTCGGCGGCGCGCAACGAAGCGGCGAGCGGCACTTCGAGCTGGAGCAGCACCACGTCGGCGCCGTCGAAGGCGTGGGCCGCGAGGTCCTGGGCGCCCAGCCGACCGTTCGCGCCCGGGGACACGATGATGACGTTCTGCGCGTGGGCGTCGATGCTGATGAAGGCGACGCCGGTGGGGGCGTCCGGCAGCGCCACCACCCCGCGGTGGTCGACGCCGTCGGCGTCGAGGCCGGCGCGGAGCCAGGCGCCGAACGCGTCGTCGCCCACGCGGCCCAGCATGCGGACGGTGGCGCCGGCGCGCGCCGCGGCGACGGCTTGGTTGGCGCCCTTGCCGCCCCGGTGGCGGGCGTAGTCGCCGCCCAGGAGCGTCTCCCCCGCCACCGGAAAGCGTTCGACGGGCACGACCAGGTCGACGTTCAAGCTACCGACGACGACGATCACGCGGCTGCTCCTTCCGTGGCGTCGCCCGCGAACTCGGCGACCGAGCGCTCGGTCGAGCGCCGGACGACGAGCTCGACCGGGAGCGTGCGCTGCTGCAAGGGGGTGGCGGGGTCGGCGATGCGCGCGTGGAGCATGCCGACGGCGCTGGTGCCGAGTTGGGCCAGGGGTTGGCGGACGGTGGTGAGGCCGGGGTGGACGAAACCCGCCCACGGGACGTCGTCGAAACCGACCACCGCGACGTCGTCGGGGACGCGCACGCCCGCTTCCCGCAGGTGCCGGACGACGGCGACCGCGACGGCGTCGTTGGCGCCGACCACCAGGCTGCACCCGGGCTCGCTCAGCTGCGCCTGCACGGCCGCGGGGAGGTCGCTGCTGAAGGGCACTTCGTACTCCCACGCGACCTCGGCGATGCCCTCGATCGATCGGAGCACGCCGGCGCGGCGCAGGGTCGCGCTCTGCAGATGGCGGGGCCCGGAGAGCAGGCCGATGCGGCGATGGCCGAGCGCGACGGCGTGCGCGCCGATGAGCGCTCCCCCTTGGTCGTGATCGGCGGCCACGGTGTCGCAGCCGCGCACGGGGCGATCGACGGTGACGATCGGGTAGGGCCAGTCGAGCGAACGCGCGTCGTCGACGGGCACCCAGACGACGCCCGCCACCCGGTACCCGGCCAGGAGCGTCAGCGCATCGGTCTCGCGGAGCGCATCGTTGCCGGCGTCCATGACGATCAAGACGTACCCGAGCGCACGGGCCCGGGTCTCGATCGCCTGGACGAGGGCCGGAAAGTAGGGGTTGGTGAGGTCGGGCACGACCAGGCCGAGGGTGCGGCTGTGACCGGTGCGGAGCGATTGCGCGTGCGGGTTGGGGACGTAGCCGAGTCGCTCGATGGCCTCCCGGACCCGTCGATGGACCTGGGGCGTCGCGGGTTTGGTGCCGTTCACGACGTTCGAGACCGTCGCGATCGACACGCCGGCAGCGCGAGCGATGTCCTTGAGCGTCGCCATGCGGCTCCCCTTCGGACGTCCGGAGCGATCGAGCGCCTCCGGTTAAACGTTTAACTCCACGTACTTCGGAGTCTAGGGGGTGGATCGCGCCGTGTCAACGACCCGCCACCCGGCGGAACGGACGCTTCCGACGCCGCGAGGGTAGGCTCGGCGCGATCATGGCCATCCGCACCGCCGCCGCCGGCGACGCCCCCTCCCTCGCCGCCCTCGTCGGCGGCCACCCGCTGTTCGAGCGGTACGGGCTGCGGCCCACGGACCTCGCGACGAGCCTCGCGCGCGCGATCGAGCGGGGCGAGCACGTGGTGCGCGACGACGAGGGCGCCGGCCCGCGCGGCTTCGCCTGGTGGACGCCCGCCGGCGCCTTCGGGCGCAGCCCGTACCTGCGGCTGCTGGTCGTCGCGGCCGAGGCCGCCGGCGCGGGCGTGGGCGCGCGGCTGATGGACGCGGTCGAGCAGGACGCCTTCGCGCGCGCCACGGACCTGTTCGCGCTCGCCAACGTCGACAACGCGGGGGCCCGGCGCTTCTACGCGCGGCGCGGCTACGTCGAGGTCGGCCGCCTCGACGACTACGTCGGCCCGGGTTTGCACGAGGTCGTCCTGCGCAAGCGCAAGCCCGCGGCCCCCTAGGGCCGCTGCACCCGCCCCGCCACCACGGCGCGCCGCGCGCCGGTCGCGCTCGGCAGCGTGTTCGGCAGGCCGTGCCAGGCCGCGTAGGCCATCACCCCGAAGGACAGCGTCTCGCGGTCCTTGGAGCGCCACCCCAGCTCCTCGAAGGTGCGCACGGGCACGTCGGGCAGCGCCGCACGCAGCATCGTGACCAGCGTGGGGTTGAGCGCGCCGCCGCCGGCGAGGAGCACCTCGTCGAGGCCGTGCGGCGCGACCCAGGTGCGGTAGGCGTCGGCGATCGTGCGCGCGGTGTAGGCGGTCAACGTCGCGACCAGGTCCGCGGGGCGCCAGCCGCCCGGCCCCTCGGCAAGCATCTCGCGCAAGGTGAACACCTCGCGTCCGGTGGTCTTGGGGGGTAGTAGGCGCAGGTACGGGTGGTCGAGCAGGCGCGCGAGCAGCGCGGCGTCGACCCGGCCCGCGGCCGCGATCCGGCCGCCGTCGTCGAAGGTGCCGCCGGTGGTGGCCGCGACCGCCTCGTCGATCAGGCAGTTGGCCGGGCCGGTGTCGAAGGCCAGGACCCGGTCGGGGTCGCCGTCGGCGGGGAGCCAGGTGACGTTGCCGATGCCGCCGAGGTTCTGGACCGCGCGCGCGACGCCGGGGGCCCCGAAGAGCTTGAGGTCGCCGAAGGGCACCATCGGCGCCCCCTGGCCGCCCGCCGCCAGGTCGCTCTGGCGGAAGTCCGAGACCACCGGCACGCGCAGGCGCTCGAGCACCCGGCTGGGCTCCCCCACCTGGAGCGTCGAGATCGTGCGCCAGCCGCGCTCGGGCTCGAGGCGGGGGATGTGGTAGATCGTTTGCCCCGAGAGGCCGATCAAGTCGACCCGGTGGCGCGTGGCCACGTCGGCGCACAGGTCGGCGTAGGCCTCCCCGACCTCGGCGTGCAGCTGGGTGAGCTCCACGGCGTCCGCCCCGCCGGGTTCGATCGCGCGCAGCAGGCGCCGACGCAGTTCGGGGTCGAAGTCGAGGGTGGTGCGGTCGAGGACGGTCCAGGTCAGCGCACCGCCCACCTGCTCGAAGCGCGCCAACACCCCGTCGGTCCCGTCGACCGACGTGCCCGACATCAAGCTGAGCACCTGCATCGCCGGTAGGTCGGCGGGCCAGGGTCGCGTCATGCCCCGCCTCCGAACGCCTCGCGCACGGCCGCGTGCACGTCCTGCCGCAGCGCGTGGACGCCGGCGGGCGAACCGCGCCGCGGGTGCACCCGGTTGGTCAGCACCACCGTGGCGTGGCCACCGTCGGGTTCGATCCAGATCGACGTGCCCGTGAAGCCGGTATGGCCGTAACCCCGCGCGCCCGGGCCGCCGAAGGACCCCTCGTGCGCCAACACCCACCCGAGGCCACGGCGCGCCCCGTCGGCGGCGACCGCCGCCTCGGCCGTGCAGGCGTCCAGGAGCGCCGCGGGGGCCAGTCGTTCGTCGCGCGTCAGCCAGGCGTGGGCGTAGCGGGCGAGATCGCCGGCGGTGCCGAAGAGCCCGGCGTGCCCGGCGACGCCGTCCCAGACCGTGGCGTTCTCGTCGTGCACCTCGCCCTCGAGCACGCGGTCGCGCCAGCCGCAGTCCTCGGTGGCGGCCACCGGCACGCCCGAGATCGGCCCGTAGCCGGTGGCGTGCATGCCGAGCGGCGCGAAGACCTCGCGCGCGGCGAAGGCGTCGAGGCGTTCGTGCGCCACCCGCTCGACGATGGCGGCGAGCAGCATGAAGCCCAGGTCGCTGTAGACGACCGTGCCCGCGGGGTGCGGGAGCTCGGTGTTGATCACCGCCGCGAGCGCGGCCCGGCGATCGGTCGGCTGGGCGTACAGCGGGCGCCAGGCCGGCAGGCCGCTCGCGTGCGCGAGCAGCGCACGGACGGGGACGTCGGCGAGCGACGGCTCGCGGAACAGGCCGGCGCCGCTGAAGAAGCGGCCGACGCGGTCGCCCAGGTCGACGGCGCCGGCGGCCACCAGCTTGAGGACGCTCGGGAGCGTCGCGACCACCTTCGTGAGCGAGGCGAGGTCGTAGCGGGTGTCGGCCTCGGTGGCGGGGCCGTCCACGCGGCGGGTGCCGGTCGCCACGGTGGCGGTCGCGCCGCTCGCATCGACGACGGCGAGGACCGCGCCGGGGGTGACGTGCTCGGCGACGGAGCGCGCCAGGCGCGCACGAACGGGTTCGGGGATGTGCACGGCCCGAGTCTAGCGCGCGCGGATCGAATGGTCTACGAGTGGTATCCTGCCCGGCGAACCCCTCGTCCGCGGCGCCAGCCGCCGGAACCCTAGGAGGCACCATGCGCAGATGGACCTTGATCGCCGCCCTCGTCGCCGTCGCGAGCTTCGCATCGGCCCAGAGCGGCACGCTCGAGCTCGCGGTCGACTCGTCGCCCGCCGGCCTCGACCCCCACGTCGTCACCGCCTTCTCGAGCGTCGCCATCCTCGGGCAGATCTACGACGGCCTCATGGAGGTCAACGCCGACCTGCAGCTCGAGCCGGCGCTCGCCACCGGCTACACCGTCTCCGACGACGGCCTCACCTACACCTTCAGCCTCCGCGAGGACGTCGTCTTCCACAACGGCCGACCGATGACCGCCGCCGACGTCGTGTACTCCTACGAGCGCATCGTCGACGTGGACACCGGCTCGCCGGTCGCCTCGCGCTTCGCGCAGGTCGCCTCGGTCACCGCGATCGACGACCTGACCGTCGAGATCGTCCTCACGGCGCCCTTCGCCCCCTTCCTGCAGAACACGGTCTTCCTGACCGTCGTGCCGCGCGAGGTCGTCGAGGCCAACGACGGCAGCCTGCAGCAGGTCGCGGTCGGCACCGGCCCGTTCATGCTGACCGAGGTCGTGCCCGACACCTACACGCTGCTCACCGCCAACCCGGACTACTACCGCCCCGGCGAACCCGGCGTGGCGGCCGTGCGCTACAACATCGTCCCCGAGGCCTCGACCCGCGCGGCGGGCCTGCGCACCGGCGCCTACCACCTGATCCCCGACGTCGACCCGGCCACCGCGCAGACCCTGGGGAACGTCCCCGGCGTCACGCTGCTCGGCATCCAGGAGCTCTCGTACTCCTTGATCGGCATGAACGCGACCCGTCCGCCCTTCGACGACCCCCGCGTCCGCCGCGCGCTGAACCTGGCGCTCGACCGCGAGGAGATCGTCGAGGCCGTGTACTTCGGGAACGCCGTCCCCGGCGGCCCGCTCTCGCCCGCGCTGACCGACTGGGCGCTGCCGACGAGCGAGTACTCCTGCTACGCCGCCGATCCTGCGGCCGCGCGCGAGTTGCTGACGCTCGCCGGCTACCCGGACGGCGTCGCCTTCGAGATCGTCACGCTCGGTTCGCTCCGCGTCGTCGTCGACACGGCGCAGGTCGTGCAGGCGCAGCTCGTCGCGGCCGGCTTCGACGCCACCGTGACCGTCGAGGAGGTCGGCAACTTCGTCCAGCGTTGGCGCAACGGCGACTTCGACGCCTTCGCCAGCCTCAACGGCGGCAACCCGGACCCCGACGGCTACCTCGACCGCACCTTCCGCACCGGCGGCTCGACGAACGTCTTCGGCTACAGCAACCCCGCCGTCGACACGCTGCTGACCGCCGGCCAGCAGGCCACCGACTTCGCCACCCGCCAGGGCATCTACGCCGACCTCCAGCGCGCGCTCGCGTGCGACGGCCCGGTCGCCCACGTGGCCTACGCCACGCTCTTCACGGCGCACGCGGACGACGTGAACGGCTTCGAACAGATGCCGACCCGCGGCTTGCGCTACCTGCGCAACGTCACGCTGAACTGATCGCGATGGCGGACGACGCACGCGCGGTCCCCACATGACGAGCTACGTCGTCCGCCGCCTGCTCGACCTGGTGTTCGTGCTCTTCGGCGTCTCGGTGCTGGTCTTCTTGATGCTCCGGTTGATCCCGGGCGACGCCGTGATGATCATGCTCGGCGCCAACACCGACATCACCCCGGAACGCGTGGAGGCCCTGCGACGCTCGCTGGGCCTCCACCTCACGTGGCCCGAGCAGTACTGGAGCTGGATCACCGGCGTGTTCCGCGGCGACCTCGGGACCAGCATCTGGACGGGCCGACCGGTGCTCGACGAGATCGTGGCGCGCTTGCCGGTGACCCTCGAACTGACGGTGCTCGCGCTGGTCACGGCGATCGTGCTCTCCTTCCCCATCGGCATCCTGTCGGCGTCGCTGCGCGGCGGCACGGCCGACACGATCGTCCGCATGTTCGCCATCCTCGGCCTCACCCTGCCGTCGTTCTGGGTGGGCGTGCTGATGCTCTATTTCGCCTCCATCTATCTTCCTGCCTGGCCGACCATCGGCTACGTGCCCTTCGCCGAAGACCCCGCGGGCAACCTCGCCCGGATGGTGCTGCCGGTGATCGCGGTGGCGCTGCCGATGATGGCCGGGCTCGCGCGCATCTTGCGCTCCTCGCTCCTGGACGTCCTGAGCCTCGACTACATCCGCACGGGCAAGGCCAAGGGGCTCGCCCGCCGCACGCTTCTCTACAAGCACGCGCTGCGCAACGCGATGATCCCGGTCGTCACCGTGATCGGCGTCCAGGTCGGCTACCTATTGTCCGGGGTGGTCGTGATCGAACAGGTGTTCGCCGTCCCCGGCCTCGGCCGCCTGGTGATCGGCGCGATCAGCGAGCGCAACTACCCGCTCGTGCAAGGGGTCATCCTCGTCGTGACCGCCGTCTTCGTGTTCGTCAACCTGCTCGTCGACCTCGCCTACGCCTGGATCGACCCACGCGTGGAGTACGCGTGAGCGCCGCCGTGGCCGAGCGCCGCCCCAGCCGCGGTCTGCGCCGCTTCATGGAGCGGCTCGTGCGCAACCACGTCGGCTTCGTCGGCTTCCTGCTGTGCGTGCTGGTGCTGGCCTTCGCCGTCTTCGCGCCATGGCTTGCCACCCACGACCCGCTCGTGCAATCGATCCGCGAGCGTTTCCAGGGGCCCTCCGCCGCCCACTGGCTGGGGACCGACAACTTCGGCCGCGACCTCTGGTCGCGCATCTTGTTCGGGTACCGCACGAGCGTCGGCACGGCGGTCGGCGCGGTCGGGATCGCGACCCTCGTCGGCGGCGCTGCGGGCCTGACCGCCGCGTACGTCGGCGGCTGGACCGATCGCCTGATCATGCGGCTGATGGACGTGCTGCTCGCCTTCCCGATCATCCTGCTGGCGATCGCGGTGCTGGCCGTGCTCGGGCCCGGCAGCTTCAACACCGGCCTCGCGATCGGCATCGTGTACACGCCCATCTTCGCGCGGCTGGCGCGCGGCCCGGCGCTCTCGGTGCTGTCGTGGGACTACGTGGCCGCCGCGCGGGCGCTGGGGGCGCCGGCGCGACGGATCGTCCTGCGCCACGTGCTGCCCAACATCGCCGCGCCGCTGATGGTCCAGGTGACCCTGTCGCTCTCCACCGCGATCCTCGTCGAGGCGTCGCTGTCCTTCCTGGGCCTCGGCACGCAACCACCGACGCCGTCGCTCGGGCTGATGCTCTCCGATAGCCGCGACTACCTGTTGCTCTCGCCCTGGACGTCGGTGTTCTCGGGCCTCGCGATCCTGGTCGCGTCGTTCGGCTTCAACCTGTTCGGCGACGGTCTGCGCGACCTGCTCGACCCGACCCTGCGCAGCGCGGCGAGTTAGCGCGAGGCGCCCCGCACGAAACGGGCGCCGGCGACCATTCCCCTAACGTCGGTTAGGTACGCTGTCGGGCGTACGCCGCCGAGGAGGCCGCGCCCGTGACCCACCCGAACCGAACCCGAAGCGGACGCCGCCGCGCCACGCGACCGCGACCCCCGCACCCGGTCGCCTTCGCCCTGGCCGCGGCGCTCTGGCTCGGGGGCGCCGCGTTCGGCCAGCCCTCGGCGCCGCTCGACTACGCCGCTGCGCTGCGCCTCGCCGAAGACGGACCGACCGTGCAGCTCGCGCTGCGGGCGCTCGAACTCGCCGAGCGCCAGCTCGCCGTCACCGCGACGCCGCTGCGTGCGGAGCTGAGCGCGGGGTACCGCTGGACGAGCGGCGAGCGCGACCCCGGCGTGGGCGATCCGATCGACCTCACGGATCAGGGCTACGACCCCATCGGCCTGTCGCTCTCCTTCCCCGTGCTCGGCCTCGGCCCGGCCGGCGACGCCATCGCGCGCGCCCGCGCCGACGTGGTGCGCGCCGAGACCGAGCTCGCCGCCGCTCGGCGTGGCGCGCGCATCGAGGCGACCACCGCCTTCCAGAACGCGCTGCGGGCGCGGCGCGCGCTCGCGCTGGCGGGCGCGGAGGCCGACCTGGCAACGCTCGAGCTGCGCGCCGCCGAGCTGCGCGCGACGGCGGGCGCCGCGACCGCCGGTGAGGTCGCCCGCTTCGCGAGCGCCGAGGCCCGAGCGCGCAACGCCGTCGCCGCCGCGGCGTTCGAGATCGAGGCCGCCGACCGCGCGCTCGCGCTCGCCCTCGGCGGCCCGGCCGGTGAGCCCGATGGCGCGCTCCCCGATCCCGCGGCGCTCCTCGCCGAGGTGCCGGAGGCCGCTTGGGCCCGGCGCAGCGACGTCCTGGCCGCGCGCCTGCAGGTCGCCGAGACCGACCGCACCGCCGACGCGACGCTCCGCGATCGGCTTCCGAGCCTCGGCTTCAGCGTCGCCAGCACCAGCGGCGACGCCGACCGCAGCCTGCAGTGGGGCGCGTCCTTCGACACCCGCGCGCTGCAACCGAGCGTGTCGCTCAGCTACGACCCGGACTCGGGCGTGCCCGGCGTCGGGGCCGACGGCACCAGCCGCTCCCTGACCGTGGGCGTCGCCCTGCGGGTGCCCCTCGATCCGACCGTCGGAAGCGCCTTGGCCGCCGCCCGCATCGGCCGCGAGCGGGCGCGCGCGCAGCTCGAACTCGCTCAGGCACGCGCCGAGCTCGACGTCGACCGGCGCGCCTTCGAGTTCGAGGCGGCGTCCGCGGACGCCGAGCTCGCCCGCTCCGCGGCCGATCGCGCCCTCGCCGACCTCGCCGTGAGCGAGGCGCGCTTCGCGAGCGGCTCGATCTCCGAGCTCGCCATCGCCCGCGCCCGCCTCGACGCCGCCCGCGCCGAGCTCGATGCCGACCGCGCCGGCGACGGCGCGCGCCTCGCCGCCCTGCGCCTGCTCGACGCGCTCGCGATCGACCCCGACCCCCCTACGCCACCCCAGGAGTGACATGCGTCGACATCCGCTCGCCCTCGCCCTCGTCCTGAACCTGACCCTCGCCTCGGCCCTCGGCCTCGCCCACGCTCAGGCGCCGCTCGACCTCGAGCGCGCGGCCTCGCTGGCGGTCGACGTCGCGGCCGGCGTCCAGAGCGCCCGCCTCGACCTCGCCACCGCCGAGCGCGACCTCGCTCGGGCGACGGCCGACCCGACGACGCTGCGGGTCGCGCGGCTGCAGGCGGACCACGCGGTCGCCCGCGCGGCCACCAGCTTGCGCAACGCCGAGGCGAGCGCGCGCGACGGCGCGGCGAGCGCCTTCACCGCGGCGCTCGAGGCCGACGACCGGCTCGCGCTGGCCGAGGCCGCCCTCGCGATCGCCACCACCGCCCGCGAAGCCCTCGCGATCCAGTTCGAGGCGGGGGCCGCCACCCGGCTCGACGTCGACCGCGCCGAGGACGACCGGCGGGCCGCCGAGCGCGACGTCGCGGACGCGCTCGCCGCCCGAGCGCTGGCGTACGACCGGCTCGCGAGCCTGATCGGCGCCGACGACGCGGACTTTGCGCTCGAGCGCGCACCCGAACCGCCGCCGCTCCTCGACCTCGCGGCGTACCTGGTCGATCTCCCCGCGAACGCGCAGCTGCAGGCGGCCGACCAGCAAGTGGCCCTGGCCGAGGCGCAGCTCGCCGCCGTCGACAACCCGCTCTCCAGCGCGCCCGCCGACGTCGCCGCGGCGCGCGACCGGGTCGACGTCGCACGGCTGCAACGCGACGAGCAGGAGCGGAGCCTCACACTGCTCGTGCGCCAAGCCCACAACGCGGCGCGCTCCGCCGAAGCGCGGGTGCGGGCCGCCGAGGCGGCGGCCGCCAGCGCGCGCGAAGAGTTCGGCGTGCAGCAGGTGCGCTTCGAGGCCGGGAGCGTCTCGGCGCTCGCGCTCGCGCGCACCGAGCGGCAGGCGGCGGCCCAAGACCAGGCGCTCACCGCGGCGCGGCACGCGCTCCATGCAGCGATCCGGCAGCTGCAGCTCACGCTGCTGGGCGCGCGATGAGCACACCGACCCCCCGGCGACGGCGGCGCGCCCCCTGGATCGTCGCCGGCCTCGTGCTCGTCGCGGTGGCGGCGACGTTCGCGTGGCGGGCCGGCCAGGGTCCGGCGGCGACCTCGACCTTGGCCGAACCGATCGAGCAGGGCACCTTCTTGCGGGAGGTCACCGGGACGGGCGTCGTGGAGGCCGTGCAAGAGCGTTCGTTGGCCTTCGCCGCCGGCGGCACGGTCGCGACCGTCGCCGTCGACGAGGGCGACGTCGTCGCGGCCGGCCAGGAGCTCGCGCGCCTCGACACCGCCTCGGTGGAGCGCGAAGCCGCCACCCTGCGCACCTCGCTCGCGTCCGCGCGCGCCGACCGCGACCGGTTGACCGCGCAGCAGGGCGTCGACCGCCTGGACGCACAGGCGGCGGTCGCGAACGCCGAGGACCAGCGGGTGCGGGCCGCGCGCGCCGTCGAGGACGCCGAACGCGACCTCGACGTCGCGGAGCGGCTCCTCGCCGCCGGCGCCGCCGCGCGCGACGAGGTCCGCGCCGCCGAGGCCGCGCTCGACGGCGCGCGCCGCAGCCTGGCGCAGGCCGACCTCGCGCTGCGGACCGCGCAGACCCGGCTCGGCAACCTCGACCAGCTCGCCGCGGCCCAGCGGGCGAGCGCCGCCGCGCAGGTCACCCAGATCGAGAACAACCTGGCGAACGTCGAATCGCGCCTGTCCGACACGACCATCGTGGCGCCGTTCGCGGGGGTCGTCACCCGCGTGGGCATCCAGAGCGGCGACCTGGTGGGCACCCAAGCGGTCGTGACGCTGGCCGACACGTCCCTCCTGCGCGTGCGCGCGCGGTTCGACGAGAACCGCGCCGCGGAGCTGGTCGTCGGCCAAGCCGCCGTCGTGGTGCCGGATGCCGACACCAGCCAACGGCTCGCGGCCACGGTCGAGCGGATCAGCCCGGTGACGCTCCGCGACGGCGGCACCGCGCAGGTCACCGCCGACTTGGCGTTCGATCCGTCCGAGCCGCTCGACGCCGCCTTCGCTCGGCCGGGCTCGACCGTCACCGTGCGCGCGCAGGTGCGGCGCATCGAGCAGGCGCTGCTCGTCCCGCTCGAGGCGATCACCGAGCGCGACGGCGCCTCGTTCGTCTATCGCGTCGAGCCCGGCGACGGCGATGCGGGCGTCGTGCGGCGGGTCGACGTCGTCGTGCTCGAGCGCAACCCGACCGTCGCGGCCGTCGAAGCCGACCTGGCGCCCGGCGACCTGATCGCGCTCGTCAACCTCGACGCGCTCGCCGACGGCGCCGCGGTCGCCTTCCCGAACGTGGCCCCCTGACGTGCAGGACGCCCCCACCCCCGTCATCGTGGCCCGCGACCTCGTCAAGACCTACACGCTCGGCGGCGGCCATCAGGTGCACGCGCTGCGGGGCCTCGACCTCGACGTGCGGCGCGGCGAGTACGCCGCGATCATGGGGCCCTCGGGCTCGGGCAAGAGCACGCTCCTGCAGATCCTCGGTTGCCTCGACGTCCCGACGTCGGGCTCCTACCGCCTCGCCGAGGAGGAGGTCGCCACCCTCGACGAGGACGCGCTCTCGGTGATCCGCAACCGCAGGATCGGCTTCATCTTCCAGGCCTACAACCTGCTCGGACGCGCGACCGCCCTGGACAACGTCGCGCTGCCGCTGCTGTACCGCGGCGTGGCGCTGCGCGAGCGACGCGCCATGGCGCTCGGGGCGCTCGAGCGGGTCGGGCTGGCCGACCGCACCCACCACCGCCCCAACGAGCTGTCGGGCGGGCAGAAGCAGCGCGTGGCCATCGCCCGCGCGCTCGCCACCGACCCCGACATCCTGCTCGCCGACGAACCGACCGGCAACCTCGACTCGCGCACCGGCGACGAGATCCTGGGCCTGTTCGACGACCTGCACGCCGAGGGGCGCACGATCCTGATGGTCACCCACGAGCAGGAGGTCGCGGAGCACTGCGAGCGCATCATCCGGATCCGCGACGGGGTGGTCGAGGCCTCCGAGGTCGTCGCGGCGCGCCGCCGACCGGCGCGGGCGTCCGCCGCCGCCGATCCGGTGGGGGTCTGACGTGCTCCTCGAGAACCTCAAGACCGCCCTCGAGGCGCTGTTCGGCAACCGGCTGCGCTCGCTCCTGACGCTCTCGGGGGTGGTCATCGGGGTCTTCGCGGTCACGACCACGATCAGCCTCGGCCAGATCGCCACCGCCGGCATCACCGGCGAGCTGCAGGCGTTCGGCGCGCAGTCGCTCTTCGTGTCGCGGGTCTTCGACGACGCGACGTCCGAGCGCTTCACGGACGACGACATCGAGGCGCTCAGCCGACTGCCCATCGAGATCCTGCGCTCGCGCTCCACCAACGTCTGGGCCGTCGCGGACGACGTCCGGGAACGCATCTCGGTCAACGGCACCACGGCCAACGCACCGCAGATCGACCGCTCGATCGAACTGCGCCGCGGCCGCTTCTTCAGCGAGGCCGACGCCGCGCGCGGCGCGCCGGTGGTCGTGCTGTCGGCGGACGCCGCCGAGGCGCTCTTCGAGGGCGTCGCCGACCCGGTCGGCCGCGAGGTGGTGCTCGAGACGCCGGGCGGCAACCGCAGCTTCTACACCGTCATCGGCGTCAAGGAGCGCATCTCCGGCGCGCTCGGGGCGTTCGCGAACGACGTCTCGGGGGACGTGCCGCTCGAGAGCCTCTACCGCGACTTCCCCGGCCTGACGCGCGGGGTGTACGACTTCCTGCCGATCACGATCGCGCTCGACCGCGACGCGGCCGCCATCGAGCAGCAGGTGCGCGCCATCCTCGATCGGCGGCGGCCGCCCGACAGCTACCAGCTCCAGTCCATCGAAGGGGCGCTCGGGCTCTTCAACACGATCACCGTGATCCTGCAGGCGCTGCTCGGCGGCATCGGCGGCATCAGCCTGCTGGTGGGCGGCATCGGGATCCTGAACATCATGCTGGTCAGCGTCACCGAGCGGACCCGCGAGATCGGGCTGCGCAAGGCCCTCGGCGCGAAGCCGCGCACGATCTTGCAGCAGTTCCTGATCGAGGCGGTGGTGCTCACCGTCATCGGTGGGACCGTGGGCGTGGTGCTCTCCATCCTCGTGCTCTGGGGGGTCGTGGCGGCGGTGCCGTTCCTGGACGTGTTCGTGCTCAACCCGTGGGTGATCGCGATGGCGCTCGGCGTGTCGGTCGCGACCGGCGTGATCTTCGGGGTCTGGCCGGCCCGCCGGGCGGCGGCGCTCAGCCCGATCGAGGCGCTCCGGTACGAATGAGGGCGAACGCGGACGGGCGCGCTTGACCTGGTGGCTGCTCGCGCTCGCGGCCGGAGGCGCCAGCGCCCTCAACGTCGCCGCCTCCAAGCGCCTCGTCGCCCGGGTGCGCCCGGCGGTGTTGGGCGGCATGGTCCACCTGATGGGCGGGGTCCTGTGCCTCGCCCTCCTGCCCCTCGCAGGCGTCGACCTGGCGCCGGCCGGCGCGCGGGTGCCGCACCTGGCGCTGATGACGGGCGTCTACGTCGTCGGCAACCTGCTGTACTTCGCGGCGTTGGCGCGCTCGCAGCTCTCGGAGATCGACCTGTTCCTGCGCTCGTCCGCGCTCTGGACGGTGGTGGGCGGCGCCGCGCTCCTGGGCGAGTCGTTCCCGCCCGCCGCGCTCCTGGGCGTGGTCTTCGTGCTCGCCTCGCTCGCGACGGTCGCGGAGCGCCCGCGGCGCCTGCGCTTCTCGGGCGCCCAGGGGCTCGCGCTCGGTGCGGCGGTCGCCTTCGGCGCCGGCAACGTGGTCGACAAGGCGATCAGCGCCCCCTTCGACCCGCTCGGTTACACCGCCCTCAACCTCGTCCTCACCGGGATCGGGATGCTCGTCGTGGCGCGGCCGCGCGTGCGCGAGCTCCTCGCACCGGCGCTGTGGCGTCCGACGGCGTGGACGATCGCGGCGACCTTCGCCCTCACCCAGTGGCTCTTGATCCTCGCCTTCGCCGCCGGCGGCAGCGCCGGGGGCGTGATCCTGCTCGCCCAGGTCCGCTTGCTGGTGCTGATGTCGGTCGGGGTGCTGCTCCTGGGCGAACGCGACCGCCTCGGGCGCAAGGCGCTCGCGGCGGTGCTCATGCTGGCCGGGGTGGCGGCGCTCGTCGGCTCGGGATGACGCGCCTTCGGTTCAGGCGCACGCGACCTGCCGCGCACCGGGGGGTACCCTGAGCCATGAACGAACCCGCTCGCGGCACCGACCTCGATCCCGACGCGCGAGCGCGCGCTGCGGTGGGGTCGGCGGAGCTGCTCGAGGCGCCGAGGCTCGCCGACGCGCTCGTCTCGGGCGACACCTCGGACGCCTGGTCGGCCCTGCGCACCGCGCTCGTCGGCGGGGCCAGGTACGCCGACGTGGCGACCGACGTGCTCGGCCCCGCGCTCGTCGAGGTCGGCGCGCGCTGGGCCGAGCGGCGCATCACCGTCGCTCAGGAGCACCTCGCCACGGCGAACGCGACCATGCTGCTCGGCCACGCGTTCCTGGACGCCGAGGTCGCCGCCCCCAACGGTCGCAAGGCGGTGTTCGCGTGCGTCGCGGGCAACCACCACGCGCTGGGCGTCCGGATCCTGAGCGACGCCTTCGCGATCGAGGGCTGGGACGTGCGGTCGCTCGGCGCGAACGTCCCGACCGACGACCTGATCGCCTTCGTGCGCGCCGAGGCGCCCGACGTGGTCGGGCTGTCGCTGTCGGACGTGGAGCAGGCCGACGCGGCGCGCGCCGTCGCCGCCGCCGCGCGCGCCTCGGAGGGCCACCCGTCCCCCGTCGTGGTCGTCGGCGGGTTCCCGTTCGTGCACGGAGCGTTGACGGCGGCCGACGTCGACGCGGACGCGGCCCACGTGGACGTCCGGAGCGCCATCGATGCCCTCGGATGAGCGCGCCGACGAGCTCGCGGCGGCCTCGGGCGCCCCGCAGGATGCCTTGGCGCTGCTCCGCGGCTTCCGCACGATCGTGTGGGCCGCGTTCGACGCCCAAGGTCGCTTGACAGGATCGAACCTCGGCTTCGCCGCGTTGGCCCCCCAGCTCGACGGCGCGACCGACCCGGAGCGCGCTGCCGGCGTGTTCGTGTCCCCGACGCTCGAGGAGCTGCTCGCGCAGCCGGTGGACGAACGCGGGGTGGCGTACCGGGGGTTGCTCACGGTCGTGGACGCGAACGAGCGGGCGCTCAGCCTCCGCGGCGCTGCCGCGCGCCGCGGCGATGGCCTCGTCGTGCTCGCCGAGCACGCCACCGAGGAGACCCAGGACGCGCTCGACGCGGTCCTGCGCCTGAACGAAGAGCTGGCCGACACGCAGCGGGAGCTGGTCGTGGCGCGCCGCCGGCTCGAGGCGCGCGAAGCGGCGCTCAAGACGCTCGCCGCCACCGACGCGCTCACCGGGCTGGCCAACCGCCGCGCCTTCCTCGATCACCTCGAAGCCGCGGTGCAACGCGTCGCGCGGGGCCACGCCGCCGCTCTGTTGATGCTCGACATCGACGACTTCAAGCAGACCAACGATCGCTGGGGCCACCCGACGGGGGACGCCCACCTGATCGCCGTGGCGCACGCGATGCGCGCGTCGGTGCGCGGGTACGACGTACCGGCCCGGTTCGCCGGGGACGAGTTCGCGGTCCTGCTGCCCGACGCCGACCTCGACCACGCGACGGAGGTCGCCGGCCGGCTGCTCGCGGCGGCGCGCACGCCCCGCGGCGCCGACGTCCCGGACGGCGTTCGCGTCAGCATCGGCGCGATCGTGCTGCGCGACGGCGAGCCGGCCGAAGAGGCGGTCAAGCGCGTCGACCGCGCCCTGTACGCGGCCAAGCACGCCGGTCGCGGCCGCGTCGTCGCGGCCGACGACTGACCTCCGGAGGCCTACCGCAGCAAGGCCAGGAACACGCCGGCCGCGACCGCGGACCCGATCACGCCCGCCACGTTGGGCCCCATCGCCGCCATGAGCGGGTTGACGCGCCCTTGCGTGTGCTCGGCGACGAAGGTCTGGACGACGCGCGCCGACATCGGCACCGCCGAGACGCCGGCCGCGCCGATGCACGGGTTGATGCGGCGCGCGCGCGGCAACACCAGGTTCAGGAGCTTGGCGAACACGATGCCGCCGGCGGTGCTGAAGGCGAAGGCCACCGCCCCGAGGAGCAGGATGAAGAGCGTCTGCGGCCGCAGGAAGCTCGCGCCGTCCATGGTCGCGCCGATCGTCAACCCCAGCAGGATCGTGACGGTGTTGATGAGCGGACCGGACGCGGTCTTCGCGAGCCGATCGGTGACGCCCGATTCGCGCAGCAGGTTGCCGAACATCAGCAAGCCCACGAGCGGCGCCGCCGGTGGGATCGCGAGCGACACGAGCACCGCGATCGCGATCGGGAACAGGATCACGGCCGTGCGCGAGACGACGGCCTCGTCGGCCACCGGGATCTCGCGCTCGGCGGGCGAGGTCAGGAGGCGCAGGATGGGCGGCTGGATGACCGGCACGAGCGCCATGTAGCTGTACGCCGCGACCGCGACGGCGCCCAGGAGCTCGGGCGCGAGGATCGCGGTCAGGAAGATCGAGGTGGGGCCGTCGGCCCCGCCGATGATGCCGATGGAGGCCGCCTCACGCACCTCGAAGCCGAACACGTAATGGGCGCCGAGCGCCGCGACGAAGATGCCCACCTGCGCCGCGGCGCCCAAGACCAGCATCAGCGGGCGCGCCAGCAGCGGCCGGAAGTCGGTGAGCGCCCCGACCCCCAAGAAGATCAGTGGCGGGAGCAGCTCGGTGCCGATGCCGGCGTCGTAGAGGAGCTGCAGCAGCGGTACGTGGCCGTCCGCACCGGGGACGAAGGTGCTCGAGGCGGCGAGGTTCGCCCCCGGCAGGTTCGCCAGCGCCGCCCCGAAGCCGATCGGCACCAACAGGAGCGGCTCGTAGTTGCGGGTGACCGCGAGGTAGATGAGCACGCCGGCGATCGCGAACATCACCGCGTTCTGCCACGTGAGCGCGGCGAAGCCGCTCCCCTGCGCCAGCGCGATCCAGGCGTCCACGTCAGGCCCCGGACGGCCCGACGCTCACGATGGCGTCGCCCGCCCGGACCTCGTCGCCCGGGCGCGCGTGCACCCGCACGACCGTGCCGGCCACGGGCGTACGCACGTCGTGCTGCGCCTTCATCGCCTCGACCGCCGCGACCACCTGGCCGGCGACGACCGCCTCACCCTCCTTCACCCGGATCGCGACGACCTCGACGGTGCCACCGAAGGGCGAGTGGACCTCCGTGGCGGCCTGCCTCGGCTCCGGCGTGTAGGGGAACCCCGGCGCGGGCGGCGTGCCGGCGGGCGCGACGGCGCGGGGGGCGGCGCTGCGCGCGGCGCCCGCACCACCGGCGTCCTCCGGGCCGGCGACGGTGACCCGGAACGAGCGGGCGACGCCGCCCTCCTCCACCGTGACCGTGGTCACGACCGGCGCCGACCACGCCGGGGCCGGCGCCGACGCGGGCGCCACGGCGGACGGCGCGGCGGCGGGCGGCGCTTCCTCCGGCTCCTTCTTGAGCGGCAGGTTCACCCGCGCGCGCCCGGTGAGCAGGCGCAGGCCCTCGTTCAGCTCGACGTCCTTGCCGGGCACCAGCGCCGACGCGACCAGGAACACGTGCTCGTCGGTCTCGGTGAGGCCGTGTGCGCGCAGCGCCGCGCGCGCCGGCCCCAGGCTGTCGGCCGCCTTCTCGAGCGGATCGCCGTCGAACGGTTCGAGCTTCAGCTGCTCCGCGGCCGTACGGACCACGTCGGGATCGGGCGGTTCGGGCGGCCGACCGAAGTAGCCGAGCACCGAACGGCCGTAGCCGGCGTCGATCTTCTTCCAGCGACCGTGCAGCACGTTGTTGAAGGCCTGGAGCCAGTACTGCTGGCTCCCAGGGGTCACGCTGGTCCAGCCGCCGCCCGCCTCGACGACGACGGGGAACTCGGCGAGCACCTCCGAGTAGCGGTCGAGGATGCCGGCCTGCTTCATCATCTGCACGTTCGGGCCGATGGCGCCGCCGGGCATCGGGAAGTCGACCACGCGCGCGTCGGCCGCGAGCGTGATCGGGTTGAACTCGTACGCCGCCAAACCCTCGGTCAAAAGCGCCTCCACCTCGCCCATGCGCCCCACGTCGAGGTCGAGCTCGAGCCCGGTCCCCTTGAGCGCGTGCGCCATCGAGCGCACGTCGGGCTGCGAGGTACCCGAGGCGAGCGGCCGTACGGAGAGGTCGATGCCGTCCGCGCCCCCCTCGAGCGCGGCGAGGTAGCAGGCCACGGCCATCGAGGCGGTGTCGTGGGTGTGGTGCCACAGCGGCACGTCGGGCGGCAGGATGCGCTTGAGGCCCTTGGCGGTCTCGAAGACGGTGGTCGGGTCGGTGGTGCCCGAGGCGTCCTTCATGCACACCGAATCGACGCGCACGCCCGACTCGAGCACCCGACGGACGACGTCGACGTAGTACGCGGGCGTGTGGACCGCTTCGGAGCGGTACGGCAGGCCCATGGTGGCGACGCAGAGCTGGTGGTGCATGCCGGCGTCGACGATCGGTCGCGCGGTGGCGACCAGGTTGTCCACGTCGTTCATGAAGTCGAAGTTGCGGTCGACGGTGGTGCCGTGCTTGGCCATGAGCTTCGCCTGCAGCTCGAGCGCGTCCAGACGCTGGCTGGCGAGCGTGACCCCCGAGACCGAGCGCGTGAGGATCTGCAGGTCGACGCCGGGGCCGGCCGCGGCGCGCATGCGGTCCATCGCTTCGAACGGGTCCTCGCCGACGTAGAAGAACGGCGCTTGGTACCGCGCGCCGCCGCCGAACTCGAGGTGGCGCGCGCCCGCTGCCACGGCGGCCTCGAGCGCGGGCAGTACGTCGCCCGTGCGCACCTTGCCCCCGAAGACGCTCTGCAGCCCGTCGCGGAACGCCGTGAGCATCACGCGCACGCGCTTGCCGTCCTTGACGTGGATCACTTGGCTCCTCCAGTCGTTCGTTCGACGCGCACCACGCGACCGCCGGGCAGCGCGCGCTGCACGGCGACCTGGATGGCGGCGAGGGTCGGGGCGTCGAGGGTGGGGGCCGAGGCGTCGACCGCGGCGGGGGCGGGGGCCGGAGCGGCCCGCTCCGGGAACACCACCGACAGCAGGCGGATCGCGCCGGCGAGCACGGCCAGGAGGACGACCACCGCCACGAAGGCGTTCAAGGCGACGAGCCAGAGGGCGGGCTGGTCCACGGGGCGCCTCCCGGGCGAAGCAAAGGACGACGTGGGCGCGGCGGGCCGCGCTCCGGAGGTCGTTCCCGACGAGCGTACGGCACGGGGCGTGCCGGAAGGCAGGGTCGCGCGTCCTCAGGCAGGCGCGCGGGGTCCGTCGGCGGGGTCGATCGTCATCCGCCCGGCGCGGACCGGCTCGGACCGCCCTTCGAAGCGCAGCGACAAGTCCGGCAGCAGGGCCGCCACGCGCCCGCGCACGAGCGGTCCGGTGGCGCCCTCGTCGACCGGCCAGATGGAGACCACCCGACCGAGGAACGCGGCGCGCTCCCGGTACGCGTCGACGAGGGCCGCGCCGTCGCCCGCCTGGAGCAGGGCCCGCCCGCGCTCGAGCTCGTCGAGCAGCGGTGGCAGCAGGGCGGTCCACGCGTGCGGCTCGCGGGCACCGAACCCGTGCGGATCGACGTCGGCGAGCGAGGTCGGCGGGGCGGCTCGGGGGGAGGGGGCGATCTCGGGCGCCCAGGCGGCGTTCGCGCCCACCCCCACCACCGCGTGGCGTGCGCGGCCGGCCTGGAGCTGGGTGGCGACGAGCACGCCCGCGATCTTGCGGTCGTCGACGAGCACGTCGTTCACCCACTTGAGCCGCGGCACGACGCGCCCGTCGGTGGCGCGCTCGATCGCGCGTGCGATCGCGACCGCGGGCAGGGCCGCGAGCCCGGCCTGCGCCGCCGCGGCGTCGACGTCGAGCGGCAGGTGCACGCTGACGTGCAGGTTGCCGCGCAGGGCGGCCCACGGTCGACCGCGCTGGCCGTGGAACCGCGACCCCGTGCACGCCACGCCGGCGAGGCCGGCCGGCACGTCGCGTCCGGCCGCGAGGTGCTCGTTGAGCGCATCGAACTGCGATCGGGGCGCTTCGTCGACGACCACGACGATGCGGTCGGCCCCGTCCGGCGCCCACCACGCGGGCCGCGCCGAGCCCAGCAGCGCCCATGCGGCCGCCAGCTCGTCCGGGAGACCGGACGCGGCGGAGCGCCACGCAGCGCCTGCAGGGACCAGCGGTCGAGCGTCGTCGGGGGCGTCGGTGAGGATCGGCATCGGGGGCGTCCGCGCCGAGCATACGCGGCCGGCCCGCGCTCGGGGCCCGCACGTCGGGCGTCGACCACAGGCGACGAACGTGCCCGCCGCTCGAACCGAGCGGCGGGCACGACGGTCGGACGATGGGCGCGGCTTACGCGGCGCTCCACCCCGCGTCCGCGGCGATGAGCGCGCCGTTGATCATCTTCGACTCGTCGCTCGCGAGGAAGAGCGCGAGATTGGCGATGTCCTCGGGCTGGAGCTGACCCGGCGCGAGCGCGTGGTAGGTCGAGTAACGCGCGAACGCCTCCTGGTCCATCTTCGACGGGTCCATGCTGGTCCCGATCGAGGTGTTCACGGCGCCGGCGACGATCGCGTTGCACCGGATGCCGTTCGGAGCGTAGGTGAAGGCGGTGTTGCGGGTGAGGCCCACGAGCGCGTGCTTGGACGCGGTGTAGATGGCGCCGGCCGAGGCTCCGCCGCCGCCCGCGGCGCTGGCGACGTTGATGATCGAGCCGCCTCCGTGCTCCTTCATGAGACGCACCGCGGCGCCCGAGAGCACCATCGGACCGTAGACGTTGACGCCGAAGACGCGCTGGTACTGCACGTCGCTGAAGTTCGCGACGCCCTCGAAGTTGTCCATCACGCCTGCGTTGTTCACGAGCACGTCGAGCTTGCCGTACGCGTCGATCGCAGCTTGGACCAGCTTCTCGGCGTCGTCCCGCTCGGCCACGTTGCCCACGTGGCCGGTGATCGTCCCGCCGGCCGCCTGCACTTCGGCGACGACCTCGTCGAGGCGCGCCTGATCGATCTCGCCGACGACGAGCTTGGCGCCTTCCTTGGCGAAGCGATGCGCCATCGCGCGGCCCATGCCGGCGCCCGCGCCCGTGATCACGACGACCTTGTCCTGCAGCCTCATGCGTGCCTCCATGCGTGAGCCCGAGAACGCGCCCCTCACGGGCGGGGACCCGGTGCTCCGTACCCCTAGCCTAGGCGCGCAACGTGAGCGTCCCCATGGGGGAACGTCCCCACCCGTTCAGGCCGCCGGCGCCGGCCAGCGCACGAGGAAACGCGCGCCACCGCCCGGGCGCTCGTCGACGGCGACCGTCCCGCCGTGGCGCTCGACGAGCGCCGCGACGATCGCGAGCCCGAGCCCGGAACCACCCGAGGCGCGGGAGCGCGCCGGATCCGCGCGGTAGAAGCGTCGGAACACGAGCTCGCGTTCGCCGGCTGGCACGCCGGAACCGTCGTCCGCGACCTCCAGCACCGGGGCGCCGCGGTCCTCGCCGACCCGCACCCATACGTGCCCCCCCTCGGGGGCGTGGCGCAAGGCGTTGTCGAGCAGCGCGTTGGCGACCTGCAGGACCCGCCCGGGGTCGGCGTCGAGCGGTGCGGGTGCGGTATCGATCGCGATCGCGACCCCTCGCTCCGCCGCGCGCCTCTCGAACGCGGACGCCGCCTGCGCCGCGAGCGCCCCGAGGTCGAAGCGCTCGCGGCGCAGTTCGAGCGCTCCGGACTCGGCGGAGGCGAGCGTCCCGAGGTCCTGGACGAGCCTGCCGAGCAGCTCGACCTGCTGCAGGAGCTGCGCCACCCGCTCGGGGTCGGGCGCCATCAGGCCGTCCTCGATCGCCTCGAGCTCGCTGCGCAAGACGGTGAGCGGGGTGCGCAGCTCGTGGGCGACGTCGGCGGTGAAGCGTCTGCGCTGCACGTCTTCGGCCTGCAGTCGGTCGGCGAGGTCGTTGAAGGCCAGGCCCAGGTCCGCGATCTCGCGCGGGCCGTCGGGCGTGGCGCGGGCGGCCCGTTCGCCGCCGGCGTAGCGGCGCGTCGCGTCGGCGAGCCGCGCGATCGGACGGCTCGCATGCAGCGCCACCGCCGTACCCACCGCGGCCGCGACCACCAGCGCGAGGACGCCCGCGCGCCACGTCGCGTCTTGGAGCTCGCCGAGCAGCCGCTCGGAGGCGGCGTCGGCGGACGTCGCCGGGCGGTCGGCCGCCGGGCCCGGGCCGCGCATCTGGGTCATCCCGAAGGCACGTGGGACCCGATCGCGCGCCGCTTGGAAGCTCAGCAGCCCCGTCAGGCCGACCGAGAACACGGCGGTGAGCGCCACCGCGAGCACGAGCCGGGCGCGGAGGCTCACGAGCCCGTACCCCGGCTATGCTCGAGGCCATGACCCGATCGCGTCGGCGCTTCGACGGTTGGCTCGCGACCCTCACGATCGCCGCGCTCGGCGCGGTCGCCGCACAGGTCCCACCACCCGCATCCGTCCCGTACGCGCCCACCGTCGAGGTGATCGACCTCTTCGATGGCGCGAGCACCTTCGAGCATCAGAGCGCCGCTGGCGCCAGCGTCCGCGACGGCGACGACTTCGTCCGGGGCGACGCCTCGCTGCGCGTGACGACCGACGGTGCGGCGGTCCAGACGAACGTCCGGGCGGTGGGCCTCGCGCCGCGCGACCTGCGCGAGGCGCACGTTCGGGTGGTGCTCAAGGTCGATCGCGTCGATCTCCTGGACGAGGTCGTGCTGTACCTGAGCTCGGACGGCTTCGCGTCGTACGAGACCTATCGGGTCGCGCGGGGTCCGGGCGCCGCCGACGACACCATCGCTCGCTCCGGCGCTTGGGTCTCCCTGACGGTGCCGCTGGGCACCCCGCTCGCGCGATCCGGCCAGGGCACCGTCGACCTCGGACGCGTCACCGGATGGCAGGTGGGCGTGGTCGACGCGGGCGCGGGGCCGGTCACGGTCTGGCTGAACGGGCTCGAGACGATCGCGCGTCCACCGCGTGGCGTCGTCACCCTCGTGTTCGACGATGCGCGCGACGGCGTCGCGCGGTACGCCCGACCGGTGCTGGACCGCTCCGGGATGCGCGCTTCGGTGGCCGTGGTCGCCGACCTGGTGGGTGCGCCCGGGTTCATGACGCTGCGCGAGCTCGAGGCGGCCGCGCGCTTCTCCGGCTGGGACGTCGTCGCCCACCAAGCGACCGCCCTCGAGGGCACCACCGGATTCGTCGGCCTCGACGACGCCGCGCTTGCCGCCGAACTCGATGCCGCCCGAGGCTGGTTGATCGCCCACGGCTTCGCCGCCGGCGCGGCGCACCTCGCGTACCCCTACGGCGCGCTCGACGAGCGTGTCCTGGAGCACGTCCGCGTGCGGTTCGCCAGCGGCCGGACGATCGTGCGCGGCTTGGGCCTCGAGACCTGGCCACCGGCGGACCCGTACCGGATCCGCGCGCTGAGCGTGGCCGACCGCGACGGCCTTGCCGAGCTGCGCGCCGCCGTGGACCGCGCCGCGCGCGAACGGAGCTGGTTGGTGCTCGTGTTCCACCAGCTCGTCGACGGGCCACCGCAGGGCCCGACGGACTTTGCCGCCGAGGACTTCGCGGCCTTCGTCGCGTACCTCGCGGGCGCGGACGTCGACGTGCGCCCTTGGAGCGACGTCCTGCACGCTCGCTGACCGAGACCCGGCAGCGTGGCTCACGGCCGGAGCCGGTATCCGACGCCGCGGACGGTCTCGAGTTGGTCGGCGCAGGCGCCGAGCCGCCGCCGCAGGTTCTTGACGTGGGCGTCGACGGTGCGCTCGTCGGCGAAGCCGTCGCTCCCCCCCTCGAGGAGTTCGGTGCGACGGAAGGCGCGCCCCGGTTGGGCGGCGAGGGTGGCGAGCAGCCGCAGCTGCGCCGGGCTCAGCTCGAGCGGCGCCTCGCCGCAGCGCGCCTGGAAGGCGTCGAGATCGATGGTCAGCGCGCCGACCGCGTGGTGCACCGGAGGGCGCACCTGACCGGCGGCGCGGCGCAGGACCGCGCGCACGCGCGCCACGACCTCGCGCGGGCTGAAGGGCTTGACGATGTAGTCGTCGGCGCCCAGGCCGAGCCCGACCAGGCGATCGGACTCCTCGGCGCGCGCGGTGACCATCAGGATCGGCACGTCCGAAGTGCGGCGCACGGCGCGCGCCACCTCGAAGCCGTCGACGTCGGGGAGCATCAGGTCGAGCAGGATCAGGTCGGGGTTGGCGGCGCGCCAGAGCTCCAGGGCGCGGCGTCCGTCCGCGGCGCGTTCGACGGCGAAGCCCTCGGCCTTGAGGTAGCGCTCGAGCACCTCGGCGATCCGCGGCTCGTCCTCGACGATCAGGATGCGTGCTCCGGCCATGATCTCCTCGCTCTCCAGGCCATGCTACGCAGGGCGACGACCGGCCCTTCGGTCGGGTGACCGAAGGGCCGGGTCCTGCGTGGTGCGGGCGCGCTGCGGGTGCGATGCGCCCGCGGTCAGGTCACCAGCGGCCACCGGGGCCGCGCGGGGCATGGCGTCCCGCCATCGGGGGGTCCTGCGGGCCGCGCGGGGCGTCGGTGCGGAACTGGTACTGCGGCTCGCCGCCGGCGTTCCGGCCGTCCTGGAGTCCTTCGCGCGTCGAGAGGGCCGCGAAGGCGTCGGCGCCGCGCGCGGCCATGGTCTCGGCCTGGACCTCGGTGATCGTGCCTTCGGCGAGGAGCGCGTCGATCGCTTCCTGCCGGGCGGCGAGGAAGGCGGCCTCGAGATCGGCGAGTTCGACGCCGCGGTCGGCGGCGATCTGCGCGATCGAGGCACCCTCGGCCTTGAGCGCGTGCAGCTCGTCGGTCGTCAGCCCGAGGGCTTCGACGACGACCCCTTCGACCTGGCCCTGCAGGGCGGCGCCGCCGATCTGGGTCTGCGCGCGGTGCGCGTACTGGGGCGCTTCGGCCTGCATCCGAGCCTGAGGGGCGCCGCGCGGGGCGACGTCGCGGAACTGATGCTGTTGGGCGAGCGCGAAGCCCGCGAGGAGGGTGGCGGCGGTGAGGACGAGGATCGGCTTGGTGTTCATGGTGGCTTCCCTTCGTGCTCCCTCGTTCGGAGCTGAGGTCAGCGTAGGCGCGCCTTCGTGAACGTCGTGCGAACGCTCCGTGCGCGATCGGTCGACGGTGTTAGCGTGCGAAGGAAGCCGTCCGCGCGCGAAGCCGCCGAACGACCGCCGCGCGCCCGCCGTAGGGGCGGGATGGACGGTCGTCTGTCCCCTCGCCCCTCGGACCGGGCGAGCAGAGGAGGTGCCGATGCGTTGGTTCACGATGGTGCTGGGCGCCGCCATGGTCGTGGGTGGCGTCGCGATGATCGTCCGCTTCTACCGAGGCCGGGGAGCGAAGGCCCCCGAAGTCGCCTCCCCGACGCGCGTCGAGTCGCTGCTCGTCGGCGCGCTGCTGACCTCGATCGGCACGTTGGTCTTCATCCTCGGCGTGACGGGCGTGATCGGCGCGTCGCTCGGGGCCGATTGAAGGCCTCGTAGCCGAACGGCGCGGGGCATCGCCGTGGGCCCGGTGCTGCGGCACGCCGCCGGCGCTCGGACCGTCCGAGGGACGGCCCTCCGCGCGCGCCCGGCCCGGACGTTCGGCCCTTGCGCGTGGCGCCGAGGAGGCCAATGGTGAATGCGTCGGACGGGCCCGCTACCGTCCGACGCCGCCGACGGCCGGCCGCCGGGCCGCCGCGGCGACGCCGATGGGCCGAGCCCTCCGATCGCTCCGCTGCGGGGCGACCGAGAGGAGGCGTGTATGTGTTGGATCCCGATGGTGCTGGGTGCGGCGATGCTGGTGGCGGGCACCGTGATGATCGTCGCCTTCTACCGCGGCCACGGGGCCGAGGCCCCGGAGGTCGCCTCCCCGACCCGCGTCGAGACCTTGATCCTGGGCGTGCTGCTCACCTCGATCGGCACGCTGGCCTTCATCCTCGGCCTGACCGGTGCGATCTGCACGTCGCTCGGGATCGCCTGAGGGCTCGGGCGCGGCTGACGCCGAACCGTGAGCGCCCGCCGCACCGGAACCGGTGCGGCGGGCGCTCACGGTTCGGCCGGTCCGGTCAGGCCGCGACGTCCTCCCGGACGACCACGAACTCGACGCGGGCGATCAGCGCGATGCCGACGGCGGCGAGCACGATCGGCCAGCTCCAACCGAGCAGGACGAGCGCCAGGATCGCGGCGATGGAGAGCGGGAGCCGCATGCGATCGCGACCACCTTTGCGCGCGACCAGCGTTCGTTCGTTGAGCGCGCGCCAGCCGCGGCGCAGGGCGCTGCCGACGCCCTCGTGCGTGGGGCGGGGATCGGTGGGGGGCACGGTGTCGGTCACGAGCGGTCCTCCTCTTCGGACGTCGGGGTTGGCTGGGCGGCGACCGGTGGGGTGGCGCCCGGGGCAGCGGGTTCGCGCGGTTCGACCCGTTCGACGGCGAGCGTCAGGTTGGCTACGAGCGCGGCCATGGCGCCGAGCGCGGCCCACACGGGCAGCAGCACGGTACCGATCACGCCGATCGTCAAGGGGATCTCGAGCAGCACGCGACCGTCGTCGTTCTTGATGATGATGCGGCGGACGTTGCCCTCGCGCACCAGCTCCTTGACCTTGGCGACGACGGCCTCGCCGGAGACCCGGAACTCTTCACGGGCGGTGCGTTCGGCCTCGGGCGCGGCGCCCGGGGTGGGGCCTTCGGTGCGGGGTTCGGTCATGGTGTTCGTCCTCTCTCGACCCGGGGCGCGGCGGCGCCGTCCTCCGGAGTCCTCTCGAGGGTAGGGCCGCAGCGGGTGACTCGTCGCCACCCGGACGGGTGACCCGAGCATCGTCCCTCGGGCGGAAGCGGCGTCAGATGAGGTCGAGCTCGCGGGCGCGCGCCACGGCGGCGGTCCGGGTGCCCACGTCCAGCTTCTCGAACAGCCGCTTGAGGTGGGTCTTGACGGTGTTGGGGCTCAGCTGCAGCCGCACCGCGATGGCGTCGTTGGTCGCGCCGGTGGCCAACCAGCGGAGCACCTCGCGTTCGCGGTCGGTGAGCGGCTCCGCATCGGCCGCCGGATGGCCGGCCACCCGGGCCCGCAAGTCGGCCGCCAGCCGCGGGTCGGCGTCCGCGAGCCGGCGCCGCAACAGCTCGCGGAAGCTGGCGTGGAAGCGCACGGTGCGGTGGACCGGATCGACCGGGTACAAGAACAGGTGCGCACGCTCCGCCTCGGCGAGCAGTTCGGCCGCGTCCGGGCGGCCGCCGAGCTCGACGGCGGTCGCCACGTCGAGCACGTCGGCGACGCTCACCCGCAGCAGGAAGTCCTGCAGGTGCGCGGGCAGCCGCTGGAGGACCTCCTCGGCCAGGTAGGCGAGGACGTAGGGGTCGGTGCCGGTGAAGCGTTCGACGAAGTCGGCGACCGCGTCGGGCGCGCGGCCGCGCAGGCCGAGCGCGGCGAGGTGGAGGCCGGCGCCCCAGCCCTCGGTGCGGTGGACCAGCGTCCGCACGAGCGCTGGGCGGAGGGCGACCCCGAGCGCCGCGAGCAGGTCGGCCGCCTCCCCTTCCCCGAAGCGAAGGTCGTCGGCCCCGACGCGGTCGAGGCGGCCTTCGAGGTGCCAACGCGCCAGCGGCAGGTCGGGGTCGACGCGCGAGAGAAGCACGACCGCCACCCCATCGGGCAGGTGGTCGAGCAGGCCGCGCAGCAGTTCGAAGGCCTCGGGCGCCGAGCCGAGCTCGTGGACGTCGTCCAGGACGAGCACCCGACCGCTCTCCGGCGCGCGCTCGAGGGCGCCGAGCAGCGCCGCGACGTGGTCCGCGGGGGCGGCCCCGTCCGGCGCGGCCACGTCCAGACCCCATCCGCTCGCCGCCGCGGCCGCGAGCAGCGGCGCGAAGCGTTCGGGCGGGGCGTCGCTGGGTTCGAGCGACCACCAGACCGGTGGCCGGTGGCGCGCCCTGGCCCACTGCGCGACCGCGGTGCTCTTGCCGTACCCGGCGGGGGCCGCGACCAGCGCCACGGGGAACCCGACGGCGGCGTCGAGCCGCTCGTGGAGGCGCGGGCGCGCGATCGCCGCCGGTCGCTCCGGTGGCGGGCGCAGGCGGGCGCGTGGGAGGGGAAGGGCGAGGGTCATGGCGCTCGCCCCGAGCCTAGCCGAACGCGGGGGTCAGGCGTCGCGCAGCGCCGCCACGGCGGCCGCGAGCAGCCCCTTGACCTCGCCGGCGAGCGGTTCGAGCTGGGCGCGCGTCTCGGGCGCGGCGACCTGGAACGCCTCCTCGGGGTCGAGCACGCGCACCTCGGTGCCGCCCGGCACCTCGCGCAGCGTCACCGTGCACGGCAGCAGCAGCGCGACGTCACGATCGACGTCCAGCGCGCGCTTGGCGAAGCCCGGGTTGCAGACGCCGAGGATGCGGTGGCCCTCGTGGGCGACGCCGAGCTTGGCTTGGAACGTGGCTTGCAGGTCGACCTCGGTCAGGATGCCGAAGCCCTGCGCCTTGAGCGCGGCCTCGGCGGAACTGCGGACCTCGGTGAGCGGAGCGGGCACGATCGTGCGGAGCGGATCCATGGGCTACCTCCGCGTCGAGGATACCCCAATGGGGTATTCGAAGCACCGACGAGGCGACGAGGAGCGCGAAACCGGGCTAGCGTGGGGCATCGGACGCCGCCGGCCGTGGCGGGTCTGGGAAGGACCGACCGATGGATGCCACCCGCACACCCGAGTGGCGCGCCGTGCGCGCCCACGCCGATCGCCTGCGCGACGTCCACCTGCGCGACCTGTTCACCACCGACCCCGGCCGCACCGAGCGCCTGCGGCTGCAGATCGGCGACGTGGAGCTCGACCTGTCCAAGCACCGCGTCGATGCACCGGCGCTGACGGCGCTGCTGCAGCTGGCCGAGGCCGCGGGCGTCGCCCCGGCGATCGAGCGCATGTTCGCCGGCGCGCACCTCAACACCACCGAAGACCGGGCCGTGCTGCACGTCGCCCTGCGCGCCGGGCCGGACGCGCGCTTCGAGGTCGACGGCGCCGACGTCATGCCCGACGTCCGGGCCGTGCGCGCCCGGCTCGCGGCCTTCGCCGAACGGGTCCGCTCCGGCGCCCACGTCGGCTTCGACGGCCGGCCGATCCACGACGTGGTCCACATCGGCATCGGCGGCAGCGACCTCGGCCCCAAGATGGCGACCCAAGCCCTGTCGGCCTACGCCCACGAGCGGCTCCGGGTGCGCTTCGTCTCCAACGTCGACCCGTCGGACCTGAGCGAGGCGCTCGCCGGGTCGGACCCGGCCACGACCCTCGTGATCGTCGCGTCCAAGACCTTCACCACCCAGGAGACCATGGCCAACGCCCGGGCGGCGCGCGCCTGGCTGGTCGCCGCGGGCGGCGAGGACGCGGTCGCGCGGCACTTCGTCGCGCTGAGCACGAACACCGATGCGGCCGCGGACTTCGGCGTCCCGCCCGAACAGGTGTTCGGCTTCTGGGACTGGGTGGGCGGCCGCTACTCGGTGTGGAGCGCGATCGGGTTGCCGCTGATGCTGTCGATCGGCCCCGAGCGGTTCGAGGCCTTCCTCGGCGGCGCCGAACGGGTCGACCGGCACCTGCGCGAGACGCCGCTCGAGGCCAACGCGCCGGTGCTGATGGCGCTGCTCGGGGTCTGGTACGCCAACTTCTTCGGCGCCGAGACCCATGCGGTCCTCCCCTACGACCACGACCTGGTCCATCTGCCGGCGTACCTGCAGCAGGCCGACATGGAGAGCAACGGCAAGTCGGTCACCGCCGACGGTCGCCCGGTGGCCACGACCACCGGACCGATCGTGTGGGGGCAACCGGGCACGAACGGGCAGCACGCCTTCTACCAGCTGCTGCACCAAGGGACGCGGCTGGTGCCGGCGGACTTCCTCGTGGCCGCCCGCAGCCACCGGCCGGTGGCCGATCAACACGAGCTGCTGGTCGCCAACGCGCTGGCGCAGGCCGAGGCGCTCATGGTCGGACGCCCCGAGGCCGAGGCCCGCGCCGCCCTCGAGGCGCAGGGGGTGAGCGGCCCGAAGCTCGACCTGCTCGCGGCGGCCAAGACCTTCGAGGGCAACCGGCCCAGCAGCTTCTTCCTCTACCCGCAGTCGACCCCGGAGGTCCTCGGCACCCTGATCGCGCTGTACGAGCACAAGATCTTCGTTCAGGGCGTGATCTGGGGCATCAACTCGTTCGACCAGATGGGCGTCGAGCTCGGGAAGGCGCTCGCGGACCGGATCCGGCCGGAACTCGAAGACGGCGCGGCGATCGGTCCGCACGACGCCTCGACGCGCGCGCTGATCGAGCGGGTGCGGGCGTTGCGAACCGGCTGAGCGGCGCGCTGCTAGGCTGCGGCATGAACCGTCTCCGCTCGTGGATCGTGGCCGCCACCCTCGCGCTCGCGCCGTTCGCGGTCGCGCAGACGCTCGCCGACGTCACGCTCGCCACCGCGATCGTCGCCCAGTTGCAGGGCGCCACGGTGCAGCTCCCCTCGGGCAGCCTGCGCGCCCAGGGCGCCGGCACCGCGGGCGTGGTCGCGCGCGTGCCCGACGCCGCATCGTGGACCGACTACGAGGTCTACACCGCCACGGGCGTCGCCGCCGCGTTGGAACCGGCGCTCGTGTACGGCATCGAGCGCGACCTCTTCATGGTCGGGTTCGAGCGCTCGGAGACGACGCCCAGCCAGCTCGGCGCCACCGCGGTGACCCGGGTCGTGTTCGCGCATGCGGACGGACGGAGAGCGCTGTTGACGACCTTCCGCACCGGCCGCGAGTTCGTGTGGTTGCTGGCGCGCTCGCGCTGATCGCGGTCCGCCCCGGTCAGGGGCGAGCGAGGGCCGCGCGGACGTCGTCGTCGCCCACCTGCCCGAAGCGTTCGTACCCCTGACCCACCGCCGAGAACCAGGTCGGCGTGCTGAGGACCCAGATGCCGTCGACGTCGGCGCCCAGCTCGGCGCTGGTGTCCGGGGGACCGATCGGCACCGCGAGGCCCACCCAGGCGGCGCCGGCGGCGCGCGCCACCGCGACCGCCGCACGCGCGGTCGCACCGGTCGCCAGCCCGTCGTCGACGATCAACACGCGGCGGCCGGCGAGCTCCAAGGGCGGTCGACCGCCGCGGTAGGCGTCCTCCCGGCGTTCGAGCTCGCGCCGCTCCGCGGCCTCGACCCGCTCGAGCGCGGCGGGCGCGACGCGAGCGCCGCGCACCACGTCGTCCACGAGGACGCGGACGCCGCCCGGGCCGATCGCGCCCATCGCGACCTCGGCGTGGCCCGGCAGGCCGAGCTTGCGCACGACCAGCACGTCGAGCGTCGCATCGAGCGCGCGCGCCACCGGCGCGGCGACCGGCACGCCGCCCCGCGGCAGCGCCACCACCAGGTCGACCTGCGCGCCGTCGGCGAGCAGGCGCTCCGCGAGCTGCTTGCCAGCGTCGTCGCGATCGCGGAAGCGGGGGTCGTTCGTCGCGTCGCCACCCCAGCGCATGCCTCCAGGCTACCGCCGCCCCCACGGCGCCGCCAGGGCATGCGCCCGCGATCTGCGGGCTCGCGCCACGATTCGCCGCGTACGATGAGGTCGATGCTCGAAGGGCGACGCGTGCTCGTGGTGCTCAACCCGGCGTCCGGCGGCGGTGCGGCGTCGGAAGCGGAGGGGTCGGTTCGGCTCGCGCTCGAAGCGGTCGGTGCCCGCGCGGAGATCCGCCACACCGGCAACGCGGACGACGCGCGCACCTGGGCGCGCATCGCCGCCGACGAGGGGTTCGACGTGGTGCTCGCCTTCGGCGGCGACGGCACCGCCAACGAGGTCGCCCGCGGTCTACTCGACGCGGGCGGACGCGCCGAACTGGGGGTGCTCCCGGTCGGGACCGGCAACGGCCTCGCCCGCGTGCTCGACGTGCCCATCGACCCCGAGAAGGCAGTCGTCGCCCTCGCCGCCGGACGGACCGTGGACTTCGACGTGGTCGAGGTCCTGGCTCCGGAGGGGATCGCGCTGCTCTTCCTGGGGGCCGGCCTCGACGCCGACATCAACCGCGACGCCAGCGCGGCCGCCAAGGCCCGCTTCGGCTTCCTCGCCTACGTGTGGGCGGTGCTGCGGCGCCTGCCACGGCTGCGTGGCCATCGCGTCGAGCTCACCCTCGACGGCGAGACGACCCGCCTGAGCGCGCACACCGTCACGCTCTTCAACGCCGGACGCCTGGTGCTGGGCGGCGTGCCGGTGGGCCCGGACGCCGACCCGCACGACGGGCGGATCGACGTCGCGGTGTTGCGCTCGCCCGACTTCTGGCGGGCTGCGGCCGCCGTGGTGCGGTTGGTCACGCGGAGGGGCAGCCGTCGGCAGTTCGAGCGGGCGCGCGAGGTGCGGCTCGAGGCCGATCCGCCGCTGCCGGTGCACTTCGACGGCGACGTGGTCGGGACGACCCCGTTGGTCGCGCGGGTGCTGCCGGCCGCCCTGCGCGTGATCGCGGGACCCCGCTACCTGCGCAGTACCCCGGCGACGCCCCGGTAGCGCGCCTCGAGTTCGTCCGCACGCAGCCCGCGCACGAAGCGGAGCGCCGTGCGCTGCCGCTCGAGGTGCGAGGCGACGTGGTCGCGCAGGTCGATGCGCGCGACGGTCGCGTCGGGCGTCGCGCCGTCCGGAAGCCCGTCCGGTAGGTCGCGGACCTCCTCCACCGAGTCGTCCCACGCGGCGGCCACCTCGCGGTCGGCGGGCAGCACCAGCTGGCCCAAGCGCCCGGCGCGCAGCGCCGTCCACGTCGCCGCCGGTCCGACCACGCCGCGTTCGGCGACCGCGGCGAGCGCCGCGACCTCGCGCGCTTCCTCCTCGGCCGCGAGCATGGGGGCGATCGCCGCCGCCCAAACGCCGGCATCGGCGTCGGGATCGGCGGGAGCGCCGGGGCGGACGAGCAGCCGGTCGGCGCTCGCCGCCGGCCATGCGCGCTCGAACGCCGCGACCGCCCGCGGTCCGCCGGTGACGAGCACGCGGGCCTCGGCGTCGCCCGTGAGCTCGTTCGCGAGGTCCGCGGCGACGCGCGCCCAGAAGCGCTCGGTCCAGGCCGTCGTGCGCGCCTCGAACAGGTCGGTGCCCGCGCCGCCCCGCGCGGGCGTACCGGGCATCCCCATCGCCTCCTCGCGCATGGGACGCCAGTCGGTCGTGTCGAGCGGCCGGATCGCCGCGTCCGCCTCGCGCACGACGCCCCCCTCGGCATCGAAGCGGCGCACCCGGGTCGCGTCGACGAACAGCACCACCGTCCGCGGGCGCGCCAGCAGCGCGAGCCGGACCCGCGCCGTCCAGGGCTCGCCGTACCGGGCGCAGGCGCCGGTCTCGCCCGCCAGTTCGGGCGCGGCGAACGGGATCGCCAGGACGACGGCCTCGGCGCTCGGGTCCGGCGCCAGCGCCAGCGCCAACGTCGGTGCCGGCCCCGCGCGCCACGCCTCGCTCGCGCGCCGCGCCAACTCGTGGCGCGGCTCCTGCGGCACGCCCGCATCGCGCAACGCCCCTTCGAGGTGCGCGCGCACGCCCGCCGACTGCGCGGGGATGGCGGCGATCAGCACCGTCGCCACCGGCCGCTCCAGCGCATCCACGGCAGCGGCCCAGCGGTCGAACTCGGCTCGAACGGAATCGGATCGGTGGCCCATGCGGCGCTCCTCGCCAGGGCTTCGGCCCCAAGGCGCGCGCCCGCAGGCGTGCGCCACGCCTCGTGACGGCCGGTCCTCGACCGGCCCGTCTCCACGGTAGGTCCGCCGGGCGACCCCGTCAAGGAACGCGGACACCCGGTAGCATGCGCCCGTGCCCGAGGTCCTGGTCCTGCTGCTCGACGTGGTCGTGCCCGTGTTCCTGGTGATCGCGGCCGGCGCCGCGATCGGCCTGCGGTTCGGGCTCGAGGTGGCGCCCATCAACCGGATCGCGCTCTACGCCGCCGTGCCGGCGCTCGCCTACCGCACGCTCGCCGAGCTCGAGCTGGCGGGCGCGACCGTCACGCGGCTGCTGGTCGGGTACGGCGGGTACCTGCTGGTCGCGGCGGCGCTCGCGGCGTGGGTCGGTCGCCGCTGGACGCCCGTCCGGCGGCGCGCGCTCGTCGGCACCAGCGTGCTCCCGAACGCAGCCAACCTCAACCTGCCGGTGGCGCTGTTCGCCTTCGGCGCCGCCGGCCTCGAGCGCGCGCTCGTGCTGTACGTCGCGACGTCGCTGCTGATGTTCACGCTCGGCCCCAGCCTCGTCGGGCGTCCGACCACGCTGGGACGCGCACTGCGCACCGTGCTCGGCTTCCCGGTGCTCTGGGCCGCGGTCCTGGGCCTGATCGTCAACGGAACCGGAGCGACCGCCCCGACCGCGCTCGAGCGCGCCGTCGGGCTCCTAGCCGACGCGGCGATCCCGTTGGTGCTGCTCACGCTGGGCGTGCAGTTGGTCCGCGCCCGCCGCTGGCGACCGAGCGCTGCGGCCTGGACGGCCGTGGGGCTCAAGCTGGGCGCCGGTCCGCTGCTGGCGGCGGCGGTGGGTCTGCTCGTCGGCCTTCAGGGCCTCGACCTCATGGTCTTGGTGCTGATCGGCGCGATGCCGACGGCCGTGAACGCCGCGATGCTCGCCGTCGAGTTCGACGGCGATGCGGCGCTCGTCGGCGACGCGGTGGTGGCGGGGACGGCGCTGGCGCTCGCCACCCTGCCGGTCGTGCTGACCTTGGTGCAGCGGTTGGTCTGACGTGCACGCCGCCGCTCGCGTCCGGGGCGGTGCGATGGGGGTAGCATCCCCCGCGTGTCCACCGTCGCCGCCGCCATCGTCCCGCTCACCCTGTTGATCGCGCTCGGCTTCGCGCTGCGGCGCGCCGCGTTCCTGCCGGAGCCGTTCTGGCCCGGTCTCGACCGGCTCAACTACTGGGTGCTGTTCCCGGCGCTGATCTTCGTCAGCCTCGCCACCGCGCGCGGTGGCCTCGAAGGGAGCGGGCGCGTCGCGCTCGCGGTGTGGGGCGGCCTGGCCGTCGTCGCGACGCTGGCGCTGCTGGGTCGGCGGGTGCTGGCGGCGGACGGCCGCTCCTTCACCTCGGCCTTCCAAGGCTCCGTGCGCTTCAACAGCTTCGCGGCCTTCGCGGTGGTCCCGGTGCTCTTCCCCGGCGCCGCCGGCCTGACCGCGCTGCTCGTGGCGATGACCGTGCCGGTCGTCAACGTCGCGAGCGTGACGGTGCTCGCGCGCTTCGCGGGGCGCCACCCCCTGCGCTGGTCGCGGGTGGCGCGCTCGGTCGCCGGCAACCCGCTGATCGTGGCCTCGCTCGCGGGCATCGCCGTGCGATCCGTGCAGCTGCCTTTGGGACCGTTCGAGGACGCGTTGGGGCTCTTGGGCCAGGCCTCGCTCGGCACCGGGCTGCTGTCGGTCGGGGCGACGCTCCGCTTCCGAGGGGTCGCGGCCCAGCTCCGCCCCATCGCCGGCTCGAGCGTCCTCAAGCTGGTGGCGCTGCCGCTCGCCACGTGGGGGTTCGCTCGGGCGCTGGGCGTGCCGCCCGAGCAGCTCGCCCCCGTGCTCGTGTTCCAAGCGCTGCCGACCTCGTCGGCGGCGTTCGTGCTGGCGCGCGCGATGGGCGGCGACGAGCGCTTGATGGCCTCGATCCTCGCGATCCAGACGGCGCTGGCCCTGGGATGGCTGCCGATCGCCTTCGGGGTGGTGGGTCGGGTGGTCGGGGGGCCGTGAACCGCCGGCGTGGTGTACGCGAGGGCCGACGTCGTCGACGCGCCCCTCCCCTTCGTAGGCGAGGATTGCCCCCAGACCGACCTGCGCGCCGTGCGCTCCCGACGCGCGCCTTGGAGACCCCCATGCCCACCGTTCGCGACCACGCGCTCGCCCTCGCCGAGCGCACCGTGGCCACCCGCCGCGACCTCCACGCCCACCCCGAGATCGCCTTCCAGGAGACCCGCACCATGGGGGTGATCGCCGAGCGCCTGCGCGCGCTCGGCCTGCAGCCGCGCACCGGCGTCGGTGGCACCGGCGTGGTGGCCGTATGGGACACCGGCCGACCCGGCCGCACGGTGCTCGCGCGCGCCGACATGGACGCGCTGCCCGTGCCCGACGAGAAGAGCGTCCCGTACCGGTCGACGCGCGAGGGTTGGAACCACGCCTGCGGCCACGACGGGCACGTGGCCGTGCTGTTGTCGGTGGCCGAGGTGCTGACCGCGCGCACCGACCTCGCCGGCCGCGTGGCGTTCGTGTTCCAGCCGGCCGAGGAGATCGTCCGCGGCGCCGAGGCGATGATCGCCGACGGCGCGCTCGACGGGCTCACCCCCGACGCCACCGTCGGGTTGCACCTCTCGAGCATGCACCCCACCGGCGTGGTGGCGGTGCGCGAGGGGCCGGCGATGGCGGCGGCCGACACCTTCCGCTTCGTCGTCCACGGTCGCGGCGGCCACGCGGCCAAACCCAACGAGACGGTCGACCCGGTGCTGGTGGCGGCCCACCTGGTGCTGGCGCTGCAGGCGCTCGTCTCGCGCGAGACCGACCCAGTCGACCAGAGCGTGATCAGCGTCACCAGCGTGCACGGCGGCACCGCGTTCAACATCATTCCCGAGTCGGTGGAGCTCAAGGGGACGCTGCGGACCTTCGATGCGTCCACCCGCGATCGCCTGAAGCGCCGCCTCCACGAGGTCGCCGACGGCGTCGCCGCGACCTTCGGCGCGCGCGCGACGCCCGAGTGGACCGATGGCTCGCCGGCCGTCGTGAACGATGCCGCCGCCACCGAGCGGCTGCGCGCCGTCGCGACCCGCGTGGTGGGCGCGGAGCACGTGGTGCGCAACGCGCAGATGATGGGCGGCGACGACATGGCGCTCTGGCTGCAGCGCGCGCCCGGCAGCTACTTCTTCGTCGGCGCCAACGGCGGCGCGGCGAGCGCCTTCGCCCACCACCACCCGCGCTTCGACCTCGACGAGGCGGCGCTCCCGATCGCCGTGGAGCTGCTCGCCGAGGCGGCGATCGACCAGTTGGGGGCGTAGCGGAGCCCCCGCCTCGGCGTCATCGCTCAGGGCGCGCAGTCGAGCGCCGCCATGGCTTCGGCGAGGGCGGCGGTCTCGAACGACCAGTACGCCTCGGCCACCGCCACGCCGTCGCCGGTCAGGACCGCCTCGAGGTCCTCGAAGGCCTCGAGCGCGCGCAGGATGCCCAGCTCGTCCTCGTCGTACCGGACGAAGCCGGCGGCCCCGACGTCGTCGGTGTACACGCCCAGCTCCGCGTAGCCGACCTCGAGGCCGTCGACGTAGAGCACCAAGGTCGCGCTCTCGGCGTACGAGGCGAAGGCGGGTGAGCCGAGCTCGACGACGAAGCCGTTGTCGCCGCCGCCCTCGGGATTGCAGAAGCCGCCGATGGCATGGAACCCGCCGTCCGAGTTCGTGTACGCGACCGCTCGCTGCGCCTCGGCGACCAACGAGTCGAGGCCGATGCGCGCAGGCAGCGGCGCGAAGTCGTCGATCGTGCCGAAGAGGCTCAGCAGACCGGTGGTCGGGTCGGTCGGGAAGGCATCGTCGAAGCCGTCGCCGAGGGCGGGCGGCCCGTCCGCGAAGGGGTCGACCGGCGCAGCCGGCGCCGCGAACGGATCGGGGGCGGTCGGGGCGTCGGCGAACGGGTCGACCGGAACCACCGGCGCATCGGCGAAGGGGTCGTCGGCATCGGGTTCGACGGGCACGATCGGGGCGCCCGCGAAGGGATCGCTCGCCGCCGCGACGCGCGCCGCGCAGTCGAGGTCCCCCTCGGGGAAGCCGTCGACCTCGTAGACGAAGGTGGGCTGGGCGGCGCCGGCGGCCGGGTCGGTCAGCACCCGTACGGCCAGGCTGCCGCCGCGGCGCAGGTCGTCGAGCAGCAGCGCACGCACCGCGTCGGTGGCGACGAGCACCTGGCCGACCGGGTCGGGCTCGACGGACCAGCGCGCGCTGCGGGCGGCGTCGTCGCCGCGGCGCGTGAGCACCTCGACGGAGCCGGATGCATCCACGGCCGCAGCGGGCACCACGCCCGCCCACAGGAACAGGTCGTACGCATCGGCCGCAAGCACGTCGCAGACGACGAAGAGCCCGGTCTCCTCCTGCGTGGTACCGGCCGGGAAGCGCGCCGCCTCGACGTACGCGACGCCCGACGCGCCCTGTTGGCGCTCCGGGTACACGCCCTCGGGATCGACCACCCACGTCGGCTGGGCGAACGCGGTGGCGGCGAACAGGAACACGCTCGCTGCGGCGAAGGGGGGGACGAGGCGTCGGAGCATGGGCATCCTTTCCCGACGGTCGGTCGCCGACCGTTCGGCATGGTGCCGCCCAGACTAAGCCGGGCGCGTCACGGGGCTCTGACGCACGCCGACC
>JAABSI010000087.1 GCA_011390455.1 Trueperaceae bacterium
CACCAATCTCCGTTTACCCGAATCCGCGGAACTCGGTACAACCGCCGCGGCCGCGAGGGCGAACCGCGGCCCCGCGATCGCCGGACCTCGCTCAGCCCTTCCCCATCCGCCCCATCGCCCGGAGCGCCCACAACGCCGCGACGATCGGCAGGGCGAGCGACACGCCGACGTCGGCCGCGAGCGGCAACTGCCGCATCCCGATCAGCACCGTGCGCAGCAGATCGACCTGATAGGACACCGGGTTCGCCAGCACCAGCACCTCGAGCCACCGCGGCAACGCGACCATCCAACCCAGCGCCACCGCCTCGCCCGGGCCGATGCGTCCCTGCAGCGGGAAGATCGAGCACGACAAGAAGTACAGCGGTTGGATGACGCCGTTCGAGATGGCGCCGAAGCTCTCGAGGCTGGCGATGCGGGTGGCGATGACCACCCCGACGGCGGTGATCGACAACCCCATCAGGAACATGACGCCCCACGCCGCGAGCACGCCCGTCGCCGTGAGCGGCACCCCGATCGCCGGGGCGAAGAGCAGCGGGATCGACCCTTGGGCCAGCGCGATGGTGGCGCCGCCCAGCAGCTTCCCGAGCGTCACGGACCGCAACGGCGCCGGCGACACCAGCACCTCGCGAAGGATGCCCGACTCGCGGTCGCGCACGAGCGCGACCGCGCACTGGAGCGAGGAGAACAGGATGTTGAGCGTGATGACGCCCGGTAGGACGTACTCGGCGAAGCTGAAGCCGTCGATCCCGCGGAGCGAGGCCCCGAGGCCGACCCCGAGGATCACCAACCACAACACCGTGCGCGAGGCGCCGCCGAAGACTTGGCCGCGGTCGCGCACGTATCGGCGCAGCTCGTGGCCCCACATGGCGGCGACGACGGCGGGGACGAAGGCGGGGTCGCGACGGGTCGTCACGATGGTGCCCTCCGCGCCCGCCCGGGCTCGTCGCTCAGCGCCCGGCCGGTCAGCGCCAAGAACACTGCCTCTAGGTCCTCGGCACCCGGCATGGCCGCGATCAGGTCGCCTGGGGCACCCAACGCGACCAAGCGCCCGTGGTCGAGGATCCCGACGCGGTCGCACGAGGCCGCCTCGTGCAGGTAGTGGGTGGTCATCAGCACGGTCATGCCGTCGCGCCGCAGGTCCTCGATCCGGTCCCACAGGTTCCGTCGGCCCTGAGGATCGAGGCGGAGCGTCGGTTCGTCGAGGAGCAGGACGCCGGGCTCGTGGAGGAGCGCGCGCGCGAGCTCGAGGCGGCGCTTCATGCCGCCCGAGAAGGTGCGCACGCGCCGGTCGGCCGCGCCCTCCAGGGTCGCCCACGCGAGCGCGCGACCGATCCGGTCGCGGCGCTCCGCGCGCGGCACCTCGTAGAGCACCGCGTGCAGGGCGAGCGTCTCACGCGCGGTCAAGCCGTCGTCGAGCGCCGGGTCCTGAAAGACCATCCCGAGCGAGCGGCGCACGTCCTGGGGACGCTCGACGACGTCGTGGCCGAGCACCCGCGCGGACCCCGACGTGGGGGCCGACAGCGTGGTGAGCACGTTCACGGTGGTGGTCTTGCCGGCGCCGTTGGGGCCGAGCAACGCGAAGAACTCGCCGCGCGCGACCGCGAACGACACGCCGTCGACCGCTACGACGTCGCCGTAGCGGCGCACGAGCGCGCTGCACTCGACGGCCGGTTGGATGCCGGGTCCAGCCACGACGCTGGCTGCCTCCTTTGGTCGCACGCCGCTGGCGCAGATCCGATCGTGCGGTCGCTCAGCGTACCGTTCGAGCGCCCGCCGCGGGCGCGGAACCCGAGCGTGGATGCGACACCGACGTGCGCCGAGCGGCATCGGCCGGGACGGTACGCTGGCGTTCAGGACCCAGGCGGTCCGGGAGGTTCGGTGCGTGCGCATCCTGCTGCTCGAGGACGAACCCGACATCGCGCAGGCGGTCGTCGACGCGCTCACGCACGACCACCACCACGTGGTCTGGGCCGCCGACCTCGGGGCGGCGGACGCGGCGGTCGCCGGACGGGCGTTCGACCTCGCCGTGCTGGACGTCATCATCGGCGGCGACGACGACGCCGGCTTCCGCTTGGCGAGCGCGATGCGCCGGTCCGGCTTCCTGGGACCGGTGCTCTTCACCACGGCGCGCGACGCGGTCGAGGACCGGGTCCGCGGGCTCGACCTCGGCGGCGACGACTACCTGGTCAAGCCGTACAGCCTCGTCGAACTGCGCGCGCGCGTGCGCGCCCTCCTCCGCCGCGAGACGCCGGTCAAGGGCGTCGACGTCGAACGCGGCCCCCTGCGCCTCGACCTCGGCGCGCAGCGCGTCTGGTGGGAGGAGCGCGAGGTCGAGCTGAGCGCGCGGGCGTTCGCGATGCTCGAGCTGCTCGCGCTCCACCCGGATCGGGTCTTCGGCGCCCTGGAGCTGCAAGAGCGGGTCTTCCCGGACGCCGAGTCCGGGGGCATCGTCGTCCGCGTCTACGTGCGCCAACTGCGGCAGAAGCTGGGGCCCGAGGTGGTGGCCACCGTCGCCGGCGGGTACCGGCTGGGCGTCCCTTGAGCGTCCGACGCGCCGCCTTCTGGGCGGCGTTCGGCGCCGGGGGGCTGATCGCGCTGCTGCTCGCGGGCCTCGACCTACGCGCGGGGGTTGCGCTCGGCACCGTAATCGCCCGCACCGCGCTCGGCCTCGGCACGGCGGCGCTGCTGGCGACCGGCGCCGCGACCCTCGTCGGCCGCACCCTCTCGCGCCGCCTCGCGCGGCTCACCGAGGCCGCCGACGCCCTGGCGCGGCAACCGGCGGCCTTCTCGGCGCCCGAGGTCGAGCGCGACGCGGAGATCGCCCGCCTCCATCAGGCCCTCGCCACCATGAGCGGCGCCATGCACGCGTTGCTCGAGCGCGAGCGCTCCTTCACCCGCTACGCGTCCCACGAGTTGCGCACGCCCGTGGGCGCGATCAAGGTCCAGCTCGAGCGGATCGAACTCGGTGCGGCGAGCGCCACCGACGTCCTCCCGGCGGTCGCGCGCCAGACCCGACGCATCGAGGAGCTGATCGACGCGCTGCTCACGCTTGCCCGGGCGCGCGACCAAGGCGGCCACGTCCGAGGGCTGCGCGATCTGGTGGACGAGGTCCTCGACGCGCAGGCCGGAACGGATCGCGATCGGGTCTACCTGGTCGAACCCGTGCCCGACGTCGTCGTCCGGGACGCGGTGCTCGTCGCCCAAGCGTTGCGCAACCTGATCGACAACGCGATCCGCCACGGCGCCGGTCCGGTGACCGTCGGCGCGGAGCGCGACGCCGGATCGCTCGTCCTGCGCGTGCGCGACATGGGCCCCGGGATCCCGGCCACCGAGCTCCGGCGCCTCGCGGACCCCGTCGGGCGCACCGCACCGCGCCCCGACGGCCACGGCCTGGGGTTGACGCTCGTCGAGCTGATCGCGCGGGCACTCGACGGCCGCCTGCTGCTCCACAACACGGAGATCGGTCTCGAGGCCTCGCTCACCCTCGAGGTCGTGGCCGACGCGCCGGCGTGACGCCGCCCCCTACCCCTCGTACCCCTCCGACGTCACTCCGCCGCCGCTTCCGATCCAGTCCGTGTGGAAGTACGCCCCGCGCGGCCGGTCGACGCGCTCGTAGGTGTGCGCGCCGAAGTAGTCGCGCTGCGCCTGGATCAGGTTGGCGGGTCCGTTGGCGGTCCGCAGCCCGTCGTAGTACGCCAGGCCCGCGGAGAGCGCGGGCAGCGCGACGCCCCAGCGCGAGCCGGCCGCCACCACCCGGCGCCAGGCGGGCAGCGCGGCGGCGATCGCCTCGGCGAAGAACGGGGCGAAGAGCAGGTGCTCGAGGTCGGGTTCGGCCTCGTAGGCGGCCATGATGTCGTTGAGGAAGCGGCTGCGGATGATGCAACCGCCGCGCCAGATGCGGGCGGTGGCGGCCGGGTCGATCGACCAGCCGCGCTCCTCCGCCGCGCCGCGCAGCAGGCCGTACCCCTGCGCGTAGCTGACGATCTTGGCCGCGTAGAGCGCCTGCTCCAGGTCGGCGACGAAGGCCTCGGGGTCGGCGTCGACCGGCTCGGCCCCCGCCGGCAGGTGCGCCGCCGCGCGCTCGCGCAGGTCCTTGAGCGCCGACAGCGAGCGGGCGAAGACCGCCTGGGTGATGAGCGAGAGCGGCTCGCCCTGCTCCAGCGCGCCGACCGCGGTCCAGCGGCCGGTGCCCTTCTGGCCGGCCCGGTCGAGGACGACGTCGAGCACCAGCTGGCCCTGCTCGTCGTACGTGCCGAGGATGTCGCGGGTGATCTCGATCAGGTAGCTGTCGAGTACGCCCTCGTTCCAGCGCGCGAAGGTCGCGTGCATCGCTGGCGCGTCCAGCTCCAGCGCGTCGCGCATGAGCGCGTAGGCCTCGGCGATCAACTGCATGTCGCCGTACTCGATGCCGTTGTGCACCATCTTCACGAAGTGACCCGAGCCCTGCTCGCCCATCCAGGCGACGCACGGGACGCCGTCGACCTGGGCCGCGATCGACTCGAAGAGCGGGCGCACGAGCTCGTACGCCTCCTCGGGCCCGCCGGGCATGATCGACGGGCCGTGGCGCGCCCCCTCTTCGCCGCCGGAGACCCCGGTCCCCAGGTAGTGGATGCCGGCCGCCGCGAGCCGCTCGCCGCGGCGCACGGTGTCGTCCGCATGCGAGTTCCCTCCGTCGATCACCACGTCGCCCGCCTCGAGGAGCGGGATCAGGTCGTGGAGGACGGCGTCCACCGGTGCCCCCGCGCGGACCATGAGCATCACCCGGCGGGGGCGCTCGAGCGTGGCCACCAGCTCCTCGAGCGAGGCCGTGCCGACGAGCGCGCCGCGGGCCGCGGCGTCCGCCCCCGCCCGCGCCAGGAACGCGTCGGTGACGTCGCGCGTGCGGTTGAAGACCGCGACGGTCGCGCCGTGGTCGATCAGGTTGAGCACCAGGTTCTGACCCATCACGGCGAGGCCGACGAGACCGATCTGCGCCTGCGGGGCGGTGGGGTTGGACGGGGCGTCGGGCATGGGGACCTCCGGGGGCCGTGGCCCGGAGGGCACCGGCGACCCCCCAGTCTAGCCGGGCCGACGGCTCAGTCGGTCAGGAGCAGCACCGCTTCGGGCGCGCTCGCGCGGGTGCGCGCATCCGCGGTCCCCCACGTGCCGCTCGCGCGCGGATCGCCGGCGACGGGCGCCAGCGACTCGGGCCGGCGGGGCGCGGCCGCCTCGCGGCGCACGAGCCGTTCGGCCTGCGCCGCCGACATCGGCTTGGCGAAGTGGTACCCCTGCGCCCGGTGTACGCCGATGCGGTGGAGGTAGCGCGCTTGCGCCTCGGTCTCGACGCCCTCGGCCACGACGGTCTTGCCGAGGGTGCGCCCCATCGCCGTGATCGCGTCGACGATCGGCACCACGCTGCCGGCGACGCCGGTCGGCCCGAGCACGAGGCCGGCGACGAAGCTGCGGTCGATCTTGAGCGAGCGGATCGGCAGCCGCTGCAGGTAGGCGAGCGAGGAGTAGCCGGTGCCGAAGTCGTCGAGCGCGGTGCGCACGCCCATGCGGTCGAGCCGCCGGAGCGTCGCCACGGCGAGCTCGAACTCGTCGATGAGCACGCTCTCGGTCACCTCGAGCTCGATCGCCTCGGGCTCGACCCGAGCGTCGCGGATCGCCTCGTCCACCTGCCGCAGGAAGCCGGGCTGGCGGAACTGCAGCGTCGAGACGTTGATCGCCATCGACAGCCCGGGCACGCCGAACGCGCTCCACTGGCGCGCCTGGTGGCAGGCCTCGCGCATGAGCCAATGGCCGAGCGGGACGATCATGCCGGCCTCTTCGGCGATGGGGATGAACTCGCTCGGCGACACCGCGCCCAGCTCGCGGTTGTCCCACCGCATGAGCGCCTCGAAGCCGACCAGGCGCCCGCTCGCGAGCTCGAACTGGGGCTGGTAGACGACCTCGAGCTCCTGGTCGTGGAGCGCGAAGCGGAGCTGGCGCTCGAGGTCGAGGCGCCGCGCTTGCCGGTCCCGAAGACCGTGGTCGGTGAAGGTGAAGCTGTTCTTGCCGCCGGTCTTGACCGCGTACATGGCCGTGTCGGCGCTCTTGGTCAAGGTCGCGACGTCCTCGCCGTCGCGCGGGAAGAGCGCGATGCCCACCGAAGCCGACACGTTGAGCGACTTGCCGTCGATCTCGAACGGGGAGGCCAGCCGCTTGCAGAGCTTGCCCGCCACCACCCCGGCCGCCGCGGCGTCCTTGACCCCGCCGAGCGCGACGACGAACTCGTCGCCGCCCAAGCGCGCGACCAGGTCCTGATCGCGGACGTTCTCGCGCAGCACGTCGGCGATCGCGACCAGCAGGCGGTCGCCGGTGGCGTGGCCGAAGGTGTCGTTCACGAACTTGAAGCGGTCGAGGTCGACGAAGAGGACCGCGAACGTGGGCGGACCGACCGTCCCGGCGTCCTGGGTCCACAGGGCCAAGCGACGCTCGAAGGTGTCGCGGTTGAGCAGCCCGGTGAGCACGTCGAACTGGGCCCGGTCCGAAGCGGCGCGGTGCACGCGCAACTGGCGCAGCAGACGCCGCCAGGCACCGGCGGCGATGCCCACCGCGAGCAGCGCCGCGGGACCGAGCAGCGCGCCCTCGACGACCGCGGTCCGGTACGCGTCGAAGCCGGCGGCCGGACCGATCGCCTGGACGAGGCCGAGCGCGCCCGCCGCCAAGGCCGCGAGCACGCCGCCGAGGAGCCCGAGCACGCCGCCGGTCACGGCGACCGCGATGGCGCTCGGCACGGCCGCGTAGGCGCCGAGCACCGCGTCGGCGTGGAGGGAGCCGATCCCGACCCCCGACCACGTCAGAGCGACGACGAACGCGCGCAAACCGTTCCGCATGCCGCAATGTAGGCAGCCCGCACTCACGGTTTCCTTACGCAGCATTCGTTCGCGTCCTGAACGGGGCGAGGAAGCCTCCGAAGCCCCGTTCGCCAGGGCCACGAGCACGGCCGGCGGCCGCCTGACCGCCCCCTGACCCGTCCTGCGTACGCTGCGGAGCGCCGTGCGCGGCGAGGCCCGGCCGCTCGCCGCGCGCGCAATCCACACGACGCGGGATCGCGCCCCACCGCGTAGCCTGGACGGACATGCCCGAGCACCGCATCCTCTTCGTGGGCGACGTCGTCGGCGACCTCGGAGTCGGCTACCTCGAACGCCACCTCCCCGCGTTGGTCCGTGCGCACCGCCCGACGCTGGTGGTCGTGAACGGCGAGAACGCCGACGTGACCGGTCCGCGCCCCGCGACGGGCCTCGGTTTGACGCCGCGTTCGGCGGAGCGCCTGTTCCGCGCAGGCGCGGACGTCCTCACCGGCGGCAACCACTCGTGGGACGGCCCGGAGGCCGCGGCCACCCTGGCGCTGCCGCGGGTCCTGCGCCCGCACAACTACGGCACCCGAGCGCCCGGGACCGGGGCGTGCGTCGTCGAGCGCGGCGGCGTGCGCTACGGGGTGCTCGACCTGACCAGCCGCTCCGCCCTGCCGGCCGCCGACCACCCGTACGACGCCTTCGAGGCCGTCGTGCAGGGATGGGGCGACGCCGTGGACGCGGTCCTCGTCGACTTCCACGGCGACGCCGCCACCGAGAAGGTCGTGTTCGGGTACGCGGTCGCCGGCCGCGCGGTCGCGGTGCTGGGCACCCACACGCACGTGCCCACGGCCGACGCCCGGATCCTCCCCGGCGGCACCGCCTTCGTCACCGACGTCGGCATGACCGGGCCCGCCGACAGCATGCAGGGCTACGACCCCGCCGTCTTCGTCGCCGCCTACCGCGATCGACTCCCCCTCGCCGCCCCCTCGCGCGTCGCCGACGGCCCCGTCGCCCTCGGCGCCGTCCTCGTCCACGCCCACGGCCCTCGGGCGGTCGCCATCGAGCGGCTCGCCACCCCCACGGAGGAAGCGCATGCGTAGAACCGTCGTCCTGCTCCTCGCCCTGTTGCTCGTCGGCGCCGGCGCCGCCCGCTCGATCACGGTCGCCACGACCGCCCAGCCCGACACCCTCGACCCGCACGTCACGTCGGCCACGTCGGCCTTCCAGTCGACGAAGTCGATCTACGACACGCTCGTCGAGGTCGCGCGCGACGGCGCCATCGTCCCCTCGCTGGCCGAGTCGTACACCACCTCCCTCGACGGGCTCACCTGGACCTTCGCGCTGCGCGAGGGCGTGCGCTTCCACGACGGCACCGATCTCGACGCCGCCGACGTCGCCGCCTCGTTGGCACGCCTCGCCGCCGAGGGGTCGCCCAAGCGCGACGAGTACACGATGATCGCCGACGTCGCGACCCCGGACCCCCGCACGGTCGTGCTCACCCTCTCCGACCCCGCGCCGGCGCTGCTCGCGACGCTCGCCTCCGGGTGGAGCGCCATCCTGCCCTCCGAAAAGCTCGCGAACGGGCACGACTTCGGCAACGAGCCGGTCGGGACCGGCCCCTTCGTCTTCACGCAGTGGGTGCGCGACGCCTTCCTCGAGCTGTCGACCAACGCCGACTACTTCCAGGGCGCGCCCGCCGTCGACGGCGTGACGCTCCGCTTCGTACCCGACGGTGCCGTGCAGCTGCAGGGGCTGCGCACCGGCGAGTTCGACCTGGCGCTCGGCCTCTCGCCGACCGACTTCGACGTCGTGCGCGCCGATCCTGCGCTCGAGCTGGTGCAAGGTCCGTCGGGCACCGTCCTGGTCGCCACCCTCAACAACCGACGGCCCTTCCTCGACGACGCGCGCGTCCGTCGTGCGCTCAACCTGGCCGTCGACGCCGCGCTGATCCTCGAGGTCGCCTACGGCGGCGGCATCGAGGGCACGACCTTCATGGAAGCCGGCAGCCCCTGGCTCCCGGACTTCCTTCAGCCCTACGGTTACGACCCCGAGCAGGCGCGCGCGCTGCTGCGAGCCGCCGGCGTACCCGATGGCTGGACCATCGACCTGGCGCTGCCGCAGCCCTACGAGGTGCACGTCACCGCCGGCCAGATCATCCAGGACATGCTCCGCGACGTCGGCGTGAACGCCGAGATCCGCGTCGTCGAGTGGGGCGTCTGGTTGGGCGAGGTCTACGGCGGGCCGCGCGACTACGACATGACCGTGATCGGCCACACCGGCAAGCTCGACCCCACCGGTCGCCTCAACGGGTACGGGTACGCGGACCGCACCTACTCCGGCTACGCCAACGACGAGGTGGCCGGCTGGATCGACCGCGCCGCGGTGACCACCGAAGCCTCCACCCGCGCGTCGCTCTACGCCCAGGCGCTCACGCGCATCCACGACGAGGCTCCGTTCGTGTTCCTCGGCACCGCGCTCTCGACGCATGGGCGCGCCGCGGCGGTCGAGGGCTTCTGGGTGACCCCGCTGCTCGACACGTACGACTTCCGCTCCGTCGCCGCACGCTGAACGTTCGCGCCAGCCGGTCGGACGCCCTCCCGGGCGTCCGACCGCCGTAGTCTGCGCACGTGGTGGCCCGCGCCGTGATCGTCCAGTTCCTCAGCCTGCTCGTCACCCTGGTCGTGGTGCTGTCGCTGGTCTTCGTCGCGATGCGCGCCCTGCCGGGCGACGCGGCGGCGATCCTCGGCGGCGTCGACGCGACGTCCGCGCAACTCGAGGACCTGCGCCGCCAGCTGGGGCTCGACCGTCCGCTCCTGGCGCAGTTCGGCGCCTGGTGGGGCGACGTGCTGCGCGGCGACCTGGGCGACTCGATCCGCGAACGGCGGCCGGTGCTGCAGGTGATCGCCGACCGGGTGCCCGTCACGCTCGCGCTGGCCGGCTTCGCCTTCGCGCTCTCGGTGGTCGCCGGGCTGGGGCTCGGGCTCCTGGCGGGACGCCGCCCCGGCGGCCGCGCCGACGCCGGCGTGCTCGCCTTCACCACCTTCGGCCTGTCGCTGCCCGAGTTCTGGTTCGGTTTCCTGCTGATCCTGGTGTTCGCCGTGGAGTTCGGCTGGTTCCCGCTGATCGGCTACCCGACGTCCGGCGGTGCGGGGGTGCGCGCCTGGCACCTGGTGCTCCCGGCGGTGACGCTCGCGATCCCGCGCGCGGCGCAGCTCGCGCGCCTGACCCGCGCCCGCCTGCTCGAAGAGCTCAACGCGGATTACGTCCGCACCGCGCGCTCGAAGGGGGTGGGCGCGCGCACCCTCACCCGCCACGTGGCCGCGAACGCCTTCCCCGGCCTGCTGCCGCTGCTGGCCCTCGAGCTGGGCGGGTTGCTCACCGGCACCATCGTCGTCGAGCAGGTCTTCGGGCTCCCGGGCTTGGGTTTGACGCTCCTGGGATCGATCTCGGCGCGCGACTACCCGGTGGTGCAGGGCGTGACGATCGTCGCGGTGCTCGTCTACGTGCTCGTCAACTGGCTCGCCGACCTCGCCCAGGTGGCCGCCGACCCGCGGCTGAGGTACGGGTGAGGCGCCGCGGCGTCTCCCGCGGGCTCCTCGGCGCCTGGCTGCTGACGCTCGTGGTGGCCTCGGCGGTGCTGGGCCCCGAGCTGGTGCCGCACGACCCGCTCGAACCCGACTACCGGGCCCGCTTCGCCGCGCCATCGGCCGAGCATTGGCTCGGCACCGACGGGCTCGGGCGCGACGTCTTCGCGCGCGCGCTCGCGGGCGGGCGCGTGTCGCTGGTGATCACCGGCGCCGCGACGCTCCTCGCGCTCACCCTCGGGCTCGCCGCGGGCCTCGCCGCCGCCGGCGTCCGGGGGGCGGTCGACCTGGTGCTGACGCGCGCCTTCGACGCGCTGCTCGCCTTCCCCGGCTTCCTGCTCGTGCTGCTCCTGGTCGCCATCCTGGGGGGCGGCGTGTGGCAGACGGTGGCGGCGCTCGGCGTCGCCGGTTCGCCGCTCTACTTCCGGCTGACGCGCGGCTTCGCGCGCCAGGAGCTGCAGCGCGACTACGTCACCGCCGGCATCGCGCTCGGCGCCGGACGCGCGCGCCTGCTCTTCCGGCACGCGCTGCCGAACTTCGCCGGCGCCCTCGCGGTGCAGGCCGCCTCCACCGCCGCCACCTTCCTCCTGGTCGAAGCCTCGCTCAGCTACCTCGGCCTCGGCGTGCCGCTCCCGACCCCATCGTGGGGCAACGTGCTGCAAGACGCGCGCGCCTTCCTGACGCGCCAGCCGTGGGCGGCGCTCGGGCCCGGGGTGGTGCTCGCAAGCGCGGCGCTGGCCTTCCAGTTCGTCGCGGACGGCGTCCGTGACCGACTCGACCGGCGGTCGTGATCCGTGCGCCCGCTGACGGACCGTTGACGCACGCGCGGTAGCCTGCGCCATGGACCTCCCCGGACCCCCACCCGGACCCGGCACCGGGTACGTCCCCGGCGATGCGCTGCCGGGATCGCCGGCGCTCGCCGGGCGCGGCCCGCACCCGGTCGGCGTCACCACGCTCCACTTGACGAACCCCTACCAGATCGACGTGCTGGGTTCGCTCGCCGCCGGTGAGCCGACGCGCGCGACCCGCGCGCTCGACGCGGAGGTCTGGTACCCGGCGCGCTTCGCCGGGACCACCACCTACCTCGACCACCTGCCGCCGACCGAGCACGACGGCGGCGAGGCGCCGCGCCCCTTCCGATTCGTCGGGCGCGCCGCCCGCGACGCCGAGCCCGACCGCACGCTGGGTCCGTGCCCGCTGGTGATCGTCGCCCACGGCTACCCCGGGTCGCGCGTGCTCCTCTCCTGGCTCGGGGAGAACCTGGCGAGCAAGGGGTACGCGGTGCTCGCGCTCGGCCACACCGACAGCACCTTCGCCGATCAGGGCGACTTCCTGTCGACGCTGCGCAACCGACCGCTCGACATCGCCCTCGCGGTCAAGGTCGCCGCCGACCTCGAGCGCCGGCACCCGACGTTGGCCCACGTCTGGGACACGGCGCGCACGGCCCTCGTCGGCTTCTCGATGGGCGGGTACGGCACGCTGCTGGCGCTGGGCGCGGGGCTGGGTCCCCACGTCTTCGACGACGCCTTCTTCAGCGACCCGCTGCGCCGCGAGCTGTTGGACGACCTGCTGCTCGGCGACCCGTTCTACGAGGACCTGGTCGACGGCGTCACCTCGCGGGTCAAGGCCGGCGTGCTGCTCGCCCCATGGGGTGGCGACCGGATCTGGACCGACGCGGCGCTCGCACGGGTGGCCACGCCGCTCTTCTTCGCCGCCGGCAGCCGCGACGACGTCGCGCAGTACGCCGCGATCCGCCGCCTGTTCGACGCCACGGTCGCCGCCGATCGCTGGCTCCTGACCTTCGAACACGCGCGCCACAACGTCGGCAACAACCCCCCGCCGGACGCGCTCGCGACCGCCGGGCACGACGCCTGGTGGCGCTACGCCGACCCCGTGTGGGACGTGCGCCGCATCGTGAACGTGCTCCAGCACCAGCTCACGGCGTTCCTGGGGGTGCAGCTGCGCGGCCTGCCGCTCGCCTCCTACCTCGACGGCGCGGCGGCCGCGGCGCCCGGCGAGCCCTGGCCCGGGTACCCGCCGCGCACGACGGTCGGCCTGCGGCTCGAGCACCACACCGGCGAGCAGCCCGCCGACCCGATCCCGAGCGAGGACTACCAGAACCGCGACCTCACGGCCGCGACCCTGGGCGCGCTGCGTGGGTTGGGGCGCGCGCTGCGGGCCACGC
>JAABSI010000088.1 GCA_011390455.1 Trueperaceae bacterium
ACCAGGCCAGCGCGACGCCCATCGCGAGGACCGAGCGGCCGCCGCGGTGGCGCCAACCGTCGCGCACGACCTCGAACCAGGGCGGGCGCAGGCGCACCGCCACGTTGTCGTACGGGCAGGCCCGCACGCAGTTCAGGCACAGGGTGCAGTCCATCGTCGACGTCATCGCGGGGACGAAGAGCCCGGTCTCGCAGCCGGGGAAGCGGCCGACGCCGTTCGGGGCCGTGACGTCCGCGAGCGGGACGAAGGCCGCCTTGCGCGGGCCGTCCACCGCTCCGCGCAGCGCGCCGGCCGCATCGCGCCAGCGCGCCTCGTCCTCGGCGACGTCGGTGATGCGGCCGTGGAGGCACGGCTTGTGGACGCAGCGATCGCACACGTCGGGATCGACGGTCGTGATCTGGGTCGGCGACACGGAGGCGAGCGCGAAGTTGAAGTTCCCCAGCGGGCAGACGTAGCGGCAGAAGGTGCCGGCCGGGAAGAGCACGTCGACGGCGAGGGCGGCTAGGAAGTAGCCGACCACGAGCCACGCGGTGAGCCAGGGGCTGGCCCACAGGTCGAGGGCCTCGTACGCGTAGAAGAAGGCCAGGAGCAGCGCGACGACCAGCCACTTCGAGCGCAGCGCGCGCGGCCACCGCAGGTCGACGCGCAGCAGGCCCTTGAGGAAGCGCGCCGGCCCGCGGGTCAGCATCAGCGGGCACGCCGCGCAGAACAGGTTGCCGACGACGAGCAGGGCGATGACGACCAGCCCGCGGTAGTGGAGCCAGACGGTGGTCGTCGCGAGGTTGCGGGGCGCGAGCTGGCGTCCGGTGAAGCCGTCGACGACGATGAGGAGCGCCAGGAGGAGCAGCGGCAGCTGGATGGCCAGCCGCGCGTAGCGCCAGCGCGCGAAGCGGCGCAAACCGGGGAGCCGCAGCAGGTCGGGGCCGGAGGGTCGAGCGTCGCCGGGTCGAGCGTCGCCGGGCCGAGCGCCGGAAGCCATCGGGAGATCGATCATCGGGGCGATGGTATCGCAGAGGCGCGCGCCGAACCGCGGCCGCCGATTCGGTGCGGGACGCTAGATCCGCTGTCCGGTCAACCAGAACACGATGTGCTCGTTCACGTTCTCGAGGTGGTCGCCGCAGCGCTCGAGGTAGCGCGCCACGGCGAGCAGCTTCGTCGCCGCGTTGATCGTGTGCGGGTCCGCCATCATGTAGGTCAGGAGTTCGCGTTGCACCTGCTCGTAGAGCTCGTCGATCTCCTCGTCCATGTCCAGCGCCTGGCGGGCCGCCACGGCGTCGCCCTCGGCCATCGCCCGCATGGTGACCTCGAGCATCTCGTCGAGGATCGCGAGGATCCGCGCCATGTCCAGGTACTTCTTGAGCGGTGGGGCGCTGGCCAACTCGGCCCCGGCGCGTGCGACGTGCACCGCGTAGTCGCCCGCCCGCTCGACGTCGGCGAGGGCCTGGACGATCGCGCCCAAGAAGCGCAGATCGCGCGCCGCCGGCTGGCGGCGCGCGATGATCGTCAGGCACTGCGTCTCGAGCTCGCGCTGCAGGGCGTCGATCGCGCGGTCGCCGGCCACGCAGCGCTCGCTCGCAGCGGGGTCCGCGTCGATCAACGCGCTGCGCGCGAGCTGCACCGATTCGCGCACCATCGAAAGCATCCGCACCGTGGTCGCGTTGACCTGCTGGAGTTCTTGCTCGAGCACGTTCATGCCTTGATGTACCATGCGCATCATCGTGCTGCAGGGACGTCAGGACAGGGTCAGGGGTCGGCGACGGGTCGGGCGCCCGCGCCCTGACGGTTCCCTGACGAACGCCCCGCTATCCTGCGGGCATGGAGTCCGGAGCGCACGCACGTGGCTAACGGCACGGTTCTGGTGGTCGAGGACGACGCGACGGTGCGGGAGCTCGTCGGGTTCCACCTGTCGCGCGCCGGCTTCGAGGTGGTCGAGGCCGCCGACGCCTCGAGCGCCTGGCAGCGGCTCGACGGCATCGACGCGGTCGTCCTCGACCGGATGCTCCCCGACCTCTCGGGCGTGGCGTGGTTGCGGCGCCTGCGGGCCGGTCCGCAGGCGGCGATTCCGGTGCTGATGCTCACGGCGCGCGCCTCCGAGGTCGACCGCGTCGAGGGGCTCGAGGCGGGCGCCGACGATTACCTGGTCAAGCCCTTCAGCGCCGCCGAACTGGTGGCCCGCGTGCGGGCGTTGTTGCGGCGGGTGCGCCCGGCGCAGCGCCTCACCTTCGGCGACCTGAGCGTCGACCTCGAAGGGGCGCGGGTCGCGATCAAAGGCCGCGAGCTCGGCCTGACGCGTCGGGAGTACGAGCTGCTCGCCTGCCTCGCGAGCCACCCCGGCCGCGCCTTCACCCGCACCGAGCTGCTCGATCGCGTGTGGGGCGAGGATTTCGTCGGTACGGAGCGGACCGTCGATCAACACGTCGCGCAGCTGCGCGCGCGGCTCGGCGCGGAGCGCATCGAGACCGTGCGCGGGCGCGGCTACCGCTTCGTCGCGGGTTGACGTGCCGCTGCCCGCCTGGTCCGACGCGCTCGCCGACGGCATCGTCCTGGTCGAGGGTGCGCAGGTCGTGGCGGTCAACGCCGCGGCCGCCGCGATGCTCCAGGTCGATCCGGAGCGGGCGGTCGGTGCGGCGCTGATCGCGGTGGTGCGCGACCACCGGCTGGAGGCCCTGCGACCAGAGGACGGCCCGCGCGAGTTCGTGACCCGGGGTCGCCACCTCGAGGCGCTCGCGTTCGCGGGCGGGCTGCGGCTGCGCGACGTCACCGTCCAGCGGCGCGCGCAGGAGGACGCGCGGCAGCTGCTCGCGGTGCTGTCGCACGAGCTGCGCACGCCGGTGACGACGATCCGCTCAGCGCTCGAGGCGCTCGCCTTCGACGTGCCGCCCGTCCAGCGGGAGCGGTTCCTCGCCCACGCCCAGGCCGAGGCGGAGCGTTTGGTGCGGCTGCTCGACGACCTGACGGTCGACGTCGCGCCCCCGCACGCGCGCAGCGTCCCGCTGCGCGAGGTGGCCGGGCGCGTCGAGGCGCTCCTCGCGCGCACGCTCGCGGAGCGACGGGTGCGGGTCCGCTTCGAGCTGCCGGCCGGGTCGGCGTGGGCCGACCCGGACAAGCTGCTCCAGGCCCTGCTCAACCTGGTCGAGAACGCCGCCGTGCACGGTCCGCCGGACGCCGAGGTGCGGTGCCTCGCCGAGCTCGACGCCGAGCGTCCAGGCTGGTGGCGTGTGGAGGTCCTCGACGCCGGCGGCGAGGTGCCGGTGGAGGAGATGGAGTCGTGGTTCGCGCCCCATGCGCGCGGCGAGGGGGCGACCGCCCGCGGCACCGGGCTCGGGCTCTACGTGGTGCGCTCGATCGCCGAGCGCTGGGGCGGAGCGGCTTGGGGCCGGCGCTGGGCAGAGGGGAACGCCTTCGGCTTCAGCGTGCCGCGGGAGCGGTCGGCGGTCGCGTCGGCGGCGTGATCGGCGCGTCCAGGGTCGGGCCGAACGGCGGGGCGTCGAGGTCGCCCTCCGCGAAGCGGCGGCGGACCTCGGCCCACGTCGCCCGGTCGCCGGCTTCGCGCGCGGCGAGCCCCGCGAGCGCGGCGTACCCGGCGATCGCCCACCGGTGGGCGGCCCGCAGCCAGCGCGGGCCGCGGCGGCGCGTCAGCGCGTAGCCGCCGCGCAACCCCTCGATCAGGAAGCGGCCGTCGGGCGGTGTCGCGGCACCGCCGACGTGGAGCACCTCGGTCGCGACCAGCAGGCAGCGCTCGCCTTCGTCGCGGAAGCGCTGGGCCCATTCCACGTCCTCGTTGAAGAAGCGCAGCCCGCCGTCCATCCCACCGACGCGCGCCACCGCGGCGCGGCGCACCACCACCAGGCAGCCGGAGAGCCACGGGACGGAGACCGCCGCGGTCGGCGCCGCGTCCGCCGGGCCCAGGGCGCGCCGCGAGGCCCAGCGCAGCCGCGCGACGTGCCAGCGGTAGGGGATCCCCTGGTCCTGGAGCCGGCCCGCGGGGGTCCGCGCCAGCGGCCCGGTCAGGGCGACCGAAGCGTCGTCGAACGGGGCGATCAGGTCCTCGAGGGTGCGCTCCCGGATCTCGACGTCGGCGTTCATCACCGCGACCAGCGGCGCCTGCGTGCGCTTCAGCCCGACGTTGACCGCGTGCGCGTACGAGTGGTTCGCCACCGAGCACCAGCGGAGCGCGGGGTGCGCGCCGTCGAGCTGCCGCGGCAGGCTCGGATCGAGCGCCGTGTCGACGACGAGGACGGGCGCGTCCGGTCGATGCGCCGCGAGCGCCTCGAGCGTGCGGGCGAGCAGGGTGGGGGTGCGGTGGTGCACGATCACCACCTCGAGCGCAGGAACGGCCACGCCCGAGCATGGCACGCACGGCGCGACGGTGGGGCGCTCGCGAGCCGCTCTCATCGCGCGCCTACCCGCCCGGCGGCCCCGCAGGCGTAGGGTGCGGTGTGTTCGCATTCGATCCGGGGGCGCCGAGCGCCCCGCACGACCGCAGTCCCATCGATCCCACACCGTCCGAACCTCAGGCCGCGCCCGAGGCGTCGGACCGTGGCGGGCGGGGCCATCGTCCGCGCGTCGGCGTGGCGCTCGGCGGCGGCAGCGCCCGCGGCTACGCGCACATCGGCGTGCTCGCCGCCCTCGAGCGCCGCGACCTGGCGCCCGACGTCCTCGTCGGCACCTCGTTCGGCGCCGTGATCGGCGCGTTGTACGCGCTCGGGCACGATCCGGCGCGACTCCGCGCCGACGCGGAACGGATGCGCCGCCGCGACGTGCTGCCCCGGATCGTCGACGTCGGTGCTCGGCGGGGCGCGTTGTTCGCCGGCGAGCGCCTCGGGGCGTACTTCGAGAGCTTGGTGGGCGACGCCCGGATCGAGGCGTTGCCGCGGGTGCTCGCGGTCGTCGCCACCGACCTCGACACCGGTGAGCGCGTCGTGCTCCGCGAGGGGCCGCTCGCGCTGGCGCTCCGGGCCTCGGCGTCGCTCCCCGGGTTGTTCGCGCCGGTGCTCTGGGAGGGGCGGCGGTTGATCGACGGGGGCATCGGTGCGCCGGTGCCGCTCGACACCCTGGCGGGGTTCGACGTCGACCTCACCATCGGGGTCGGCGCCGGCATCGAGGCGCGCGATTCGCGCGCGCTGCGGGCCGCCCGCCGCGTCGCTTCGTCGCGCGCCGGCCGCTGGACGAGCCGCGCGTTGCGCGGCCGGCGCCCCGTCGGCGACCCGCGCGGGCAGCGCCCGTGGCGCACGCTCGGGCGCGCGTTGGCGCTGACCTTCGACGCCTGGGGCGATCAGGCCGACGCCCTACCCGAGGGCGACGGCGGCGTCCACCTCCAGACCCGTCCGCCGATCCACTGGCTGCGGTTCGATCGGGCGGCCGAGGCGATCATCGCCGGCGACGCGGCGTTCGAGCGTGCGTGGCCGCGCTTCGGTGCCTGGTTGGCCGACTGGCGGGATCCCGTGGCGTCGGGCGCCACCGTCGCGGTCGACCGAAGCTAGAGGATCGTGCGGCCGAAGAGGCTGGCCGCGAGCTCGACCATCACCCGTGCGCTCCGGTTCCGCTCGTCGAGGATCGGGTTGACCTCGACGAGGTCGACCGACGCGACGCGCCCGGACGCGGAGAGCAACTCCATGAGCAGGTGCGCCTCGCGATAGCCGAGGCCGCCCGGCACCGGCGTTCCCACGCCGGGGGCGACGGCGGGATCGAGCACGTCGGCGTCGAAGGAGACGTGCAGGTGGTCGACGTGGGCGAGCGCCGCGAGCGCCGCCTCGGCCGTGGCGGCGACGCCGTGCCGATCGAGGTCGCTCATCGTCCAGGCGGCGAGGCCGTGCTCGTGCACGAAGGTGCGCTCCTCGGGGTCGACCGACCGCAGGCCGACGAACGCGACGTCGGAGGTGCGCACGGTCGCACCGCCGATCGCATCGAGCAGGCGCCGATCGCCCTGGCCCAGCAGGTGGGCGAGCGGCATGCCGTGGACGTTGCCCGACGGGCTCGTCGAGGGCGTGTTGAGGTCTGCATGGGCGTCGATCCAGAGCACGCCCACGCGCCGCCCCGCCGCGCGCCTCAGGACGCCGGACACCGAACCCATCGAGACCGCGTGATCGCCGCCGAGCACGATCGGTACCGCGCCCGTGGCGACGGCCGCGACCGCGTCCGCGAGCCGGCGGGTGACGTCGGTGATCGCATCGACGAAGCGCGCCGACGCCTCGCCCGGGGCCGCCGTGGCCTCCGCGATCGGCACCTCGACGTTGCCCAGGTCGTCGACCCGGTGGCCGAGGGCAGCCAGGGTCGGCCCGAGCCGGGCGAGGCGCAGCGCCGACGGACCCATGTCGACGCCGCGGCGCCCCGCGCCGAGGTCCATGGGCGCGCCGATGAGTTGCAGGTGGGCCATGCCGGACGCTAGCACGCGCCGCGCGGCGGGCGCCGCGCCTACTCCTCGTCCGGTCCGGGGCGGTACCAGTGGCGGCCGTCGACCTCGAGGAGCGCGTCGGCCTCCTCGGGGCCCAGCGTCCCGGCGTCGTACGGGACCGGCTCGGCGTCGCGCTCGGCGGCGAGCAGGGGTGCGACCACGCGCCACTGCGCCTCGACCTCGTCCGCGCGCATGAAGAGCGTCGCGTCGCCTTCGATCACGTCGAGGAGCAGCGTCTCGTACGCATCCGGGTTGGGGCGGCGGTACCGTCCCTGGTACGCGAAGTCGAGGCTCACGCGGTCGACCTCGAGGTCCTGGCCCGGGCGCTTGGCGTTGAAGAGCAAGCGGATGCCCTCGTCGGGCACGATCCGCAGCACCAATCGATCGGCCTTCGGCGGGGTCGGAAGGTCGAACGGCACGTACGGCGGCGCCTTCAGGCGCAGCACGATCTCGGACGCTTTGCGCTCGAGGCGCTTGCCGGCCCGCACGTAGAAGGGGACGCCCGCCCAGCGCCAGTTGCGTACCTCGAAGGCGGCGGCGGCGTAGGTCGGGGTGCGCGAGTCGGCCGCCACGTCGGGTTCCTCGCGGTAGCCCCGGTGGCCGTTGGCCGCGACGTACTGGCCGAGCACGGCGCGCTCGGGGTCGGCGCAGCGCATGGCGCGGAACACCTTGACCTTCTCGTCGCGCACCGACGTCGCGTCGTAGCGCGCCGGCGGCTCCATCGCCACGAGCGCGAGGAGCTGGAGCAGGTGGTTCTGGAACACGTCCCGGAGCACGCCGGCGTCGTCGTAGAAGCCGCCACGCCCCTCCATGCCCATCGGCTCGGCCATGGTGATCTGCACGTGGTCGATGGTGCGGTTCGACCACATCGGTTCGAACATCGTGTTGGCGAAGCGCAGGACTGCCAGGTTCTGCGCGGTCTCCTTCGCCAGGTAGTGGTCGATCCGGTAGATCTGCCGCTCGGCGAAGCGCTCCAGCAGGTGGGCGTTGAGGTCGTGCGCGCTCTCCAGGTCGACGCCGAATGGCTTCTCGACGACCAGCCGCCGGAAGCCCGCACGCTCGTCGGCCAAGCCCGCCTCGGCGAGGCCGGTGGCGATCGGCGCGTACGTCTCGGGGGGTGTCGCGGTGTAGTAGACGTGGTCGGGGAGGCCGAACGCTTCGAGCCGCTCCGCGAGCTGCGCGTACGCCTCGGGGGCGTCGTAGTCGCCGCGTACGTAATGCACGCGCGCCACGAGCGCCGCCCAGGCCTCGGGATCGAGGTCGTCGACGTAGCGCTCGGCGGCCTCGGTGAGCCGCGCGCGCAACGCGTCGTCGTCCAGGTCGGAGCGTCCGAACCCGACGACGACGGCGTCGGCGTGCAGCGCGCCGCGGACGACGAGCGCGTACAGGGCGGGGAGCAGCTTGCGGGCGGCCAGGTCGCCCGTGACGCCGAAGATGACGATGGCGCACGCAGTGGAGGGGTCGGAGGCGCGGTCGGGCATGCTCGACGCTAGCACCCGAGGGCCGCGACGACCGTCGGCAGCGCCGACGAGCCTCGGCAGCGCCGACGAGCGTCGGCAGCGCCGACGAGCCTCGGCGGCGCACGGGGGTCGTGGTAGATTCGCGCGTTCGGCGGCGGCCGCGCCGCCGCCCCGCCGGAGGCACCTGTGCAGAACACCGATCCCGTCCCCGCCGCGCTCGAGCGCCTGCTTCGGGGCGCCGAACACGTCGTCCCGGAGGGCGAGTTGGAGGCCAAGCTGCGGCGCGCCGCTGCGGAGGGGCGCCGCCTGCGCGTCAAGCTCGGCGTCGACCCGTCTTCTTCCGACCTGCACGTGGGCCACGCGGTGGTGCTCCGGAAGCTGCGCCAGTTCCAGGACCTCGGGCACCGGGTGGTGCTGATCGTCGGCGACTTCACCGCGACGATCGGCGACCCGTCGGGCAAGTCGAAGACCCGTCCGCAGCTGACCCTCGAGCAGACCCGCGCCCATGGCGCCACCTACGTCGCGCAAGCGGTGAAGGTCCTCGACCCGGACCCGGAGCGGCTCGAGATCCGCCACAACTCCGAATGGCTCGAGGGCCTCGGGTTCGGCGAGCTCGTGCGGCTCGCGAGCACGTATACCGTCGCCCGGATGCTCGAGCGCGACGACTTCACCAAGCGGTACCGCGAGGGCACGCCCATCAGCGTCCACGAGTTCCTGTACCCGCTCGCGCAGGCCTACGACTCCGTCGCGATCGAGGCCGACGTCGAGCTCGGCGGCACCGACCAGCTCTTCAACCTGCTCGTGGGGCGCGACGTGCAGCGCGCGTACGGCATGGAGGCGCAGGTGGCCCTGACGGTCCCGCTCCTCGAGGGCACCGACGGCGTCGAGAAGATGTCGAAGTCGCTCGGCAACTACATCGGCATCGCCGAGCCCGCCGACGTGATGTTCACCAAGGCGATGCAGGTGCCCGACGCGCTGCTCGTGAAGTACGCGACGCTGTGCAGCGATCTCGACGTCGGCCACCTCGCGCGCGAGCTTGAGGCCGATCCGGTCGGCGCGCACCGGACCTTCGCGCGCGAGCTCGTCCGGCAGTACCACGGTACGGAGCCGGTGGCCGCGGCGGAGCGGCGGTACGACGACGTCGCGCGCGGCGGCATGCCCGCCGAGATCGCCGAGTTCGCCGTCGACGTCGAGAGCGCTCCCGACGGCGTGATCGAGGCCGCGGCGCTCGCGGTGGCGGTCGGGTTCACGAAGAGCAAGGGGGAGGCGCGGCGGCTCATCGACAACCGCGGCCTCAAGGTCGACGGCGCCGCGCTCGGCGACCGCAGCGCGACGCTCGACGTGCGCGCCGCGGGCACCCTGGTGCTGCAGGCCGGCAAGAACGCCTTCGTGCGGGTGGTCTGGCGGGGCTGACCTGACCGCGGGGCCCGTCCCACGCGCACGCCGACGCTTGGACCCGCGGGATCAGATCGCCAGCACCTGCGCGATCTCGACGAGCTCCCAATCGATCTCCTTGGCGTTCTCCCAGACCGCCTGGAGCGGCACGGTCGTGGTGCCGCGCTTGTCGACGCCCACCATGACGCCGTTCACGCCGCTCAGCAGGGTCCGGACGGCGGTGAAGCCCAGCCGCGAGGCCAGCACTCGATCGCGCGTGCTGGGCGTACCTCCGCGCTGGATGTGGCCCAGGATCGAGGTCCGCGCCTCGTAGCCGGCGCGCTCGGCGAGCACGCGCTGGAGCGCCATCGCGCCCCCTTCGAGCGCACCCTCGGCGACCACGACCACCGAGGACGACTTGCCGCGTCGCTGCGCCGCCGCGAGCGCGTCCGCCACCTTGGTCACGTCGCTCGGGACCTCGGGGATGAGGATCGCCTCGGCGCCGCCCGCGACCCCGACGTAGAGGGCGATGGCGCCGCTGTGCCGCCCCATCACCTCGACCAGGAACAGCCGGTCGTGGCTCGCCGCCGTGTCGCGCAGCCGGTCCACCGCGTCGAGCGCGACGTTGATCGCCGTGTTGAAGCCGATCGAGACGTCGGTGCCGTAGATGTCGTTGTCGATGGTGCCCGGGATGCCGACGACCGCGATGCCGTGTTCCTCGTGGAGCTTGGCGGCGCCCCGGTAGGAGCCGTCGCCGCCGATCACGGCCAGGGCGTCGATGCCGTGCGCGCGCAGCTGGGCGGCCGCCTCGGCGCGCCCCTCCGGCGTGTAGAAGGCCTGGCAGCGTGCGGTGCGGAGGATCGTGCCCCCGCGCTGGATGATGTTGGCGACGCTGCGCGGGCCCATCTCGACGATGTCGCCGTCGATCAGGCCTTGGTACCCCCGGTAGATCCCCGAGACGCGCAGGCTGGCGTGGATGGCGGTCCGCACGACGGCGCGGATGGCGGCGTTCATGCCGGGCGCGTCGCCGCCGGAGGTAAGCACACCGAGGTGATGCATCGGCGGCCACGATACCAAAGCGGCCTCTCCGCCCGCGGGGACGAGCGTCCGCCGATGGGCCGGCGCTCCCGACCCGCTGCCGGTCCCCGCTCCGATCGTGACCGGGGCTACCGTCCTCGTGCGCGTGTGCGACGATGGCGCATGGTCGTCACCTGCCTGCCGTCCCCACCGCCGGAACGCCGCCTCGCCCTCGTCCCAGCCGCGATCGAGAAGCTCGCCAAGCTCGGCCACACGGTGCGCCTCCCGCACGGGTATGGCGCCCCGCTCCATCTGGGCGACGCCGACCTCGAGCGCGCGGGCGCCGAGGTGGTCGCCGCCGCGGAGGCGGCCGCGACGGCCGACGCCGTGCTGGTGGTCACGCCGCCCTCCCCCAAGGCGCTCGCCACCCTCAAGGAGGGCGCGACGGTCGTCGGCTTCCTCGATCCGTTCTTCTCGCTCCCGACCGTCCGCGCCCTGGCGGAGCGCAAGCTGCGTGCGCTGTGCGTCGAGCTGATGCCGCGCACGACGTACGCGCAGAAGATGGACGCGCTCTCGTCGCAGGCGAGCCTCGCCGGCTACGTGGCCGTGCTGGTCGCCGCCGAGCGGATCGACAAGGTGCTGCCCATGATGTCGACGCCGGCGGGGACGATCTCGCCGGCGCGGGTCTTCGTCCTCGGCGTCGGGGTCGCCGGCCTCCAGGCGATCGCCACGGCCAAGCGGTTGGGCGCCCGCGTCGACGCCTACGACACCCGTCCGGTCGTGGCGGAGCAGGTGCGCTCGCTCGGCGCCCGCTTCGTCGAGTTCGACCTCGGCGGCGAGCAGGGGCAGACCGCGCAGGGCTACGCGCAGGCGCTCACCGAGGAGCAGCTGGCGCGCCAACGCGAACAGATGGCCAAGGTCGTCGCCCAGAGCGACGTCGTGATCACGACGGCCCAGGTCTTCGGCCGCACGGCGCCCCGGCTGCTCTCGGCGGCCGCGATCGCCGGCATGAAGCCCGGATCGGTGGTCGTCGACCTCGCCGCCTCGACCGGCGGCAACGTCGAGGGGACGGTCGCCGGGGAAGAGGTCGTCACCCCCGAGGGCGTCCGCCTGATCGGCCTGCATCCGCTGCCCGCCTCCGTCGCGCGCGACGCGAGCGCCATGTACGCCGCCAACCTGGTCCACCTGATCGCGCACGCCTGGGTCGACGATTCGCTGAAGCCCGTCGACGACGAGATCGTCGGCGGGGTGCTGCTGACGGACGCCGGGGTCGTGCGCCACGACGCCGTCCGCGAACGCTTGGAGGCCGACAAGTGAACCCGCTGCTGCTCTTCGTCTTCGTGCTCGCCATCTACCTGGGCGTGTACCTGATCAACAAGGTCCCCTCGCAGCTGCACACCCCGCTCATGTCGGGTTCCAACGCGATCTCCGGGATCACCATCGTGGGGGCCATGATCGCCGCCGGCCACGAAGACGGCGGTCTGGTCGTCACCGTGCTCGGCACGATCGCGGTGACCGCGGCGACGATCAACGTGATCGGCGGCTATCTGGTGACCGAGCGGATGCTCGGCATGTTCAAGTCCGGCAAGGGGAACTGACGCCGTGGACGCGCTCCAGACCTTCGCGTACATCGGCGCCTCGGTGCTGTTCATCGTCGGCCTGCAGATGCTCGGCAAGGCCGAGACGGCCAAGCGCGGCAACCGCATCTCGGCGCTGGGCATGCTCGTCGCGATCGTCGCGACGCTGTACTTCGAGACCGGGCTCGACTTCACGTGGATCGTCGTCGGCCTCGTCGTGGGCGGGACGATCGGCGCCATCGCCGCTCGCCGCGTCCAGATGACCGGGATGCCCGAGATGGTGGCGCTCCTCAACGGGTCCGGGGGCCTCGCCTCGCTGCTCGTCGGTTCGGCGGAGTACGCGCGCGCCGACGCGATCGAGCCGTTCCCGGC
>JAABSI010000089.1 GCA_011390455.1 Trueperaceae bacterium
CCGGTCGTGAGCACGTCGTCCACCAGCACCACCGAGGCTCCGTTCAGGGGGCCCGCACGCCACTCGATCGCGCCGTCCAGGTTGGCGCGCCGTTCGGCGTCGCTCAGGCGCGCCTGCGGGCGGGTGCGGCGCACGCGCCGCAGCCCGGGACGCAGCACGGCGCCCGGACCGAACGCAGCCACGACCGCCGTCGCGACGAGGAGCGCATGGTCGACGCCACGGCGTCGGAGCCGACTCCGGTCGCCCGGGACGGGCACGACCAGCCATGCGGGTGCAGCGTCGGCGAGGGCCTCGCGGACGCGGTGACCCAGGGCGGTTCCGATCGACCGGAGGAGGCGACGGTCGGGGCGGTATTTGGCGGCGCGCACCAAGCGGCCGAGGTCGCCTCGGTACGCCCCGAGCGCGATCAGATCCACCGCTTCGGGCAGGGCGGAGCGGCCGAGCGTCGACCGCGGCTCCGGCCGGAGCCACCGGGCGCGGCACCGATCGCATACACCGGCGTCGGTGGTCGCGTGCACCCGGCATGCGGGGCAGCGGCGCAGGGCGTACCACGGGGCCAAGAGCGCGCGCATGACCGAGCATGGGCGAGGTGGTCGCTGCGGTTCCCGCGGATCGGGTCGGCGGCCGCGGTCGTCCCGGCGGCTGCCCCGCCGGGGACGCCGCTCGCTGCGCAGGCGCGCTAGAGGGTGCGGTGGGCGAGGGTGGCGAGCTGGGCGAGCAGGCCGTCGGCGGCGGCGCGTCCTGGGAGCGCGGCGAAGGCGTCGCGCAGGCCGGCGAGGGCGGCGTCGGCCTCGCGCTCCGCGACGCTCTGCGCATGGTGCAGCGAGCCGTGCCGTTCGATGAGCTCGAGGATCCTCGCGACGTCCTCGGGGCGCTTCTCCGGTCGTGGGCGGGCGAGCAGCGCCTCCGCTTCGGCCGCCTCGTCGAGCGTGGCGTGGGCGAACAGATGCGCGAGCACGAGCGTGCGCTTCCCCTCGTACAGGTCGCCGGCGAACTCCTTGCCGGTCGCCACGTCGGGGGTCAGGTTCAGCACGTCGTCGCGGATCTGGAAGGCGGCGCCCAGCCGGGCTCCGTGCGCCTCGAAGGCGGGGTCGGGCGTGCGGCCCGATGCGTACGCGCCGAGGTTGAGCGGGCCGATGACCGTGTACCAGGAGGTCTTGAGCGTCACCATGCGCAGGTAGGCGGCTTCGTCGACCTGGAAGCGCCCTTCGTGGACCCAGGCGAGGTCGAGGTGCTGGCCCTCCGCGGTGCGGTGGATCAGGCGCACGAACTCGCTGCGGATCGCGTCGGCATCGAACGCGCCGTCGCCACGGAGCCCGAGGAGCAGCGCCCACATGTAGACGTGCATGGCGTCGCCGACGTTGATCGCCACCGGCGCACCGACCTGCCGGTGCAGCGCCGGTGCGCCGCGTCGCTCGTCGCTGTCGTCTTCGACGTCGTCGTGGACCAGCACCCAGTTCTGGAACAGCTCGAGCGCCGCCGCCGGCGCCATCGCGCGGGCGGGGTCGCCGCCGTGGGCCTCGGTCGCCGCCAGCACGAAGCGGCCGCGAAGGCGCTTGCCGCCGCGGGCCGGGTACTCGCGCAAGAGCGCGTAGAAGCGATCGAGATCGGGGTCGTCGTGGTGGGTGGGGAGCGCGGCGAGGACCGCCGCCTGCAAGGCGTCCGCGATCCCGGTACCGGGATCGCGGACGTGTGGTGGCCCGCCCGCGCCCCGCTCGCTCACCGGAACAGCACTTCGGTCACGAACCAGACACCGAGGGTGAAGAGCAGGAGGAAGATGAGCAGGTACGGGGCCGAGGTCTTGTACGTGGCCCAGATGAGCGCCCAGACGTCGCGCGCGGTCAGTTTGGGGCGCTCATCATCGGCCATCGTGCTCGGTCCTCAGCGGTGGATACAGGCCTTGAAGTGGCCCGGCGAGACCTCTTCGAGCGGCGGCACCACGTGCTTGCACTCCTCGGTCGCGATCGGGCAGCGGGTGCGGAAGACGCACCCCGACGGGGGGTTGATCGGCGAGGGGATGTCGCCCTGGAGGATGACGCGCTCGCGCTTGATGGTCGGATCGGGGATCGGCACGGCCGAAAGCAGCGCCTCGGTGTACGGATGGATCGGGTTCTTGTAGAGCTCCTTCGCCGGCGCGATCTCCATGATGCGGCCGAGGTACATCACGACGACCTTGTCCGAGATGTACTCGACGACCCCGAGGTCGTGCGCGATGAAGAGCATGGTCAGGCCGAGCTCGTCCTTGAGGTCCTGCAGCAGGTTGACGACCTGCGCCTGGATCGACACGTCGAGCGCCGAGACGGGCTCGTCGGCGACGATGAACTTGGGGTCGACCGCGAGCGCCCGCGCGATGCCGATGCGCTGGCGCTGGCCGCCCGAGAACTCGTGCGGGTAGCGGCGCATGTGGCCGGCGTTCATCCCGACGCGCTCGAGCAGGTCGGCGACCCGGTCTTCCTTCGCCTTGCCGCGCGCCAGGTTGTGGATCGTCAGCGCCTCACCGATGATGTCGCCCACCGACATGCGCGGGTTGAGGCTCGCGAACGGATCCTGGAAGATGATCTGCATCTCTTTGCGGTAGTCGCGCATCTTCGACTTGGGCAGCTTCGCGATGTCGACGCCCTCGAAGATGATCTCGCCGTCGGTCGGCTCGATCAGGCGCAAGATGGCGCGACCGGCGGTGGTCTTGCCCGAACCGGACTCGCCCACCAGGCCGACGACCTCGCCGCGGTTGATCGTCAGCGAGACCTCTTCGACCGCCTTGACGTTGGCCACCACGCGCGAGAACACGCCGCCGCGGATGGGGAAGTACTTCTTCAGGTTGCGGACCTGGAGCAGGGCCCCGGTATCGGTCCCGGTCGCCGTGCTGGCCGCGGTCGCCGCGGCCTCGGTCGAGTCCGACGCGGTCTGGGCCGCCTCGTTCGCGGCGGCGGCCGCTTCGTTGCGCTCCGCGTCGCTCACATCGTCACCTCGCTCTTCAGATCGAGCTCGTCGTGTCGGATGCAGCGCACCATGTGCCCGCCGCCGGCGTCTTCGAGCTCCGGGATCGCGGCCTTACAAGCGTCCTGCACGAAGCGGCAGCGCGGGTGGAAGGCGCACCCCTCGGGGAGCCGCAGCGGGTTCGGCACGTTGCCCGGGATCGCCTGGAGGCGCTCCTGGTGCTCCGCGGCCTTGTCGACCCGCGGGATCGAGTTCATGAGACCGAGCGTGTAGGGCATCTGCGGATTCTTGAAGATGTCGACCACGCCGGCCTCTTCGACCGCGCGGCCCGCGTACATGACCACGACGCGCTCCGCCATCTCGGCGACCACGCCCAGGTCGTGCGTGATGAAGAGGATCGACATGCCGATTTCGCGCTGCAGCGTGCGCATCAGGTCGAGGATCTGCGCCTGGATGGTCACGTCGAGCGCGGTGGTCGGCTCGTCCGCGATCAGCAGCTTGGGGTTGCAGGAGAGCGCCATGGCGATCATCACGCGTTGGCGCATGCCGCCCGACATCTGGTGCGGGTAGTTCTTGACGCGCTTGGCCGGCTCGGGGATGCCCACGAGCTCGAGCATGTCGGTCGCCTTCTTCAGGGCCGCCCGCGGCGTCTCCTTCTGGTGCAGCACGATCGCTTCGGCGATCTGGTCCCCGACGGTGTACACGGGGTTGAGGGAGGTCATGGGCTCCTGGAAGATCATCGAGATGTCGTTCCCGCGGATCTTCCGCATGTCGCGTTCGCTCTTCTTGACCAGGTCCTGGCCTTCGAAGAGGATCTGCCCGCCGGCGATGCGGCCGGGGGGCGTCGCGATCAGGCGCATGACGCTCAGGCTGGTGACCGACTTGCCGGAGCCGGACTCGCCGACGACCGCGAGGGTCTCGCCTTTGTCGAGGTGGAAGCTGACGCCGTCGACCGCCTTGACCGTACCTTCGTCGGTGTCGAAGTAGGTCTTGAGACCGGTGACGTCGAGCAGTCGCTTGTCGCTAGCCATGCGCTTGGGTGCTCCTCATGGCTTTGGAGCATACCGTACGCTTCGCTTGTGTCCTGCGCGTGTCGGAACCCGCTTGACAGCGTGGAGCGCGGCGCGTGCGTGCGTGTACTCGGCGGTCCGTGGTGCGCGAAGCGGGCCGCACCCGAACTCGGGTGCGGCCCGGGGGCGCGCAGATCGGCAGCGCGGCGCGTCAGCGGCGCTTCTTGGGGTCGAACGCGTCGCGCAGGCCGTCGCCCAGAAGGTTCCAGCACAACACGGCCAGGAAGATCGGGATGCCGGGGATGAGCAACCAGGGGACGAACTGGATGCTGATCCCTCGGGCCGTCGCGTCGCGCAGCAAGATCCCCCAACTCGCGGTGTCGACCTCGGACGGTCCGAGGCCGATGAAGGAGAGCCCCGTCTCGGCGAGGATGAAGCCGGGGATCGCGAGGGTCAGGCTGACGATCACGTACGACGCGGTGGCGGGCAGCAGATGCCGGAACATGATCCGCGACTCGCTCGCGCCGAGCGCTTTGGCGGCTTGGGCGTAATCCATCTCCCGGATGCTCAGGATGAGGCCGCGGATGACGCGCGCCAGACCGCCCCAGCCCACGAAGCCGAGCACGATCACCACCATCAGGAAGGTCTGGGCGGAGTCCATGCGCAGGCCGAACGCCTGCGCCAGCGGATTCCTCGGGTCCTTCAGGAGCGTCGCCAGCACGATCAACAGGAACAGGTCGGGGATGGCGGCGAACACCTCCACCAGGCGCATGATCAGGTCGTCGACCAACCCGCCGTAGAAGCCGGCCAGCGAGCCGAGCACGAGGCCGAGCGTCAGCGACACCCAGACGGCGAGGATGCCGATCGTGAGCGACACCTGGCCGCCGTAGAGCACCCTCGAGAACACGTCCTTGCCCAGGTTGTTCGTGCCCCACAGGAAGATCCGCGCGGGCTCCTCGACGCCGAAGAGCCGCAGGTCGCTCTCGAAGAGGCCGAACAGCTTGTACGTCTGCTCGGGGCGCCGGATGAAGAACTGGATCGGGAACTTGCGGCTGGTGTCCTCGACGTAGACGCGCTGGCGGGTGACCGGGTCGCGTTCGGCGGTGACGTCGTAGATGAAGGGGCGGGTGAGGCGACCCGTGTCGGGATCGATCCAGTGCACCTGGGTCGGCGGCACGAACGCGCCGACCGGGCTGCGTCGGTACTCGTTGATGCCGTAGGGGGCGATGAAGCCCGCGAAGCCCGCCATCAGGTACATCAGGATGAGGATGGTGCCGCCGACGAGCGCGACCCGGTGCTTGATGAACTGTTCCCAGACGATGCGCCCTTGCGACTTCGAGTGCTCGACTTGGGGGACCTGGACGTCGAGGGCGGGATCGGCGCCTCGTTTCACGAGTACCGGATCCGGGGGTCGACGACCGCGAGGAGGAGGTCGGAGATGAGGTTGCCGATCATCAGCAGCAGCGTCGAGATCACCAGGAAGCCGAGCACCACGTAGATGTCCTGGCGCGTGATCGCGTCGAGCAGGCGCGGCGTGATGCCGGGCCAGCTGACGACGATCTCGACCAGGCCGGCGCCGCCGATGAGGCTCGGGAGCAGGCCGCCGATGCCGGCGACGAACGGGATGATGGCGGGCCGCAGCGCGTGTTTGTAGGTCACCGTGCGCTGACCGAGACCCTTGGAGCGCGCCGTGCGGATGAAGTCGCTGCCCAAGTACTCGATCATCTGTCCGCGCAGCACCCGGGTGAACCCGGCGATGCCGGCGGTGGCGACCACGAAGGCGGGCATGATCGTGTGCCAGGCGATGTCCCGGAACTGCTGGAACGGGGTGAGGTTCTCGAACCCGTTCGAGGTCATGCCGGCGACCGGCAGGAGCACCTGGTTGTAGTCGAAGACCTCACGCGTGAAGCCGCGCATCAGGAAGATCCCGAGGATGAGGACCTGGGCGAAGAAGAAGTTCGGGATCGCCAGGCCGAAGTACGAGAAGGCCGAGACCAGCTGGTCGCCCATCGAGTACTGACGCACGGCTGAGTAGACCCCGAGCGGGATCGCCATCGCCCACAGCATGACGATCGACACCAGGACGAGCAGCATCGAGTTCTGGATCGGGCGCGTGATCAGGTTGACGACCGGCTGGTTCGACGAGAACGACAGCCCGAGATCGCCCTGGACGATGTTCGCCATCCAGCGGACGTACTGCACGTACAGGGGTTGATCGAGGCCATACTGCGCGCGGAGGCGTTCGATGGTCTCGGGCCGCACGTTCGGCTCGAGCGCCTTGGCCGCGAAGAAGTCGCCGGGCACGAGCTGGCTGATCAAGAACGCCAGCATCGTCGCCCCGACGAAGGTCGGGATCAGGTGGAACAGGCGCCGGATGATGAATGGAAGCAAACGACCGTCTCCTGAGGCGAGCGGAGGCCGATGAGCGTCCGATAGGGCGGACGCGGTCACCCCCGCGGGGAAGATAGGGGTGGGGCCCGCCCGGCGTGCGGGCGGGCCCCGACCGTGGGCCTTACTGGGTCTTGAAGGTCAGCGGGAGCTGACGCGAGCCCAGGAGCGGGTTGAGGAACTCGATCGGGTGCTCGCCCTGGATGCTCGTCAGCCAGCTGTAGTGCGCCTTCGGGCTGACGGTGTAGAGGATGGCCGACTGCTCGGCTTCGGTCGCCTGGATCTGCAGACCGATCTCGCGGGCGGCTTCGGTGTCGAGCGTCTGGCGACCGGTCTTGGTCAGCTGGTCGACCAGGGTCTCGAGGGCGCCGATGCAGGCGCCCGAGGTGTTGAACATGTGCAGGCCGCCGTTGCACAGGTTGACGTTGTCGCCGAAGGGCCAGTCGCGGCTGCCGCCACGGAGGCCGATCAGGATCGCGTCGAACGGCCGGTCGTCGCCGGTCGAGAACAGCTGGTCGACGAGCAGGTTGAAGTCGATGGGGGTGGTGACGACTTCGACGCCCGCTTCGCGCGCGCTGTCGGCGAACAGCTGGATGATCTGCTCGCGCTGGTTGTTGCCGGCGTTCGTCGCGAGCGAGAAGCTGGCGCGGTTGCCGTCGGCGTCCGTCAGGAAGCCCTGGGCGTCGCGCTGGCTGTAGCCGGCGAGCGCCATCAGTTCGACGGCGCGTTCGACGTCGTACTCGTACTTGGGCACGTCTTCGTTGACCCAGTAGCCGTTCACCAGGTAGACGCCGGTGTACATCGGGTCGGCGCTGCCGCCGTACACGAGCTCGATGATCGCGTCGCGATCGATCAGGTGGGCCATGGCGCGGCGGAAGTTCGGGTTGCGGAACATCGCCTGCTTGACCGGTTCGCTCGACTTGTTCCAGTTGAAGACGATGAACTGGCTGCTCGCCACCGGGGCGACGTCTTCGAGCATGATCGCGTCGATGTCGCCGTTGTTGACCGCGACGTTGATCACGCCGATGTCGTCGAGGTTGCGCGGCGCGAAGAAGTCGAGCTCGCCCGCCAGGTACAGGTTGAGCTCCGCGTCCTGGTCGCCGACGAGGGTGATGTTGTACCCCTCGAGGTAGGGGAGCGCGTTGCCCTGCTCGTCGACGTTCCACTCACCGAAGTACGGGTTGGCGACGAAGTTCAGGCGCTCGCCCGGGGCGTACTGGGTGGGCATGAAGGGCCCGGTGGTCAGGACCTCTTCGACCGGGGCCTCGGTGCCCCAGAGCGCGCGGACGGCTTCGGCGCCGCCGCTGCGGTAGGCCTCGCCGAAGATCGCGTCGGGGAGCGGGAGCAGCGAAGCGTTCGCGAACGCCAGGCGGTCGGGCCCGGGGAACGTGAAGCGCAGGGTGTTCTCGCCGGTGATCTCGAGCGTGATCAGCTGGTCGTTGAGGAACCAGGACTCGTAGGCGTTCGACTGGGCGTCGACGTCGGTCTCGATGAGCCAGCGGATGTAGTAGTCCTGCACCGTGACGTCGGAGCCGTCGGACCACTTCATGCCGTCGCGAACGGTCACGTCGAGGACGGTGCCACCTTCGGACACGGTGAAGTCGCTCGCGCCGTAGGCGAGCCACTCGTCCGAGTCGGGGCCGCGGAAGAGGAGCGCCGCGCCGAGCAGGTCGGTGGTGTCGATCATCGAGTTCTGTTCGGCCGAGACGATCGGGTTGAAGGTGCGCGGGTCGGAGATGGCGCCGACGCGGTACGTGCCGCCCATGACGGCTTCACCCGGCTGCGCGGTCGTCCAGGCGTTCGGCCAGACGAAGGGCTGGGCAAAGGCCATCGAAGCGACGGCGATCGCGACCAGGCTCAGGAAGATTCGTTGCATGCTACCTCCAAGGGGTTTGCCGACGAGGTCGGCGAATGTCGCCGATTCCGGCGAGCGGAGCTCGCTCGGGACTCGGTTCGTGCGACTCCCCACGCTACCGCGCACGGGCGGGCGGCGCAACGTGGGGCACCCGTTCGAACCCGATGCGCCACCGGACCGACGCGCGGCGGTGCGTCGGTCAGCACATGGTTGCGCGTCCGCATGAAGAGCCCGGTGCTGCCCCGGCGATCGGGAGCAGCACCGGGCGCACGTGCTGGACGGGGTGTGGGCGCGCGCAGCACGTTGGGCGCGGCTTCACCGAGGCTTCACGGACGCCGGGGTACTTCGCTCAGCGGGGGACGAGCTGCAGCAGCAGGGCGAAGGTCGCCCAGGCGATGCCCAAGTAGATGGTCACGCGTTGCAGCCCGCCGGCGGTGCCGCCGCGGGTGCCGAAGTCGACGCCGCCGCCGCCGCCACCGCCATCGAGGCCACCGCCGAGGCCCGACTGCTTGGGCTCCTGAAGGAGGACGACCATGGTCAGGAGGGCCGACATGAGCAGGAAGGGGATGAGGACGAGCCAGAACATGAAATCTCCTTGGAGTGCGCACAGGGTGCGCACGGGGCGCGAACCGGCGCCAGTACGGCGGGTCGCGAAGGGACGCGCCGCGCTGGCGAGCGAACGAAGTGGTGCCGAGAGCGGGATTCGAACCCGCACGGGTTGCCCCGGTCGATTTTGAGTCGACTGCGTCTACCGTTCCGCCATCCCGGCTGGTCGGGCACGGCCGTGCGGCCGCCCGGTCGCGCAGTATAGCAGGAGCGTCCGCCGTTGGACGAACGCGCCGGGCACGGGTGCTAGGCTGTCCCGGTTCGGGCCCGGAAGGGCCCCCGATCCTGCGCGCGTCCCGGGTGCACCCCGGGGGAGAGGCCCGACCCCGTCCCCATGATCATGGCCCGCACGACCAAGGCGAGCGCGTGAACGAACTCGCGGTGCTCCGCTTCCCTGGCTCGAACTGCGACGACGACGCCCGGTACGCCCTCGAGGGCGCCACCGGCGCCGCGGTGCGCTTCGTCTGGCATACCGAGACCGACCTCGGCGGCGTCGGGGGCGTGCTCGTGCCGGGCGGCTTCAGCTACGGCGACTACCTGCGCTCCGGCGCGCTCGCGGCGCAGAGCCCCGTGATGGCGGCCGTGCGCGCCTTCGCGGCTCGCGGCGGCCCGGTGCTCGGCGTCTGCAACGGCTTCCAGGTGCTCACGGAGGCGGGCTTGCTGCCCGGGGCCCTGGCGCGCAACGCCGGGCTCGCCTTCGTGTGCACCGCCGTCTCGGTGCGCGTCGAGCGCGACGACCTGCCGCTGCTCTCGGGACTGCGCCGCGGCGACGTGCTGCGGCTGCCGGTCGCCCACCACGACGGACGCTACGTCGCGGACGCGGCCACGCTCGACGCCTTGGAGCGCGATCGGCGGGTGGCCTTCCGGTACCTGCCCGACGACAACCCCAACGGCGCCGACCGCGACGTCGCCGGCGTGCTCAACGAGGCCGGCAACGTGCTCGGCATGATGCCGCACCCGGAGCGCGCCGCCGACGAACTGCTGGGTGGGCTCGACGGGGTGCCGCTGCTGCGCGCCTTCGCGCGCACCGCCGGAGCGGCCGCGTGACCCCGCGCATCGGCCACGTGTGGACCGAGGCGCCGCTGAGCGCCGTCCCGGACGGCGCGCCCGTCGCCGCCGACCGCGCCGCCACCTTCGGGCTCGACGCGGCGGAGTTCGCGCAGGTCGAGCGGCACCTGGGCCGCGCGCCCAACGCGCTCGAGGCGGCGATGTTCGGCGCCCTGTGGAGCGAGCACTGCGGGTACAAGAACTCGAGGCCGCTGTTGCGGCGCCTCCCGACCGAGGGCCCCCAGGTGCTCCAGGGTCCGGGCGAGAACGCCGGCGTCGTCGACGTCGGCGAGGGGTGGGGGCTCGCCTTCAAGATGGAGTCGCACAACCATCCGAGCGCCGTCGAGCCGGTGCAGGGGGCCGCCACCGGGGTCGGCGGCATCCTGCGCGACATCTTCGCGATGGGCGCGCGGCCGATCGCGATCCTCGACGCCTTGCGCTTCGGCGACGTGGACGACGAACGGACGCGCTACCTGCTGCACGGCGTGGTCGAGGGCATCGCGGCGTACGGCAACGCCATCGGCGTCCCGACCGTCGGCGGCGAGATCGCCTTCCACCCGAGCTACCAGGAGAACCCGCTGGTGAACGTCATGGCGCTGGGGCTCCTCCGGCACGAGGACCTGCAGTCCGGCACCGTCGGCGCGGTCGGCCGGGTGCTGCTGTACGTCGGGTCGAAGACCGGGCGCGACGGCTTGGGCGGCGCGGTCTTCGCCTCCGCCGACCTGAGCGCCGACTCCGACGCCGACCGACCTGCCGTGCAGGTCGGTGACCCGTTCCTCGAGAAGCTGCTCCTCGAGGCCTGCCTCGAGGCGATCGCCGCCGGGCTCGTCGACGGCGTCCAGGACATGGGGGCCGCCGGCATCACCTCGTCGGTCGGCGAGATGGCGCACCGGGCCGGGCTCGGGGTCGACTTCGACGTCGCCCGGGTACCGCGCCGCGAGACGGGCATGACGCCGCTCGAGGTCATGCTCTCCGAGTCGCAGGAACGCATGGTGCTGACGGCCGCCCCGGGCCGCGAACGCGAGCTGATCGGTCTGTTGGAGAAGTGGGAGCTCGACGCCGTGCCGGTCGGCATCGTCCGCGACCACGGGCGCTTCCGGGTCTTCGACGGCGACGCGCTGGTCGGCGACATGCCCGTCGCCCCGCTCAACGAGGCGCCGACGTACGTGCGCGAGGGCCGCGAGGACCCCGCCGTGATCGCGGCCCGCGAGCGTCCCCTCGAGGACGTCCCGTTGCCGTCCGATCCGAGCGCCGTGCTGACGGCCCTGCTGGGCTGCCCGGACATCGCCTCGAAGCGCGCCGTCTACCGCCGGTACGACCACCAGGTGATGACGAACACCGTCGTCGTGCCCGGCGCGGGCGACGCCGCCGTGCTGCGCATCAAGGGGAGCGGGCGCGGGGTGGCGGCGACGGTGGACTGCAACGCGCGCTACGTCTACCTGGCGCCCCGCCGCGGCGCCGCCTTGGCGGTCGTCGAAGCCGCCCGCAACCTGGCGGCCGTCGGCGCGACCCCGCTCGGGGTGACCGACAACCTCAACTTCGGGAACCCGACGGTGCCCGAGGTCTACTTCCAGATGCGCGAGGCGGTCGAGGGGCTGCGCGAGGCGTGCCTGGCGCTGCGCACGCCGGTGACCGGCGGCAACGTCAGCCTCTACAACCAGTACCGGGCGCCCGACGGTCGGGTGCGCGCCGTGCTCCCGACCCCGACCGTCGGGATGGTCGGCGTGCTGCCCGACGTGCGGCGGCGCGCGACCATGGCCTTCGAGCGCGACGGGGACGAGGTGTGGCTGCTCGGCGCCGGACGCCCGTCGCTCGGCGCGACCACCTACCTGGCGACCGTGCACGGCCTCGAGGCCGGCGCCCCGCCGGACCTCGATCTCGAAGCCGTCGACCGGCTCGTTAGCACGCTCGCCGGTCTGGTCCAGGACGGCGTGGTCGCCACCGCGCACGACGTGGGCGACGGCGGCATCGCGGTCGCGCTCGCCGAGATGGCGATCCTCGGGGGCCGCGGCGTCGACGCCGTGCTGCCGAGCGATCTGGCCGAGCGCCCCGACGCCGCGCTGTTCGGCGAGGTGGCCGACCGTGCGCTCGCGGCGGTGCCGGCCGATCGCGCCGAAGCGCTCCGCCGCGCCTGCGCCGCCGCCGGTCTGGCCGCGGTCCGCATCGGGGTGGTCGGCGGCGACGCCGTCCGCGTTCGCGCCGACGGCGCCGAGGTCGACGTCTCGGTCACCGCCGCACGCGCCGCCTTCGAAGGCACGATCGAACGGGCGTTGGCGTGAACC
>JAABSI010000090.1 GCA_011390455.1 Trueperaceae bacterium
GTCCGCACCCGTCCACGCGCAGGGCGCCGGGACGATCGCCCCTTGCCGTCGATGTTCGGTTGCCGACATTGCGTGGCCACCCGCATGCGATGATTGGTTCGAAGCGCCCAAGTTCAGGGCGCTGGGAATGAGCTAGTAATGATCCAGACGAAGAATTTCCTACGGCGGTTCTTCGAAACCGCATCGAAAACGGTCCTCGTGAGCGTCGCGTTGACCGCGGCGGCCGCGTGGGCTTCCACGGCGGTCGCGCAGAACGACCTGAACCTGGAGCTCGAACTCGTGACCGAGGGCCTCACCGCGCCGGTGGCGCTCGTGACGCCGCCCGACGACGATCGGCGCTTCGTCGTCGAGCAGACCGGCCTGATCTGGATCCTCGGCGACGACGGCGCGCCGCTCGAGACGCCCTTCCTCGACGTCCGCGACCGCCTGGTGCAGTTCCGCGCCGGCTTCGACGAGCGTGGGTTGCTGGGTCTCGCCTTCCACCCGGACTACGCCGAGAACGGGCGCTTCTTCGTGTACTACAGCGCGCCGCTCCACGCGAACTCGCTGGTCGCGCTCAACCACACGTCGCACGTCTCGGAGTTCCACGTCTCGGACAGCGACCCCAACCGCGCCGACCACGACAGCGAGCGCGTGGTGCTCGCGTTGGACCAGCCCGCCTTCAACCACGACGGCGGCAAGGTCGCCTTCGGACCCGACGGCTACCTCTACATCGCCTTCGGCGACGGCGGCAACGCGAACGACTCGGGTCCGTTCCACCCGGAGCAGGGCAACGGCCAGGACGTCACGACGCTCCTCGGCGCGATCCTGCGCATCGACGTGGACGGCGACGACGGCCGCGGCTACGCCGTGCCTTCGGACAACCCCTTCGTCGGCGATGTCGAGCTCCCCGACGACTACACCTGGTCGGGCACGGCGTCGAACCACGGTGCGCGCGACGAGATCTACATCTGGGGCGTGCGCAACCCCTTCCGCTTCTCGTTCGATCGTGAGAACGGCGACCTGTGGATCGGCGACGTCGGCCAGGGCTACATGGAAGAGCACAACCGCGTCACGGGCCCCGGCAACCTCGGGTGGCGCATCATGGAAGGCACCACGTACTTCAACGTGGAGTCGAACCGCGAGCCGCTCGACGACGGCCCCGAGACCGGCCCGATGGGCGAGGAACTGGTCCTCCCGGTGCTGACGTACCTCCACATGGGCACCGAGCTCGAGGGTGCGCGCGGCATCTCGACCACGGGCGGGTACGTCTACCGCGGCAGCGCCATCCCGGAGCTCGAGGGCCACTACGTCTTCGGCGACTGGAGCGAGAGCTTCGCCGAGCCGTCGGGCAAGCTGTTCGTCGCGGCCGAGCAGGACGATGGCACCTGGGACTTCGTCCTCGACCAGCAGCTCGAGGTGTTCGTGCTCGCCTTCGGCGAGGACGCGGACGGCGAGCTGTACGTCCTGACGACCGGCGGCAACGCCCCGCAGGGCGACACCGGTCGCATCTGGAAGATCGTCGCGGGGAACTGAGCCCGGCCCCCGACCGCACGAACCCACGTCCAGAGGGGGCGGAGCGACGGACGTCGCTTCGCCCCCTTTCCCATCGCGCCCAGCGCGGCGCACCCGACCTCGACCGGAGGAACCTCATGATCATCCGATTCGGCACGCTCCTGGCCGCCACCGCGGCGCTCGTGCTCGTTCTGCCGCTGGCGGTCTCGGCCGCCGACGGCGAAGCCACCCTCACCATCGGCACCGAACAGGTGGAGGAGGGCGCGTCCGTGTACTCGAACGCCTGCGCCGAGTGCCACGGCGGCCGACTCGAGGGATTCGCGCACTTCCCACCACTGGTCGGCGAGGCGTTCCACGATGAGTGGTCCGATCGCCCCATCGCCGACCTGCACACGTACGTGGTCGAGCAGATGCCGCTCGGCGCGGGTGGCTCGCTGTCGGACGAAGCCTACGCGGCGGTCGTCGCGTACCTGCTCGAGCGCAACGGCTTCGAAGCGGGCGGCGACCCGTTCGACCCGTCCGACGAGTCGGTCCTGGAGCTCGAGCTGACCTTCCCCGACTGAAGCGCGTCGCCGACGCGCCCTACGCTTCGATCAGCTCCAAGAAGGCCCCGACCACCGTGGGGTCGAAGTGCCGGCCCGACTCCTCACGGAGGTGGCTCAGGACGCGATCGCGCGGCCACGCCGATCGGTACGGCCGGTCGCTGCTGAGCGCGTCGTAGACGTCGACTACGGCGAAGATCCGGGCGGCGAGCGGGATGGCCTCGCCGGCGAGTCCGCGGGGGTACCCGCGTCCGTCCCAGCGCTCGTGGTGGCCGTACGGGATGTCGAGCGCGTCGCGCAGGAACGGCGTGCCGGAGAGCAGCTGGTGGGCGAGCGCGGGGTGCTGCTTCATCACCGCCCACTCGGCTTCGTCGAGGGGGCCGGGCTTGGAGAGGATGGCGTCGGGCACGCCCATCTTGCCGATGTCGTGCAGCAGGGCGCCACGCCGGATGTGTTCGAGGTCGGCCCGGGGCACGCCGAGGCGCTCGGCGAGGCGCACAGCCAAGTCGGTCACCCGTCGACTGTGGCCCTGCGTCTCCTCGTCGCGCAGGTCGAGGGCCGCCGCCCACCCCTCGATCGTCGTGTCGTACGCCTCGACGAGTTGGCGGTTCGTTTCGCGCAGCGCGCTGGCCGTGGAGGCCTGATCGATCGCGATCGCGATCTGATCGCCGAAGGCCTCCAGGTCCGCCGTCCACTCGGCGCCGCGCGGCGAAGGGGCGCGGTGGAACACCTCGAGCACGCCATGGAACTCCCCGTGGGCGCGCAGCGGGACGGCGTCGTACGCCTCGACGCCCTCGTCCTCGATCAGCGCCGCGCGCGTGAAGCCTGCGCGCAGGCGTTCGCGTCCGTCGATCGACACGTGCCCCTCCCCGTCGACCATGCTCCCCGCGACGCCGACGCCCAGGGGGACCACGGCGGCGGCGCTGGGCGCGGCGCGGAAGCCGGCGGACGCTGCAGGGCGCAGCACGCGCGCGTCGTCGTCGCGCACCAGCACGCATGCGGCGTCCACGCCGAGCCGCTGCACGACCTGCCGCACCGAGAGATCGAGGGTCGCAGCCAAGGCTTGGCCGCTCGTGATGGCGCGGTCGATCCGGTGCAGCGCCGAGAGCTGCTCGAGGCGGTGCGCCAAGCGCGCTTCGGACGCTGCGAGCACCGCGCGGCCGCGCTCTTCGCGCGTCCACAGGTCGTGGTTGTGCCAGAGCAGGCCCAGCAGGCTCGCCGCCATCCGCAACGCCATCGTGGTCTCGCCGAGGAACGCGCGCGGCTCCGGACCCACCACCTCGAACACCCCGAGCACCGTCCCGTCGACCTCCACGGGAACGGCGACGACCGTCCGTGATCGGACGTCGTCCGCGTGGGGTTCGCGCTGGCTCGCCAGGACCTCGCGGCCCGTCGCGAGCGCGCGCGCGACCGCGCGCTCGTCGTCGGTCAGCGCGGGCGTCGCGGCGCCCGGGGCGACGAGCAGGCGGGTCGCGGCGTCGACCACTTTGGGGGCCGTGGCGTGGCGCGCGCACGCCGCGCAGAGGTGCCGCCCCGCGGCGGGCACCAGCGCCGCGAACGGCGGGGGCGCATCGGAGCGCACCTCGGGGTCGGCCAGGGCCCCGCAGATGGGGCACGGGCGCCAACCGGCGGCGCGGCGTCGGGCACGCCCCGTCGCGAGCGCGCGTCCGGCGGCGTCCGCCGGCGCCACCAGCCCCTCCGGGAGCGCGCCGAGCCCCGCGGTGAGGTCGGCCACCTCGTCGGGGTCGGGAGCCACCGCCGCCGCCGGACGCACGTCGGGATCGGTCGTCCCCGGCCCGCCACCGACGCGGAACCGCAGGTCGCGCACGTCGGCGTCGCCGAAGCGCGTCCGGTACGCGTCGAGGATGCGTTGCCGCTGGAGGCCCAGATGCATCGCGGTCTCGGCGTCGGCCACCTCGACGACCAGGGTGCCGCTCTGGAGCGCGACCGCACGGGCGAAGCGCGCGACGTCGCGCCCCACCACCTCGGGCCAACGCAGGACCGCGTCGGCGCGGCGCATCGAGCGCACCCAGCCGCCGCGCCTCAGCGCTTCGCCCAGCAGGTCGCGCACGTGGCGCTCAGCCATCGGCCGGGTCCACCCGTCCGGCGGCGATGCGCCAGACGCGCTCCGTGCCGGGGGGCACGTCGGTGCCCGTGACGATCGCCTGCGGCGCTCGCTGCGCGAGCGCGACGAGGTAGCCGCGGCGCCCCGCGTCGAGCTCCGCCGAGACGTCGTCCACGAGCAGCACCGGCGGCGTGCCGTGGCGCTCTTCGAGCAGCGCGAACTCGGCGACGCGCAGGGCGAGCGACGCCGTGCGCGCTTCGCCCCGCGACCCGTACGCCTGCACGGAACGCCCGTCGAGCGTCAGGTCGAGGTCGTCGCGGTGCGGTCCGATCGACGTCGCGCCGCGCGCGATCTCGTCCGCGCGCGCCCGCGCCAGCGCTTCGGGCAGCGCGGCGTCGCCGGCCGCGCGCCGGATCGCGACGTCCAGACGCTTGCCGTCCGCGGCGATCGCCGCGTACGCCTCGGCCGCGAGCGGCGCGATGCGCGCGACCGCCCGGGCGCGTACCCCCTCGACCTCGCCCGCGAGCTCGAGGAAGCGGTCGTCCCAGGCCGCGAGGGTGGCGTGCGCCTCGGGGCGCTTGAGTAGGGCGTTGCGCTGCTCCACGACGCGATGATACTCGCGCACCACGAGCGCGAACCGGAACGACAGGCGGCCGAGCAGGTCGTCGAGGTAGGCGCGCCGTCCGGCCGGGGGGCCGTGGACGAGGTCGGCGTCCTCCGGCGCGATCTTCACCGCGCCGCCCAGGCGCGCGACGTCGGCGGCGCGCACCGCCTGGCCGTCGAGGCGGATCGCCTTGCGTCCGGGGGCGAGACCGACGTCGACCTCGTGGTCGCCGTCCCCTGCGGTCAGCTCCCCGCGCACGAAGCCGGCGTCGGTCCCGAAGCGCAGCGCCTCGGCGATGGTGCCGCCGGGCATCGCGCCGGTGCAGGCGAGGTAGAGCGCGTCGATCACGTTCGATTTGCCGGCCGCGTTGGGCCCCACGACGGCGGTCACGCCCCGCTCGAACTCGAGTCGGGGCGTCGTCAGGTTGCGGAAGTGGAGCTGCCTGAGGGCGCGCACGCGCACCCCGCGAGTGTACGTGAGGGCGCCGGTGGAGGGCGTTCGACGAACTCGGAATGGTTCCGAGGACGTGCTAGCGTGCGGTATGGACGCCGACCCGAACGCTCCGCACCCTGGCCAGCCCCCCGTCCGGGATGCCGCGATGGGCGCCGCGCTGACCGACGACCGCATCGCCGAGCTCCGGCGCGACTTCCCGATCCTCGAACGGCGCGTGCACGATCGCCCGCTCGTGTACCTCGACAGCGCCGCCTCGGGCCAGATGCCCGAGGCGGTCATGGCGGCCGTCGACGACTACCGACGCCACCACCACGCCAACGTCCACCGCGGCGCCCACACGCTCTCGGCCGAAGCCACCGATGCCTACGAGGGCGCCCGTGCGCGCGTCGCGCGCTTCCTGGGGGCACCCGAGCCGCGCGGCGTCGTCTTCACGCGCAACGCCACCGAGGCGCTCAACCTCGTTGCCCATGCGTACGGCCGCAGCCGGTTGCAGCCGGGCGACGAGGTGCTCGTCACCGTCGCGGAGCACCACGCCAACCTGGTCCCCTGGCACCTCCTGGCGCAGGACCGCGGCGTGGTCGTGAAGGGCGTCGGGCTCGGGGCCGACGGCCGCGTCGACCTGGAGGCGCTGGAGGCGGCGATCGGGCCGCGCACGAAGATCGTCTCGACCTTCCACGTGTCGAACGTGCTGGGGTACGTCCAGCCGTTGCGGCGCATCGCCGACGCCGCTCGTGCGGTGGGGGCGCTGTTCGTCGTCGACGGCGCGCAGGCGGCGCCGCACGTCGCGATCGACGTGGTCGCGGCGGGGGTCGACGCGTACGCCTTCTCGGGCCACAAGGTGGGCGGACCGACCGGCATCGGCGCGCTCTGGATGCGGCCCGACGTGCTCGAGATGCTGCCCCCCTTCCTCGGCGGCGGCGAGATGATCCGCAAGGTCGAGGTCGATCGCAGCACCTACGCCGACGTCCCGATGCGCTTCGAAGCGGGCACGCCCGCGATCGCCGAGGCCATCGGGCTCGCCGCGGCGCTCGACTACCTCGACGGGGTGGGGATGGACGCCATCTGGGACCACGACCGCGAGCTCGTCGCCCGCGCGCTCGCCGGCCTCGACGCGCTCGAGGGGGTGCAGACGTACGGTCCGCGCGGGCCCGACCGCGGCGGCATCGTGCCCTTCAACGTCGTGGGCGTGCACCCGCACGACGTCGCGAGCTTCCTGGACGCCGAGGGCATCGCGGTGCGCGCGGGCCACCACTGTGCGCAGCCGCTGATGAAAGCGCTCGGCGTGGCCTCGACCGCGCGCGCGAGCTTCTGGCTCTACACCACGCGCGCCGAGGTCGACGCCTTCGTCGAGGCGGTGGCCGGCGTGCGCGACTTCTTCGCCGGCCCGGTGGAGCCGGGGGCGTGAGCGCGCTCTCGCAGCTCTACCAGGCGGCGATCCTCGAGCAGTCGCGCAGCACTCGGCACCGCGGCGTGCTCGATCCGGCCGACGCGGACCAGGAGGGGATCAACCCGTCGTGCGGCGACGAGCTGAGGTTGACCCTGAGGGTCGACGGAGACCGCATCGTCGCCGCCCGCTTCGACGGCCAGGGCTGCGCGATCTCGCAGGCCTCCGCGGCGCTGATGGCCAAGGCCATCGAAGGGCACACCCTCGACGAAGCGTCGGCGCTCGTGGGGCACGTGAAGGCGATGGTCCATGGCGAGGGCGTCCACGACGACCTCGGTGAGCTCGCGATCCTCGAGGGGGTGCGCCGGCTGCCGGCGCGCGTGAAGTGCGCCGCGCTCCCGTGGACGACCCTCGAGGCGGCGCTGGCGTCGCTGACCCCCACTCGCTGAGGCGTTCGTCAGGCGTCCGGACCCGGGAGGTCGTCGTCGCCGATCGCGGCGACGGGCGGCGCCGTGCGCTCGCTCGGCAGGGCGTCGAGGGCGCGGAGGAACGCGGTCAGCTGCCCCCGGAGCTGTTCGCGAACGAGCGCCTGGCTCCGCTCCAGCCGCGCCAGCTCGGCTTCCGCCCCCCGCACCGTGTCGCGCGCCTGGCGGACCGCGGCCTGCGCCTCCTCCCGCGCGCTGGCCTTGATGAGTTCGGCCTCGCGCCGGGCGAGGTCCTTCATCTCGGTGCCGATGCGTTCCGCCGCGATCACGGCGCGCTTGAGCTCGGCCTCGGCCTCGCGCAGGTCGTCGATCTCGGCCGCCCGTTCGTCGAGGTCGTCGCGCAGCGCGCGGTTCTCGCGCAGCAGCGCCTCTTGACCGCGGGCGACGCGCTCCAGGAAGGCACGCACGCTCGCCTTGCGGTACCCGACCGCGGCGCTCTCGAACGTAGCGTGCTCGATGTCGAGCGGCGTCAAGTCCATGCAGGCTCCTTCGGAGGCGGGTCCGCGGGTTCGAACGCTGCGCGTCCGACCCGCACCCACGTGGCGCCCTCCTCGATGGCGACCTCGAGGTCGCCGCTCATGCCCATCGACGTGCGCCCGAAGGCGTGTCGATCGGCCAGGTCGCGCAGCGTCCGGAAGACCGGCCGCGCCTCCTCGGGGTCGTCGGCGTAGGGCGCGATCGTCATCAACCCCTCCAAGCGAACGTGGGCGAGCGAGCCCACGTGGCGGGCGAGCTCCGCGACCGCGTCCGGAGGGATCCCGTACTTCTGCGCCTCGCCGGCGACGTTGACCTGCAGCAGCACGGGGAAGACGTGGTCGCGCCGCGCGCCCTCGGCCTCGAGGGCGTCCGCGAGGCGCTCCGAATCGACCGAGTGGATCAACGCGAAGGGCGTGCAGAAGCGCACCTTGTTCGTCTGCAGGTGGCCGACCAGGTGCCAGGCCACGTCGGGGCCGAGCGCCTCGGCCTTGCCCTGCCACTCCTGCACCCGGTTCTCGCCCAGGTCGCGGTGGCCGTGGTCGAGCAGCGCGCGGCGCACCTCGTCCGCCCCGTGCCCCTTCGTGACGGCGACGAGGGTCACGCCGGACGGGTCGCGACCGGCGGCCGAGCACGCGCGCTCGATGCGGCGGTGCACGTCGGCCAGCATCGACTAGAGCTCGGGGAGGACGGCGCGGACCAGCGCCCGGAAGCGATCGCCGACCCGGGCCGCCATCGCGAGGACCTCGTCGCCGGTCGCGTGCTCCGCGCCGTCGGGGACGGCGCGGTCGGTGACGGTGGACAGCCCGAGGACGCGCATGCCGAGCGAGCGGGCGACGGTGACCTCGTGGACCGTCGACATCCCGATGGCGTCCGCCCCCCAGGCCCGGAACATCCGCAACTCGGCGCGGGTGGCGTAGGCAGGGCCGGCGATCGCGAGGTAGACGCCTTCGCGCAAGGTCAGGTCGAGCCGGCGTGCGGCGCGGCGCGCGACCTCAAGGTAGGCGGGGTCGTAGGCGTCGAAGGTCACGGGGAACCGGGGCCCCAGGCCGTCGGCCGGCCCGGTGAGGGCGTGGTCGAAGGTGTGGTTGACGAAGTCGAGCTGGAGCATCAGGTCGCCGGCCGCCCAGTGCGGGTCGAGGCCGCCGCAGGCGTTCGAGACGACCAGGCGTTCGGCGCCGAGGGCGTGCATCACGCGGATCGGGAAAGCGCAGGTCGCCGCGGTGTAGCCCTCGTAGGCATGCAGGCGCCCCTGCATGGCGACCACGCGGCGCCCGTCCAGGCGCCCGAGCACGAAGCGTCCGGCGTGCCCGGGGGCCGTCGAGGCGGGCATGCCCGGCACGTCGCCGTAGGGCACCGCAACGGCTCCTTCGATCGCTTCGGCGAGCGGCCCGAGGCCGCTGCCCAGCACGAGGGCCACCTCGGGACCGTGGCGCGCCAGGTCGGGGTCGAGGCCGGGCGTGGCGAGCAGCTCCGCGGCGGCGGCGCGGGCCCAGCGCACCGCCTCGGGGCCGACGTGGGCGGCGGAGCCGCTGGGCGCCCGAGCGGGATCGTTGGCGGCTGAGGACGTCATGGCGGCATCGTAGCAAGCACCGCAGCGGCCGGGCTTCTCACGGTGCGCACGGGTAGACTCCATCCCATGCGTTCCCTTCTTCTCATCGCCGTGCTCGTCCTCTGCGGCGGCGCGGTGTTCGCCCAAGCCTCCACGCCCGCCGTGCGCGGCCCCCTCGTCGAGGTGCGCGTCGACGGCACCACCGCGTTCGCCGACATCGTGCGCACGGTCGTCGCCGCACGGCGCGGCACCGCCGCCGAGCGGGTCGACCTCGAGGCGGAGCGGAACCGGGTGTACGCCCTCGGGACCTTCGCCGAGGTCTCGGTGGCGCTCGAGGACCGCGGCGCCGGGCCGGTGCTCGTCGTGCGGGTGCGCGAGAACCCGCAGATCGCCGAGGTCGAGGTCGTCGGCGGCACCTTGTTGGACGGACCCCAGCTTCGCGACGCGATCGTCGCCGAGCACCTGCTCGATCCGGGGCGGATCCTGAACGTGTTGCGGGCCGACGAGGCGATCGCGACGCTCCAGGCCATCCACCGCTCCGTGGGGGTTCCGTTCGACGTGGGGGTGCGCCTCGACCTGATCCCGGACGCGAGCGCCGGTACCGATGCGAACGGTCGCACGCCGGTGCGGGTCGTCTACACGATCGACGAGGCGGCGCCGCTGCGCAGCGTCGTCTTCGGCGACTCCACGGTCCTCGACGAGGCGGAGCTCGAACGGGTCTTCGACCGCGTCGCGTCCCAGGACACCTTCGACTTCGCCGATTACCGGGCGGCCGTCGACGCGGTCTCGCTTCGCTACGCCGCCGAGGGGTACCGGCAGAGCGGGGTCGACCTCGAGCGCTCGACGCTCACCAACGGGATCCTCACGGTGCGCTTCCGCGAGCTCCGGATCGCGGCGTTCGACACGGTCGCGGTCGGGGTCGATCCCGGCGACCTGTCGCTGGGCGTCGGCGACCTGTTCAACTACGACGTGTTGCTCGAGGACGTCCGGCGGCTCGCCGAAGGGCGCTCCTCGGACGTCCGCATCGAGACCCTGGCCACCGCGTCGGGCGCCGTGCGCGTCCGCTTCGTGGTCGGCGCCCCCGACACCGCCGGTCCGGTGCGCGAGGTCGTCATCGAGGGGAACACGCGCCTCTCGGACGAGGAGCTCGCCGCGGGCTTCGCCCTGCAAGAGGGCGACACGTTCACCTCGGCGCTCGCGGACGAGGACTTCCGCAGCATTCGGGCCGCCTACGAGGCGATCGGGGTCGTCATCGAGGCTGCGCCCGAGTACAACTACCTCGACGGTACGTACGTCCAACGCATCACGGAGCTGCGGATCGCGGGCTACGAGATCGTCTACGACGGGGCGCCCGGGCGCACCGTGGAGCGCGTGATCACGCGCTACCTGCCGCCCGCCGGCGAGCTCGTCGACCTGGGCCGCATCGACGACGGCCTCCGCTCGCTCGCTCGCCTCGGCGTCGTCACCCCGGTGAACCGCCTGCTCGTCCCGACCGACGTCCCCGGCGAGGTGGTCGTCGAGGTCATCGTGCGCGCGAACTCCACCGGTCTGCTGCAACCGGGCGCCCAGTACAGCACCGAGACCGGCTTCTCGGCGAGCGTGGCGTTCTCGGAGTCGAACCTCTTCGGCCTCGCCCACGCGCTCTCGGCGGAGCTCCAGCTGTTGACGAGCGACCTCGGGTTGCTCGTCGGCGGCAGCGTGCGCTACGCCATCCCATGGCTCGACCTGCCCGTCGCGGACCTCCAGGAGGTCCCGACGAGCGTTTCGCTCACCCTGTTCTCGGTCGTCGACGTCAACCAACCGCTCTCGATCGACGGTGCCCTGACCGCGACCCTCCCGGGGCTGGCCGTGCGCCCCGAGACGCTCGTGCCGATCGGTGAGTACATGGCTCGCTCCTCGGGGATCGGGTTCTCGGTCGGACGGCGGGTGCTGCCGAACACCGACCTCGTGGTGAGCGCCCGGGGGACCTACGATCAGTACGCGCTGGAACCGGCTCGCGAGGAGTGCGCCATCGATGCGGACGGCGACGTCACGAACGCCGACCGCTGCGCGCTGCCGCCGGCGATCGCGCTCGAGTACCTGCCGCAGGGGGGCTTGAGCGCCTTCACGTCCGCCGCGCTCACCTACGACGACCGCGACAGCCCCGCCTTCCCGCGCGAGGGCCTCGCCGCGACCGCGTCGTACGGCTTCGGATGGGGCAACGACCAGCGCGATGCCGTGACCGGTGCGGCGCTGCCCTACACGTACCAGCAGATCCAGGCGGGCGTGAAGACCTACGTCGCCCTCGCGGACGTGTTCGCGGGCGTCGAGGATCGCAACCACGTCTTCGCGGTGCGCCTCAACGGCGGCATCCAGTTCGGCGAGGACTACCCGGCGAGCCGTCGCTTCCGCGTCGGTCGCGTCCCCGTCGAGGCGACCGAGATCCGCGGGTACGTCGACACCGACTTCGACCTCACGCGTTCCTACCTGACGTCCTCGGTGGAGTACCGCTACGATTTCGGGTTCTCCACGGTCGCGACCGAGACCGTCATCGGCATCCTGTTCGCCGACCTGGCCTACGTCTCCGACGTACCCGGGTTCGCTTCCTGGCAAGCGCCGCCCTTCGCGAGCGCGGGCTTCGGCGTGCAGATCAACCTCGGCTTCGGCGGCGTCTCCCTGCCGGCGCTGCGGTTCGATTACGGCTTCAGCGAGCGCAACCCGGGCGGCGTCTTCGCCTTCCGCGTCG
>JAABSI010000091.1 GCA_011390455.1 Trueperaceae bacterium
GGTCAACCGGCTCGACCTGCCGCCCGAGCTGCACGCCGCGGTGCACGCCGCCACCGACGTCACCGGCTTCGGCGTGCTGGGCCACGGCCTGCACGTGGCGCAGGGCTCGGGCGTGAGCCTGCGCATCCACGCCGCCGCGGTGCCGTTGCTGCCGGGGGCGGCGGACACGCTGCGGCGCGGCATCCTCACCAAGGCGCACACGAGCAACACCCGCTACGTGGCGCCCCACGTCGCGGGCCGCGAGGGTCTCGACGAGGTCGCCTGGTGGTCGCTGGTCGACCCGCAGACCAGCGGCGGGCTGCTGCTGGCGGTCGCGCCCGAGGCGGTCGACGCGCTGCTGCGGCACGTGCGCGGGCGCTTCCCGCGGGTGGCGGTGGTGGGCGAGGTGAGCGGCCGAGGCGAGGCGCCACTGGTCGTCGACGCGACCGCGCGAGCCGCCTGAGGACCCGGACGCCGCCGCACGGCGGCCGCGGTAGCCACGCGCGCCCGATCGAACGAGGCTGGCTGGGACGTTCGTCCCGATGCGTGCTACATACCCCACGGGGGTATTATGCAGCCCCGGGGGGAAGCACCAGGCGTCCCCTCGGCGCGAGCGCCCCGACCGCCGCGCCCCAAGGGAACTGGGGGCGCGCGCCCCCAAAGGAGCCCCCATGAACAGCAAAGCGATCGCCGCCATCGTCGTCAGCTTCCTCGCCGGCCTACTCGTCATGGGCGCCCTGGTCTGGACCCAGGCGCCCTCGCTGATGATGCTGCAGGACGAGAGCCCGTACGGTTACGAGGAGACGGTCGCCGTCTTCCGCGAGGCCGCGGCCGACGCGGGCTGGTCGATCCTCAACCACACCGACATGCAGGCCGTCGTGGCCCGCCACGGCGCCGACGTACCCGGCGTCACCGTGTTCGACCTGTGCTCGTCGAAGTACTCGATCGAGATCCTCGAACGCGACGACGAGCGCATCGTCACGCCGATGATGCCCTGTCGGGTGTCGGTGTACGAGACCAGCGACGGCACCACCTACGTGGCGCGGATGAACTCGGGGCTCGTCGCCCGCATGTTCGGCGGCCTGATCGACGAGGTCATGCAGAAGGCATCGGCCGAGACCGAGGCCTTCATCGGCACCGTCGTCAACTGACCCCACCGCGCACGGCGGCGCTGCACGCGCTCGGTCACGGCCGTCAGCGGCGCAACTCCGGCCGATCGCGGTAGTGCTCGAGGGCCTCGGGGTTGGCGAGCGCTTCGAGGTTGCGCACGCTCTCCCCCATCACGACCGCCCGCACCGCCAGCTCGACGATCTTCCCACTCTTCGTCCGCGGCACGTCCGGCACCTGCAGCACCACCGCCGGTACGTGCCGCGGCGTCGCGTGCCGGCGCACCGTGGCGCGGATGCGGTCGGCGAGCGCGCGGTCGAGGGTCGACCCGTCGCGCAGGCGCACGAACAGCACCACCCGCACGTCGCCGTCCCACGGCTGCCCGATGCACAGCGACTCGAGGACCTCGGGGACCTTCTCCGCCTGGCGGGTGATCTCGGCCGTGCCGATGCGCACCCCGCCCGGGTTGAGCACCGCGTCCGAGCGGCCGTGGATGACCAGGCCGTCGCTCGGCGTGCGCTCGGCGTAGTCGCCGTGCGCCCACACGCCAGGGAAGCGCTCGAAGTAGGCGGCGCGGTAGCGCGCGCCGTCGGGGTCGTCCCAGAACCCCACCGGCATGGACGGGAACGGCCGGGTGCACACGAGCTCGCCCTTGACCCCGACGGCGACCGGCCGGCCGTCGTCGTCCCACACGTCGACCGCCATCCCCAGGCCGCGGCACTGCAGCTCGCCGGCGCGCACGGGCCGGGTGGGGCAGCCCAGCGCGAAGCACGACACGATGTCGGTCCCGCCGGAGATCGAGGCGAGGAGCAGGTCGTCCTTGACGTCGCGGTAGACGTAGGCGAAGCCCTCCGGCGGGAGCGGCGAGCCGGTGGAGAGCACGGTCCGCAGCGCGCCGAGGTCGTGCGTCTCGCGCGGCCTGGCGCCGCTCTTCGCGAGGGCGGCGAGGTACTTGGCACTGGTCCCGAACACGCTCACGCGCTCCTGCTCGGCGAGGTCCCACAGCCCCGCCGCATCGGGCGCGAACGGCGAGCCGTCGTACAGGACGACGGTAGCGCCGACGGCGAGGGCGCTCACCAGCCAGTTCCACATCATCCAGCCGCAGGTCGTGACGTAGAGGATGACGTCGTGGGGCGTCAGGTCGGTGTGCAGCGCGTGTTCCTTGAGGTGCTGCAGCAGCGTCCCGCCTGCACCGTGCACGATCGCCTTGGGGACACCGGTGGTGCCGGAGGAGAACATGACGTAGAGCGGGTGGTCGAAGGGCAACCGCACGAAGCCGAGCGGACCCGGGTCGGGTTCGAGGTAGCCGTCCCAGGCCACCGCGCCCGGGACGGGGGTCAGGTCGGGCGCGGCCTCGAGGAAGGGGAACACCACCAGCCGCTTCAGGGTCGGCAGCCGCGCGGCGATGGCGGCGAGCCGCTCGCGCACGTCGATGCGTCTGCCGGCGTAGCGGTAGCCGTCGGCGGCGACGAGCACCTTCGGCTCGACCTGCTCGAAGCGGTCGAGGACGCCCTCGGTCCCGAAGTCCGGCGAGCACGCGCTCCACACGGCGCCGAGCGACGCCGCCGCGAGCATGGCGATCACGGTCTCCGGCGCGTTGGGCGTGATGCCGACCACGCGGTCGCCCGCCACCACGCCGTCGCGTCGCAGCGCGGCGGCGAGCGCGGCGACGCGCGAGCGCAGCTCCGCGTACGTCAACGCCGTGCGCCGACCCGCCTCGTCGCGCCCGACCAGCGCGTGGCGCGTGCCGGCATCGGGCGCGGCCGCGAAGCGCAGCAGGTTCTCGGCGAAGTTCAGACGCGCAGCCGGGAACCAGCGGGCGCCGGGCATGCGTTCGCCGTCCTCCAGGACGACCTCGCCCTTCGTGTCCGCGATCACCCCGGCGGCGTCCCACCAGCTCGACCAGAAGGCCGCGGCGTCGTCGACGCTCCAGCGGTAGAGGTCGTCGTAGCCGCTCAGGGCGAGACCGCGGCGGGCGTTGACCGCGGCGATGAAGGCCGTCAGGTTCGCCGCTCGGACCCGCTCGGGCGTGGGCGTCCAGACCACCTCGCCGAAGCTCGGCTGCGCCGCCGGCCGCTGCACGTCTTCCACCCTCGCCGCCACCTCCAACGTCACGTCCACGGGGACGTCGATCGATGCGGCAACCTACCGGCGCCGGGGTCGCAGGTCAAGCCACGCCCGGGCAGCGCCGACCTGCGGCCGCGGGCGCGGCACCCAACGACGGCGGGCCGCGGACCCCGACCGGCGAAGGACGGAGCGCGCGACCCGCGTGGGCGCCGCCTCAGCGACGCGCGTGGGCGCCGCCTCGACGGCGCACGGTCACTCGACGACGAAGGGCGCGAGCATCCCGGCCTGGTAGTGACCCGGGATGAAGCAGCCGATCTCCCAGGTGCCGATCGCCTCGTCGGGCAACGTGAAGTGCAGGACCACGGTCTCACCGGCCTCGAGTTCGACCTCCACGAAGCCGCTGGTGCCCACCTCCCAGCCCTCGCCGACGACGTCGACCTCGATGGCGTCGAGCAGGTTGACCTCGTAACCGTCCGGGATGCCCTCCTCGACGACGACGTCACGCCCGATCAGGACCTCGTGCTCCATCATGCCGACGTTGGCGAAGACGATCTCGTACGGCTGACCCGCCAGCAGCACGATCGGCTCGTTGCGCTCGTGCCCCTCGACCTGGAAGTAGTACTCCCCCATCTCGACGCGCACCACGACGCGCTCGTCGGTCGCCTGGCCGTGACCCATGGCCGCCGCGACCGCCACCCAACCCAACACCACGGACATCATCCCTACGATCCACGTTCGACGCACGATGTACCCCATCCTCGCTCCGCCAGGGAGCGCGACACGCCGGTCGGCACGGGCCGGCACCGCGGTCCACGGCCGGCGCGGGGGCGGCGGGGTCACGATCGAGACAAGGCGACCCGGACGTCATTTGTTTCGCGCACCAACCAGTGAGGCCGAGGTGAAGCCTACACCCATCCCGTTCGTCCGGCTAGTCAGACGCACGACCCGTGCTCGAACGGGCATCGGCCGGCCCCACCGGATGCAGCAACGTCACGCCGACCGGCGCGAAGCGCTCCATCGCGGCGAGCGCCGCGCCCGCCTCGTCCAGCGGACGCCGCTCGCCGATCAGGCGACCGAGCGGGACGCGGCCACGCTCGAGGAAACGGAAGAGCCGTGGGTACGAGCTCGCGGGCATGCCGTGTCCCCCGACGACGGTGAGCTCGTGGCGCACCACCCGCTGCAGCGGCAGCGGCGGATCCGCGTCGCGCCCCAGCAGTAGGCCGAGCTGGAGGTGGCGGCCACGCGGCCGCAGCGACAGGATCCCCTGCGCGCTGGTGGCGCGGCTCCCGAGGGCGTCGACCGTCACGTCGGCGCCGCCGCCGGTCGCCGCCGCGATCGCGGGCAGCGGATCCTCCTCGGAGGCATCGATGACGAGGCTCGCGCCCAACTCGCGGGCGAGCGCCAGCTTCGCGGGCACCAGGTCGACGGCGACGACACGCGCGCCCGCAGCCGCCGCGATCGCGACCGCCGCCAGCCCCACGCCGCCGCAGCCGAAGACGGCGACCGTCTCCCCCGGCCGCAGCGCGGCGCGGTCGACGAGGCCGTGGAAGGAGGTCATGAAGCGGCAGCCGAGCGAGGCCGCCTCGTCGAAACCGAGGGCCTCCGGGAGGCGCGCCAGGTTGGCGTCGGCCCACGGCACCGCCACGTACTCGGCGAAGCTGCCCCAACCGTCGAACCCCGGCTGGAACTCGCGCTCGCAGAGGTGGGTGTGGCCCTCGCGGCAGGTCCCACAGGCGCCACAACCGCAGCAGAAGGGCGCCGTCACGCGGGCGCCGAGCCAGTCACCGCGCACCTCGCCGCCGACGGCGACGACCTCGCCCGCGAACTCGTGGCCGGGCACGTGCGGCCAGCGGACGGTCGGGTCGTGACCGACCCACGCATGCCAGTCGCTGCGGCACACGCCGGTGGCGCGCACCCGCACGACCGCGCCGTGCGGCGGGGGAACGGGATCGGGGACGGTGGCCGGCGTCGGAACGCCGCGCGGGGCGTCGACCAGGATGGCGCGCATGCGCCATCGTACGGGCTCACGACGGCCCGTGTCGGCCGCGCACCCGGCCTGCCGCGCGCCCGGCCTGCCGCGCCCCTACGCGCCGCGCAACAGCGCCCCCATCAGCCGACGCAGGAGGGCTCGCCGTCGGCGTCGATCGCCGCGTCGACCGGCGCGACGTCCGCCAAGGTCAGCCCGATCTCCGCGAGGACCTCGGCCGTGTGCTGGCCGTGCAGCGGCGGCGGGTAGCGCACGGCCGCGGGCGTGCTGCCCAGCTTGATCGGGAAGCCCACCTGCTTCATCGGGCCCACCGTCGGGTGCTCGAACTCGATGAGCATGTCGCGCGCCTCGACCTGCGGGTGCTCGAAGACCTGGTCGATCTCGAGCACCGGCGCCACCGGCACGCCCGCCTCGTTGCAGCGCTCACTGAACGCGGTGGCATCGACGGGGGCGAACAGCGCACCGAGCACCTCGCCGAGCTCGCGCCGGTGCGCCACGCGCTGCCGGTTGTTGGCGAAGCGCTCGTCGACGGCGACCTCCGGGGCGCCGAGCAGATCGCACAGACGCTGGAACTGCCGGTCGTTCCCCACGCACACCATCAGCGGTCCCGTCCGCGTCTCGTAGCTGTCGGTGGGAACGATGTGGGGGTGGGCGTTGCCCAGCCGCGGGTGGACCTCGCCGCCCATCAGGAAGGCGGAGGCCTGGTTGGCGAGCGCCGACAACCCGGACTCGAAGAGCGACAGGTCGACCCGCTGGCCCTCGCCGGTGCGATCCCGGTGCAGGAGGGCGGCCGTGATGGCGAAGGCCGCCTGGCAACCCGTGAGCTCGTCGATGACCGCGACCCCGACCTTCAACGGGCGTCCGCCCTCCTCGCCGTTGATCGCCATGAACCCGCCCACGGCCTCGATGATCGGGTCGTACCCAGGGAGGTGGGCGGCGGGCCCGGTGCGCCCGTAACCGGTGATGCTGCAGTACACCAGCCGCGGGTTGAGGGGCCGCAGGACCTCCTCATAGCCGAGGCCCCACTTCTCCATCGTGCCGACGCGGAAGTTCTCGATGACGACGTCCGCGTCCCGGACGAGCCGCTTGAGCGCCTCGCGGGCGGCGTCCAACCTGAAGTCGAGGACGATGCCCCGCTTGTTGCGGTTGGTGCAGGTGTAGTACGCGCTCTCGCCCGCCACCCACGGCGGCCCCCAGCGCCGCGTGTCGTCTCCGACGGGCGCCTCGATCTTGATGACGTCGGCCCCGAGATCGCCCATGAGCATCGTGGCGAAGGGGCCTGCGAGCACGCGGCTGAGATCGATCACGCGGACGCCGTGCAGCGGGCCGTGCGGCGCGCCGACCGGGTCGGGCTGGGTGTGCTTGGGTTGCATGAGCGGTCCTCCGACGGGCGAGAGAAGAGCGGTGGCGCGATGGCGTGCAGTGCCCCCAGGATATGCGCCACGACGCCCCCGGCGCGCCTGAGCAACGTCCCATGGCCGACGCGTGCGGGCCGACGGAGCGGTAGCATCGGCCATCGCACGCCCCGGGAGGTTCCACCGTGCTCGAGGTCTACCCCATCGGTCGCCCCGACCTGCCCCCCGCCCTCGACCTCGGCGCCGTCATGGTCGCCATCGACCGCATCGAGACGCTGCCGAATGCGCTGCGCGCGACGCTCGACGGCTGCGGCGACCTGGACCACCCGATCCGCGACGGCGCCTGGCCCATCCGCACCGTCGTCCACCACCTGGCCGACAGCCACATGAACGCCTTCCTGCGGACCAAGCGGGCATTGACGGAGGAGGCACCGCTGGTCGAGAGCGTCGACGTCGACGCCTGGGCAGCTACGGCGGACGTCCGGGCGCCGGTGGAGGCCTCCCTCGACCTCATCGCGGCGTTGCACCTCCGTTGGGTGGAGCTGCTGCGCAGCGCGTCGCCCGCCGACCTCGAACGGCCGTGGCACGTCCGCGCCGACCCGGAACCACGCGCGACCTGGCGGCTCGCCCTGCTCTACGCCTGGCACGGCGACCACCACGCGGCCCAGATCCGGCAGGCGCGCGAGCACTACGGGCTCTAGGCCGGCGGCGGGCCAGCAGCCCGGACGAGCGCCCGCACCTGAGCCAAGCTGGCGTCGTCGGCGAGCATCAGCAATCGATCGCCGTCCAGCATGATCGTCGAACCGCGTGGCACCACGAACGTGCCGCCGCGGCTGATGAGGACGACGAGGGCGCCTTCGGGCAGCCCGATCTCGAGGATCCGGCGACCGACGACGGACGAACCCGCGGGCACGACGACCTCGACGAGATCGCTGTCCAGGTCTGCGGTCTGCTCGAACTCGAGCGGGTAACGCAGCGGCCGAGCAAGGGGGACGTCGACCCCCAGCATGCGGGCAACGAACGGGATCGAGGGCCCCTGCAGCAAGACCGACGTCAGGACGATGAAGAACACGACGTTGAAGATCAGGCTCGCGTCCGGCACGCCCATCACCAACGGGTAGGTGGCCAGGATGATCGGCACCGCGCCGCGGAGGCCGACCCACGCGACGAGACCGACCTCCCGGCGGGGTAACCCGGTGAACCAGAGCGTCGCGAACACGGCGAGCGGCCGCGCCACGAACATCAGCACGAGCGCCAACAGCAGTCCGGTCCACGCGACGGGCGCGAGCTCGGAAGGGAACACGAGTAACCCGAGCGCGAGGAACATCGTGATCTGCATCAGCCAGGCCACGCCGTCGTGGAAACGCGTGATGCTTCGCTTGTGGATGAAGTGATGGTTGCCCATGACCAGGCCGACGAGGTAGACGGCCAAGAAGCCGTTGCCGCCGAGCCAGTCGGTGACGCCGTAGACGACCGCGACGGCGGCGAGCGTGAAGACGGGGTACAGGCCGTCGTAGTTCAGGTGGATGCGGTTGATCACCACCACCAGCAGGCGCCCGAGGCCCCAACCGACGGCCGCTCCGACCACCATCTGGCGCAAGAACAACGGGAGCAAGCTCCACCCGCTCGCGTCGGGCTGCACGATCAACGTGATGAGCCCGACCGTCAGGAAGATCGCCATGGGGTCGTTACTGCCGGACTCGAGCTCGAGCACCCGCTTCAGGCGCTCCTTGAGACCCGTCCCGCGCGACCGCATCACCGAGAAGACGGCCGCCGCATCCGTGCTCGAGACGATCGCTCCGAGCAGCAGACCCTGGAGGAGGGGCAGTCCGAGCACCCAGGTCGCGAACAGACCCATCGTCGACGCCGTGAGCACCACCCCCACGGTCGAAAGCGCCATTCCGGTCCACAGCAACGGCCGCACGGCACGCCATTCGGTGTCCAGGCCACCGGAGAAGAGGATGTAGGCGAGCGCGATGATGCCGAGCGACTGAGCGATCAGAGGATCGTCGAAGGCGATGCCGCCCAAACCCTCCGAGCCCGCCAACATGCCGACGAGGAGGAACAGCACGAGCGCCGGCAGTCCGAGCCGCCCCGAGGCCTTGCTGGCGACGACGCTGAACAGGATGAGGGCGCCGAAGCCGACCAGGAGAAGGTCCAGCGACGCCGTCATGACCTCGGTTCGCGACGCTCGCCCATCACAGCAGCGTGCCGCTCAAGAACCACGTCGCGATGGTGAAGAAGATGATGATCCCGGTGACGTCCACCAGCGTCGCGATGAAGGGGGCCGAGGACGTCGCGGGGTCGGCCCCCAGCCGCTTGAGCAGCAACGGGAGCAGCGAACCGGACAGGGAGCCCCAGACGACCACGCCGACGAGGGACACCCCCACGGTGAGCATCACCAGCGGCCAGTACTCGCCGTAGGCGCCGAAGGCCACCGCCCACAGGGCGATGCGCCCGGCCCCCAACGCGCCGAGAATGACCCCGAGCAGGAGCCCGGAGGCGAGCTCCCGCCGCATCACTCGCCACCAGTCGCCCAGCCGCACCTCGCCGAGCGCGAGGGCACGGGTGATCAGCGTGGCCGCCTGGGCGCCGCTGTTGCCGCCGGACGCGATGATCAGCGGCAGGAAGATCGCGAGCACCACGGCGCTGGCGAGCTCGTCCGCGTAGAACGCCATCGCCTCCGCGGTCAACATGCCGCCGAACAGCAGGATGACCAGCCACACCCCGCGCTTGCGCACCATCGTCCACACGGGGACCTGCAGGTAGGGATCCTCGAGCGCCTGCACCCCGCCGAGCATCTGGATGTCCTCAGTCGCCTCGCGCTCCTGCACGTCGAGGACGTCGTCGACCGTGACGATGCCGACCAACACGCCGGCGCCGTCGACGACCGGCAGCGCCGAGCGGTCGTGTCGCCGGAAGGTCGCCACCGCCAGTTCCTGGTCGTCGAGCACGTTCAGCGCCACGAAGGCGCGGTCCATCAGCGACTCGATCCGCGTCTCCGGATCGACCGTCAGCAGCTGGCGGATGCGGAGGTCGTCGATCAGGACGCCGCCCGGCCCGGTGACGTAGACCACGTTCAGCGTCTCGGAGTCCTCGCCGAAGACGCGCACGTGGGCCAGGGCCTCCGCGACGGTCCAGGCGGGCTTGACGCGCACGTAGTCCGGCGTCATCAGCCGGCCGATCGAGTCCTCGGGGTAGCCGAGCAGCTGCAGCGCGGTCGCCCGCTCCTCCGCCGACAGGAGGTTGATCATGCGCACGGTGACCTTGCCGGGCAGCTCCTCGAGGAGCGCCGTGCGGTCGTCCGCCGACATCTCCTCGAGCACGGCCGCCGCGTCCGCGTCCGAGAGCGTGTGCAGCAGGTGCTCCTGCGCGTCGAAGGAGAGGTGCTCGAACACGTCGAAGGCCCGCTCGCGATCGAGGAGCCGGAAGGCGACGGCCTCCTGCTCGGCGGGCAGGCGATCGATCGCCTCGGCGACGTCGGGGACCTCGCCGGTGCGCAGGCGCTGCTTCAGGCGGTCGAAACGCCGCTCGGCGATGCACTGCGCCAGTTCGGCGCTGAGCGTGCCGATCGGATCGGCGTCGGACGGGTCAGGCGCGCCCTGCGTGACGGGTGCATCGGAGGGGGTCGGGTTCATCGCTCTGCCTCGTTTTCATGGCCGCACCTCCGGTGGGCGAAGCGCCGCCCGTGGGCGCCGACGTCGCCGAAGCGCATTGTACCGGGACGGCTGCACCTTCCCCTCGCGCCGCTCAGGAGCCAGGCTAGCCACGAGGAGAGCGAGGATGGCAGAGGTCCTGATCGTCTACGCGACCGAGCTCGGGCACACCCGGCGGATCGCGGAGAAAGTGGCCACCGAGATGCGCTCGGCCGGTCACCTACCGTCGGTCGCGAGCTCCGACTCGGCGCCCGACCTCGACCGCTTCGACGCCGTCGTCGTGGGCGCGCCCGTGCGCACGAGCGCCTTCATGACCGCCATCGAGGACTACGCCCGCGACCACGCGGCCGACCTCGGCCGCCGCCCCAGCGCCCTCTTCTCGGTCTGCGCCCCCGACGACCACGACGACCGCGGCTGCCGCGAGGCGCTCGACGCCTACCTGCGCGCCCTGCAGCACGAGACCGGTTGGCACCCCGACGTGATCGCGAGCTTCGCCGGCGTGCGACCGTACACGCACATCGGCATGGCGCATCACGTCCTGGGCGCCGAGGCCCCGAAGGCGGCCGATCGTGAGGCGGGCGCCACCGACTGGGACGCCGTATCGGGGTTCGTCGAGGCCTTCCTGCACCACCTGAACCGGGCCCAAGGGGCACGCTCGGTCAGTTCAGCTCGTCCAAGGTCAGCCTGAAGCTCGGGACGTACAGCGCGACGAAGCGGTCCACCTCGGGATCGCCCAACGCATCGAGGCCACGGCGGATCGACGCCTCGGCGCGCTCGAACTCGCGGTTGCCCGCCTTGGCCTCCTCCACGCACTTGAGGTACGCACAGAGCTTGTCGGCCAGCTTCACCATCCGCCACGCCTCGGCGTCCTCGGCGCGCGCGAACAGCAGCGGCTCGTACGCGGCGCGCACCGACTCCGGCACCATCTCGAGCAGCTTGTGCTTCGCGACCTCACCGAGGTCCGCGACGGCGTCGCGCACCTGCGGGTTGAAGTACTTGATGGGGCTCGGCACGTCGCCGGTGATGACCTCCTCAGCGTCGTGGAAGACGGCGAGCAGGGCCGTTCGCTCGGGATCGACGGCCTCCCGACCGAGCCGCTCGTTCTGCAAGAGCGCCAGCGCGTGGGCGATCATCGCCACCTGCAGGCTGTGCTCCTGGATGTTCTCGGTCGACGTGTTGCGCATGAGGCCCCAGCGCTGGATGAACTTCATGCGGGCCAGATAGGCGAAGAAGTGACTCACGGGGGGCATCGTAGCGCGGGGGGTGCGGGCGCGATGGCGGGCCTGGAGCCACCGGAGGTGCCAACGGCCCGCCATCGCGCCCGCACCCCCGCGGCCTCCGTCGCCTGGGGGGCGGCACCGCGAGCGGGGTGGCCGATGTGCGTGTGGGGCGCGTCACCGGCGCCGGGGCATCGCTGCGCGGCCAGGGTCGACGGGGGGCGGGTCGAGGCCGCAACGGTGCGTGGCGCCAGCGCCGCTCGGCGATCGCCCCCACCTCCTACCCACCAAGGTCGTGGGGGTGTGGGGTGGCGGGCCGTT
>JAABSI010000092.1 GCA_011390455.1 Trueperaceae bacterium
CTGGACGAGTACGTGGGGCAGGACCACGTGCTCGGTCCCGGCCGCCTGCTGCGCCGCGCGATCCAGGCCGATCAGCTCTCCTCGGTCCTGCTGTACGGGCCCCCCGGCACCGGCAAGACCACGCTCGCGCGCGTGATCGCCAACTCCACGCGCGCCCGCTTCACCGCGCTGAACGCCGTCCTGGGCGGGGTGAAGGACATCCGCGAAGCGGTGGCCGAGGCGCAGGAGCACGCGCGCGCCGGCCGCCGCACGATCCTCTTCGTCGACGAGGTGCACCGCTTCAACAAGGCCCAGCAGGACGCGCTGTTGCCCTGGGTGGAGAACGGCACCGTGGTGCTGATCGGCGCCACCACCGAGAACCCCTACTTCGAGGTGAACAAGGCGCTGGTGTCGCGCTCGCGGGTGTTCCAGCTCAAGCCGCTCACGGAGGACGACCTGCGCCGGGTGGCGGCGCAGGCGCTCGCGGATCCGGTCCGCGGCTACGGCGCCAAGACCGTGCACCTCGAAGACGCTGCGCTCGACCACCTGGTGCAGGTGGCGAACGGCGACGCTCGTTCGCTCCTGAACGCGATGGAGCTCGCGATTGAAACGACGTCACCGAACGATGACGGCGTCATCGTCATCACACGTCCCGTTGCCGAGGAATCGATCCAACAACGAGCGGTGCTGTACGACAAAGAGGGCGACGTTCATTTCGACACCATCAGCGCGTTCATCAAGAGCGTGCGTGGCAGCGATCCGGACGCGGCGCTCTACTGGCTCGCGAAGATGGTCTACGCCGGCGAGGACCCGCGCTTCATCTTGCGCCGCCTGCTGATCCTCGCCAGCGAAGACGTCGGCCTCGCCGACCCGCAGGCGCTCGGCGTGGTGGCCGCGGCGGCGCAGGCGTACGACTACGTGGGCCTGCCCGAGGGGCGCTACCACCTGGCGCAGGCCACGCTCTACCTCGCGACCGCGCCCAAGTCCAACTCCACCATGGGCTTCTTCGACGCGCTCGACGCGGTCGGGAAGGAGCGCGAGGGCGAGGTGCCCAACCACCTGCGCGACGGCAACCGCGACGCGGAGGGCTTCGGCCACGGCGCGGGCTACGCCTACCCCCACGCGTACCGCGAGCACTGGGTGGCGCAGCAGTACCTGCCGGACGCGCTGCAGGCGAAGGTCTTCTACCAACCGTCCGGGCAGGGGTACGAGGCGGCGGTCAAGGACGAGGTCGCGCGCCGCCGCGAGGCGCAGCTCGCCGCCATGCTCGAGGGCGAGGCACGGGCCCCGGTCGAGGTGCTCACCACCTCCCCCACCGACCGCGCCCGCGAGCGCTGGCTCGAGCGCACGGTCTCGAGCGCGGGCGCCCGCCTCGGACGGCTGCGCGACGCGCTCTTCGAGGTGGCGGCGCCGCAGCGCCACCACGTGGTGCTCGACGTCGCCGCGGGCAGCGGCCTGCTCGTCTGGGAGGCGGTGCGCCGCACCCCCGAAGGCCAGGTGTGGGCCGCGACCGACGACCCCCGCCACGCGGCCGCGCTGCGCCAGCAGGCCGGAAGGCTCGACGCGTTGGAACGCCCCGAGGTGATCGAAGCGGCACCGGCGGAGGCCGCCGCGGCCGTCGCCGCGCGCGACGCGGCCGTTCGCTTCGACCGCGTCGTCGGCCGCGGCGTGCTCGCCCTCCTACCCGATCCCGGAGCCTGGCTCGCCGACGTCGCTCGGCTGCTGACGCCGGAGGGCGCGCTCGTGGTGGCCGAGACCGACCCACGCCGCGCGCAGCGCCTCGCGGCGCTCGTGGACTGGTCCGACGCCGCGGACCTGGGCGATCGCGTCCGAGCCGCCGAAGAGCAGCTCTACGCGAACGCGTCGGTCGAGCACGCCGCCGCGCGGCTGCAGCCGCTCGCCGACGCCGCCGGCCTGACGGTCGCCAGCGTGCGCGACCTGGTCGTCCACGGCGATCAACGCATCGCCGCCGAGGCCGTCGAGCGCTGGTTCGGGACGAACGAGGCCCCGGGGCGCTACGTCGGCGCCCTCGCGGCCGCGCTGACCCCCGACGAGATCGCCGAGGTGGCGCGGCGCTACCGGACCCGCTTCGCGAACCAGGTGGTGCCGTGGCGCACGGCGTTCGAGATCGTGCGGCTGGAGCGCCCCCGGGACCGCTGACGGGCCCGATCAGCCCCGGTCGAGGCGCCCGAACGCCCGCAGCTGGCGCAGCGCGTCCAGCGTGAGCATGCCCGCCCACGCGACCCGGCTCGCCGCCCAGGCATCGGCGTCGGCGCCGTCGCCCCAGCTCCAGACCGGCCACCACGCGCCGTCCTCGGCCTGCGTGGCGACGAGGTGGTCGAGCTGCGCCTGCAGCGGGCCGTCGAGCGCGGCGGCCAGCGCCGACTCGGGCCGCGGCGCCAGCGCCAGCGGCTTGAGCCCGTAGCCCGACCACGCTTCCGCGGTGCGCCCCACCGCGGCCTCGGCGAGCGGAACGGCGAGCGTCAGCAGGCGGCTGCGCACCCCGGGCGCCACGTGGGGAGCGTCGAGCAGGTGCGCGACGCCGATCAGATCGTGCATCTCCATCCCGGCGGCGGCCCTCGCCTCGACCTCGCGCAGGACGTCCGTCGCCAGACCGTCGAGCCAGGGCTCGTCGGCGCTCGGGCAGAGCGCGTAGAGCTGCGCCACGAGGTCGGCCTTCGGGTTGAGCACGAAGCCCTGGAAGCGCTCTTCGAGCCCGTCCTGGCTCCACCAGGGGGCGTGCGGCGCGTCGGCGGTCGCCTCGGGCACGATGCGCCACGTGCCGGTGACGGGGTCGATGGTGGCCTTGAGGTAGTCGACGGCGGCGCGCACCATGGGGTGGTCGCTCGGCGCCCGGACTTCGGCCATCCGATGCAGCGCGACGCTCGTGGCGAGCGCACCGCTCGCCCCCGTCCGAGCGTCGGGTTCGAGGCCGTGGCCGAACCCTCCGTCGGGGTTCTGGAAGGCGGCCAACGCATCGAACACGGGCCAGGCGGGGCCTCCCTCGAAGTCGTGCTCGAACGCGGCGCGCTCGAGCGGCCGAGCGCGATCGTGGAGGAAGGCGCGGGCGCGCAGGTAGCGGTCGGGCGTGAGGCGCGTCATGACCCATCTTAGGCCAGGCGCCCCGGTGGGCCGGAGGCTCAGCCGCGGACCACGCGCGCCATCTGGCGGACCGCTCCCAGGTGGTAGGCGAGGTGGACCAGGGCACCGAGCGCGCTGCGGACGTGCGGCTCGGGCCACTGCGGGTTGGCGCGCACGTGCCCCGCGACCGTCGCCGCGACCTCGAAGAGGCGCTCCTTCTGCGCCGCCCAGGCGTCCTCGTCGACGGCGCTCGGCTCGAAGCTGCCGGGCCAGTCGGCCTCCACGTCGCGCTCTTCGATGATCGCCGCGAGCAACTCGAGGTAGTACGCGGCGTGCGCCGTCTGCCCGGCGATGGTGGTGCCGCCGCGCGCCACCGGCGTCGACGCCTCGCTGGCGCTCACGGCGGCGAGCGTCTGGCTCCAACCGGTGTCGGGGTCGAGGACGGCCACCGGTCGGCCGTCCTTGGGCGGGTCGCCCAGGATCTCCTCCCACAGGAAGAAGTACGGGTCGAAAAGCGCTTCGGCGGCGATCGGGTCGGGCATCGGCGACCTCCCAAGTCGAGCGTGGCCCCGAGTCTAGCGGACGTCCGGCCCCATGCCGACACACGCACTCGGGATTGCCCGGTACACTCGGGCTCGCATGGACGCCGCGTCCACACCCCCCGTCGTCGCCCTCGAAGGCCTCACGAAGCGGTACCGCAGCCCGGGCCACCTCGCGGTCGAGGACCTGAGCCTCGACGTACGCGACGGCGAGATCGTCTGCCTCCTCGGTCCGTCCGGATGCGGCAAGACCACGCTCCTGCGGCTGATCGCCGGCTTCGAGACCCCCGACCAGGGGCGCGTGCTCCTCGCGGGGCGCGAGGTCGCCGGGCCGACCACCTGGGTCACGCCGGATCGGCGCCGCATCGGGTTCGTCTTCCAGGACTACGCGCTCTTCCCGCACCTCAACGTGCTGCACAACGTCGCCTTCGGCCTCCGGGGCGGCTCACGGGCCGACCGCGAGGCGCGCGCCGCCGAGGTGCTCGACCTGGTCGGCCTGACGATCTTCGCGGGCCGCTTCCCCCACCAGTTGTCGGGGGGCCAGCAGCAGCGCGTCGCGCTCGCCCGGGCCTTGGCGCCCGCGCCGACCGTGCTGCTGATGGACGAACCCTTCAGCAACCTCGACGCCGCGCTCCGCGGGAGCACCCGCGACGAGGTGCGCGCCATCCTCAAACGCACCGGCACGACCGCGGTGCTCGTGACGCACGACCAGGAGGAGGCCCTCACCTTCGCCGACCGGATCGCCGTGATGCGCTCGGGGCGCCTCGAGCAGGAGGGCGCGCCCGAGGCCGTGTACCTGCGCCCGCGCACCGCGTTCGTCGCCAGCTTCTTGGGGCGCACGAACCTCTTGCGCGGCGAGGCGTTCGGCGCCCGTGCGCAGACCGGTCTGGGCGACGTGGCGCTGTCCAAGCCGGCCAAGGGGCAGGTGATGCTGTCCGTGCGGCCGGAGGCGCTCGCCTTCCGACCCGGTGGCGAAGGGCTGCCCGTCACCGTGCTGCACCGGGAGTTCAAGGGGCACGACCTGACCTACACGTGCCAATCGGCGGCCGACGCCGCACTGCGGCTGGTGGTGCAGACCACCGCAGACTGCCCGGTGCGGGTCGGCGACGTCGTTCCGATCGCCCTCGACGGGGTCGCGGTGCCGCTCGAGGGCAGCACCGGACGCACCGCGGCGGGCGCGGCGGGCGCACCCAGCGCGTAATGGCGACGCCGGGGGCGGGCCATCCCGCCACCCTCGCGGTGGCGGTCGGTTCGATCCTGGGCACGGGTGTCCGCGCACTCGTCGGCCTCACCCTCCCGGTCGCGACCGGCGCCTGGCCGTGGGCGACGCTCGCGGTCAACGTGCTCGGCAGCTTCGCGCTCGGTGCGGTGTTCGGGTGGACCGAACGCGGTCGGGCACCCGCGTGGCTCCGGGGACCCGGGTTCACCACCGGCGTGGTCGGGTCCTTCACCACCTTCTCGGCGCTCGCGGTCGAAACGGGCGGGCTCGCCGGCGGGCTCGCGGCCGCATACGCCGCGGCGTCGCTCGCCGGCGGCCTGCTCGCGGTGGCGCTCGGGTGGCGCGCGGGCCGGGGGCGCACATGAGCCTCGCGGCCTTCGCGGCGGTGCTCGTAGCGGGCGCCGCGGGTGGCGTGGCCCGAGCGTGGGCGTCGTGGGCGGTGGCCCGCGTGGTGGCGCGACCGGGCGCGGGCACGCTGGCGGTCAACCTCCTCGGGGCCTTCCTCGCCGGCGTCGTGGCCGGAAGCGATCTCGCGTCCGACCTCACGACCGTCGCGGCGGTCGGCTTCTTCGGGGCGTTCACGACGTTCTCGACGTGGATGGTGGAGTTGCACGGCCGCTGGCGCGCCGGCGCGCGCGCAGCCGTCGCCGCCGAGGCGATCGGGACGCTGGCGGTCGGGGTCGCGCTGGCGGCGTTCGGGGCGTGGCTCGCGGGTTGATGCGGGACCCTGGCAACGACGCCGACGCTCCTGCGGTCGACGTCGTCCCGCCTCCCACGATCGATGCATGCCGTGATCGCCTTCGCTGCCGGCGTTAGCGATTCTGCCTACACTGCGCATACCGAACGGGCGCTTTGCGTCGGACGTCATTACGCAACCGTGCATTCTGCCGTATCGGGGTGTACGACGCGCACGGAGCCGGGGTATGGTCCGCCCACGGCCGTGCCCGGCCGCCCGGAGGGACCCGATGCGCCTCACCGACCGCGAGACCGACGGCCTGCTCGTGTTCGTCGCCGCCGAAGTGGCGCGGCGACGGCGCGACCGCGGCCTCAAGCTCAACCACCCGGAGTCCGTCGCCTTGATCACCGCCGAGCTGCTCGAGGGCATCCGCGATGGCCGCACCGTCGCCGACCTGATGGCGCACGGAGCCACGATCCTGCGCCGCGACGACGTCATGGAGGGCGTGCCCGAGATGATCCCCGAGATCCAGGTCGAAGGCACCTTCCCCGACGGCACCAAGCTGGTGACCGTTCACGACCCCATCCGATGAGCGAGGACCCGCGCGGCGCGCCGATGGTGCCCGGCAAGGTCTTCGTCGCCGACGGCGACCTCGAACTGGCGCCCGGCCGCGAGCGGCGCACGCTGCGGATCGACAACCGCGGCGACCGACCCGTGCAGATCGGCTCCCACACGCATGTCTTCGAGGTCAACCGTGCGCTCGCCTTCGACCGCGAGCGCGCCTACGGCTTCCGCCTCGACCTGCCTGCAGGCACGGCGCTCCGCCTCGAGCCCGGCGAGGGGCGTGACGTCGCGCTGGTCGCCTTCGCGGGCGATCGGCGCGCTTTCGGCATGTCGGCGCTCACGTCCGGCGACCTCGATGCACGACGCGACGTCGCGTTCACGGCGGCCCGCGCGCAAGGCTTCATCGTCGAGGAGGACGCGTGAAGCAGTCCCGACGCGACCATGCGGGGCTCTACGGCCCCACCGCCGGCGACCGGGTCCGATTGGGCGATACCGACCTGATCGTCGAGGTCGAGCGCGACCTGACGAACCCGGGCGACGAGGCGGTCTTCGGCGGCGGCAAGGTGATCCGCGACGGCCAGGGGCAGTCGCAGCGCACCCGCGCCCAGGGCACGCCCGACACCGTGATCACGAACGCGCTCGTGCTCGACCACTGGGGCGTCGTCAAGGCCGACGTCGGCATCCGCGACGGCCGCATCGTCGGGATCGGCGCGGCCGGCAACCCGGACGTGATGGACGGCGTCCACCCGGCGCTGGCGATCGGACCCGGCACCGAGATCGTCGCGGGCGAGGGCAAGATCCTCACCGCCGGCGGCATCGACGCCCACATCCACTGGATCAGCCCCCAGCAGGCATGGGAGGCCCTCGCCAGCGGGATCACCACCATGCTCGGCGGCGGCACGGGCCCGGCCGAGGGCACCAAGGCGACGACCGCGACCCCGGGTGCCTGGCACCTGCACCGCATGCTGCAGGCGGCCGAAGGGCTCCCCGTGAACGTCGGCTTCCTCGGCAAGGGCAACGCCTCGCGCCCCGAAGCGCTCGAGGAGCAGGTCCGCGCCGGCGCGATCGGCCTGAAGCTGCACGAAGACTGGGGCACCACCCCCGCGACGATCGACACCGCGCTCGCGGTCGCCGACGCCTTCGACGTGCAGATCGCCATCCACACCGACACGCTCAACGAGTCGGGCTTCGTCGAGGACACGCTCGCAGCGATCCGGGGGCGGACGATCCACACGTACCACTCGGAGGGCGCCGGCGGCGGCCACGCCCCCGACATCCTCCGCGTCGTCGGTGCTCCGAACGTCCTCCCCTCCTCCACCAACCCGACCATGCCGTTCACGGTCAACACGCTCGAAGAGCACCTCGACATGCTCATGGTCTGCCACCACCTCAGCCGGCAGGTGCCGGAAGACGTCGCCTTCGCCGAGTCGCGCATCCGGATCGAGACGATGGGGGCGGAGGACGTACTGCACGATCTGGGCGCGATCAGCATGATCGCCTCGGACTCGCAGGCGATGGGGCGCGTCACCGAGGTGATCGCCCGCACCTGGCAGACCGCCCACCACATGCGCGGCCAGCGCGGGCCGCTCGCCGGGGACGACCCGCGGCGCGACAACGCGCGCGCCAAGCGCTACGTCGCCAAGTACACGATCAACCCGGCGATCGCCCACGGAATCGCCGAGCACGTCGGGTCGGTCGAGGTCGGCAAGCTGGCCGACCTGGTGCTCTGGCACCCCGCCTTCTTCGGGATCAAGCCCGACCTCATCCTGAAGGGGGGCCAGATCGTCGCGGCCGCCATGGGGGCGCCGAGCGCCTCGATCCCCACCCCCGAGCCGGTGCGGTACCGCCCGATGTTCGGCCAGCTCGGCCAGGCGCTGGCCCACGCCTGCGTGCATTTCGTGTCGGGAGCCTCGCTCGACGGCGGCCTCCCGATCGGCCTCACGCGCGCCACGCTCGCGGTTCACGGAACGCGGCACGTGACCAAGCGCGACATGGTGCACAACGACGCCCTGCCCGTGGTGGAGGTGCACCCCGAGACGTACCGGGTGCGCGTCGACGGCGAGGACGTGACCAGCGCGCCGGCGACGCGGCTCCCGCTCGCGCAGCGCTACTTCCTGTTCTGACGCCTTGGAGGCTGGAACGTGCCCGACCCCATCCGCATCGATACCCTCACCCCCGTCGACCCCGGCGGCCGCGTCGTCGTGCCGCTCCCGATGACCGCCCACGACCGCCGCCGCGTGCGGCGCCGCCTGGAGGCCAGCGACGGCACCGTCCTGGAGCTCGCGCTCCCCACGGGCACGGCGCTCGGCGTCGGCCAGGTGCTGCACGCCACCGCGACCGCGGCGTACGTGGTCGCCGCCGCCGACGAACAGGTCCTCGTCGTGCGTCCCCGCGACCGCGCCGAGGCGGCGCGCGTCGGCCACCTGGTGGGCAACCTGCACCGCGACCTCGACGTCGAGGACGACGGCACGCTGATCGCGCTCCACGACGCCCCCCTCGAGGCGCGGTTGCGCGCCGCGGGCTACGACGCCGAGGTCGCCCACCGCCCCTTCCGCGGGCGCGCGCCGGGCGAGCACGCCCACTGACGATGGACGACGCCGCCTGGCTCCGTCTGCTGCAGCTGCACGACACGGCGCTGCCCGTGGGCGCCTTCGCCCACTCGAACGGCCTCGAGGCGTACGCGCAACGCGGCATGCGGCCGCCCGAGCTCGAGGCCTGGCTGCGCGCCCAACTCGCCTACGGGTTCGGGCGCCTCGACCTGGCGGCGGTGGCGCTCGCCTGGTCGGGCCCCGACGACCGCGCGCTCGCCGCGCTCGACGCCGAGCTCGACGCCTGGAAGGGCGTGCCCAGCCTGCGCGCCACCAGCCGCGCGCTCGGCCGGCGCACCCACGCCCTCGCGGCCCGGCTCTGGCCGGAGCGCACGGACCGCCTACCGCCCGGCGTCGCGACCGGCCACCATGCAGCGGTGCTCGGCGCCTGGTCGCGGGTGCTCGACCTCCCCCGCCGCCCGACCCTGCTCGCCGCCGGCCAGGGGATGGTGGCGGCCGCGCTCGCCGCGGCGACCCGGTGCCTGCCGCTCGGACCGGAGCGCGCTCAAGGGCTGCTGGTCGCGCTCCAGCCCGACGTCGCCGCGGCCGCCGCCCGCGTCGACGCCGACCCGCACGCCTCGCTCTGGTCCGCGACCCCTGGGGCCGATCTGCGTGCGCACCAGCAGACGGCGCTCGTCACCCGGTTGTTCGAATCGTGAGGGCGCGCGCCGCGCGCCTCGAGAGGAGGTCGCCCCCATGCGACCCGTGAAGATCGGCATCGGCGGCCCGGTGGGCTCCGGCAAGACCGCGCTCCTGGACACCCTGTGCAAGCAGTTGCGCGACCGCTACCAGGTGGCGGTCATCACGAACGACATCTACACCGACGAGGACGCCGCCTTCCTCACCCGTTCCGGCGCGCTCGACCCCGAGCGCATCCGTGGGGTGCGGACCGGCGGCTGCCCGCACACCGCGATCCGCGAGGACACCAGCCTCAACCAGGAGGCCGTCGACGCCATGAGCACGGCTTTCCCCGACCTCGACCTGCTGTTCGTGGAGTCGGGCGGCGACAACCTCGCGGCCTCCTTCAGCCCCGACCTGGTCGACGTCAGCATCTACGTGGTCGACGTGTCGGGCGGCGACAAGGTGCCGCGCAAGGGGGGCCCCGGCGTCACCCGGAGCGACCTGCTCGTCATCAACAAGATCGACCTGGCGCCGTACGTCGGCGCCGACCTGGGGGTGATGGAGCGGGATGCGCGCCTCCAGCGCGGCGATCGGCCTCAGGTCTTCACCGACCTCAAGCACGGCGTGGGCATCGACGACGTGCTCCGCTGGATCGTCGAGGACGTGCTGTTCGATGAGGTCCGCATCTGACGGACCTCGCGAACGGGTACCTGCGGCTGGAGTTCGCTGCGGGACCGCACGGAACCGTGCTGGCGCACCAGGCGTCTCGGGCGCCGCTCCGCTGCGTCCGGCCGTTCGTGCTCGCCCATGGCGAGGCGGTACTGCAAGTGCTGCACGTCGGTCCGGGGGTGATGGCGGGCGACCGGCTCGAGCTCGACGTCGACGTCGGGCCCGGCGCCCACGCAGTGGTCGTGGCCCAGGCGGCCACCAAGCTGCACGCCATGGAGCCCCCGGGCGCGGCCGAGCAGCGCGTGCGGCTGCGGGTCGCGGCCGGCGGACGGCTGGAGGTCCACCCCGGCCTCACGATCCCCTTCGCCGGCAGCGCCTTCCGGCAGAGCGTCGAGGTCGACCTCGAGACTGGTGCCGAGTTCGCCTGGTTCGAGCGCTGGTCGGCCGGCCGCGTGGCGCGCGGCGAGCGGCACGCCTATCGGCACGCCTCGAGCCGGCTGCGCGTGCGCGTCGACGGCGTCCCGGTGCACGCCGACGCGCTCGAGCTCGACCCGGAGGCCGCCGCCGGGCCGGGGCTCTTCGAGGGGCACGCCTACGTGGCGAGCGGGGTGATCGTGGGCGGCGCGGACCCGGGGCTCGCGGCCTTCACGGACCAGGACGGCGTGACCGCGGCCGCGTACCCGCTGGGTCCGGACCGCTGGGCCGCGCGCGCCCTCGCGGACGACGGCGTGGGGCTGCGGGCCACGGTGCTCGGGTGGTCGACCGCTTGGCGGGCGGCCAACGGCCTTCCAGCGTTGGACCTCGATCGGTACGGCTCGTGAGCAGCCGTCCTCGAACCCACTAAGCCGGCGCCACGTCCGTCCGCGCGAAGTCGTCGCCCACGTACAGCACGGGTGCGCCGTGCGCCTTGGCCAGGGCGTACGCGTAGAGGTCGCCGAGGTTCAGCGCCGCCGGGTGGCGCCCCTTCCCGTACCGCACGAACCCTGCGTGCGCAAGCTCGACCTGGTCCGCATCGAACGGGATCACCCGAGCTCCGGCGGCATGCACGAGCAGCCGCAGGTCGCGCACCCCCTCGTCGCCGTAGCGCGCCTGCAGCACGACGAGCGCCTCGAGCAGGGTGCCCGCCGAGATCCCCAGGTCGTCCTCGGCGGCGATGCGCTCGATCAGCGCCGGCGCCGCGGATTCGCCCGCGAGCACGGCGACGAGCGCGGACGTGTCGAGGACCGTCACCGCGGTAGTCCGTGCTCGTCGTAGCCGAGGATCTGGTCGGGGGTGCGGTCGTCCAGCACCGGCAGCGCCGCGCAATGCTCGGCGATGCGCTCGAGCAGCTCGCGCTTGGCCGTCGCGCGCGGCGTCCGGCGCGCTACGGCCTCGCGCAGCGCCTCCACGACCGATTGGGTCATGGACTGGCCGGTCAGGTCGGCCAGCTGCTTGGCGAGCTCGTGGGCCTCGCGGGACTTGAGGTTCAGGGCCATCGCGACCTCCGAATGCATTCTACCGTCTCTCTCAATTGGTGGAATCTACCCGGACACCATGGAGTCTAGGGCTCCGCCTACGTCGACGTCGACCCCGTTCGCCGCTGAGGTACCCTCGCCCCATCGTGCCCACGTTCCTCCACACCGCCGACTGGCA
>JAABSI010000093.1 GCA_011390455.1 Trueperaceae bacterium
GCCGCCGCCACGGCGATGACCTGCAACACGGTCAGCGGGATCAACGTGTCGCGCCAGAGGTCGACGTCGACCAGCCAGCGGTGCTCGTTGCCGGCGCTGACGAGGCGGCCCGGGGGCGGCGTGGGTGCGGTGACGGTGGTCATGGGCTCGTGCCTCCTAGCTCTCGGCGGTGGGACGGTCCGCCCGCGCGGTGCGCGGGGGCCACGCAGCGACCCAGCGTACGCCCGGTGTCGAGGTTGGCCTAGACGCCTTTGCCCGTCCTTCGCACGAACCGCCCCACGTACGCCTCCTGCTCCCGCGTCTCGACGGCGTGGGGCTGCGCCTCGCGCACACGCGCGATGGCGGCGTCGGCGTCGTCGCCGTAGGTGGTCGCGACCGCGGCGGCCACCATCCCCGAGCGGCCCACGCCGCCGCGGCAGTGCACGACCACGCGACGGCCATCGTCGAGCGCGCGGCGGATGCCCGCGACCAGGGTGGCGAAGTCGTCTTCCCGCCATGGCGGCGGCACCGAGTCGTCGGCGATGGGGAAGTGGCGCATCTGGAGGCCGGCGTCGCGAGCTCGGCCGCGCAGGTCGGGGATGGCCAGGAGGTCGTACTCGTGGTCCTCCATGAGCGAGACGAGGACGTCGGCGCGGTGGTGGTGCCGCAGCCGGTCGAGGTCGGCGTCGAGGTCACGGGCCCAGCCGGCCGGATCGTAGTAGCTCGGGCCGTGCTTGCCGGGGGCCAGGGTGAGGCCGAGCGCGCCCGCGGTGGGCAGGTCGGGCACCCAGTGGACGCGGAGGGGATCGCTCTCCGAGGTGCGGATGCCGGAAGCCGTCACGCTGCCGCGCCCCCCGTGGGTGTTCGCAGGAACGGGGTCGCCGCACGGCGGCGATGGTTCGGACGCGACGGCATGCGCGCATGCTAGGGGCACGCGGGCTCGCCGGGTGTCGGGTGCTTCACGGCCGGGGGCGGGTGGGCTGCTGCCGAGTTCGCCGTCGTGTGGCTTGCGGGGCGCGTGACGATGGGTGGTATGGAGCCGGACCCCGCAGCCCTCACTGTAGCATATGCCATGGCATATGCTATGGATGTAGGCGAGGAGGCGATCGCCGTGTCCGAGGAACGCCGTGTCCACCTGTTCCGCAATGGACGCAACCAGGCGCTGCGCATCCCACGCGAGTGGGAACTCGACGCCGACGAGGCGTTGCTCCGCCGCGAAGACGGCGTCCTGACCGTCGTCCCCGTGCCGCGCGAGGGGCTGCTGCCGTGGCTGGCCACGCTCGAGCCGCTGCACGTGCCGTTCCCCGACGTGGACGACGACCTCCTCCCGCTCGACGAGCCCGACGTGTGACGTGACCCGCTACCTGCTCGACACCGACACGCTGTCGCACGTGTTGCGCGAGCCCTCCGGCACCGTCGCGCGGCGCATCGCCGTGGTGGGCGAGCAGGCGGTGGCCACGACGCCGATCGTCGCGGGCGAGTTGCGGTTCGGCGCTCGGCGGTCGGGCTCTCACCCCCTCGTCGAACGCGTGGACGAGTTGCTCGCGCGGCTGCAGGTCTTGCCGCTCGACGACCGGGTCGCCATGGCCTACGCGGACGTGCGACGAGCGCTCGAGCAGGTAGGCACGCCGTTCCCACCGAACGACCTGTGGATCGCGGCCCACGCGCTGACCGAGGAGCGCATCGTCGTCACAGGGAACGTGCGCGAGTTTCGGCGCGTGGCGGGTCTGGGCGTCGAGGACTGGCGCGAGGCGCTTGGTGCGGCTTCACCCTGATCGAGCGCGAGAGCGCGCGTCGCCTCGCGCGCCTCGGCGGATCGGGGAGTTGGCGTGCGGTCGGCTCTCGGACCACGCCACCGTGCTCGAGCTCATGCGCGCGCTGCCGGCGGCGCCCGTCGCCACCGTCGACGAGGCGCCGTCGCTCATCCGGCGCCGCGCCCTCATGGACCGCGGTATTGGCTGGGTCGACGTGCAGCTGCTCGGCTCGGGCTTGCTGGCCAGCGTCCCGATCTAGACGCTCGACCGGCGGTTGGCCGCGGTCGCCGCAGAACTCGGGGTGGCGGCGGAGCCCCGGGGATGAGCGGATCGCGTCGAGCGCGGGTACGCGGTCAGGCCATGCGGGCAGCGGGACGTCGACCTACCGGAACCGGCACCTTACGTGTCAGGTAGGTCCCATCCCACCCTGCTCTGCATGAACACCACGACCCGTACGATCCTCGCAGCCTCACTTCTGATCCTCGCTCTCCTCCTGGCGGTGGCCGCCCCGGTGGCGGCGACCGGCCAGGACGACCACCCGTTCGAGCTCGTCGAGATCGCGCGCGGCGACGCGACGTCCGCCGAAGTCGTCCTCGACGTCGACATCGGGCGCCTCGACCTGCGCGGCCAGCCCGGCGGCGACGGGCGCGCACTCGTCGGCGTCGTCGACCTCGGGAACGCACAGGCGCTCGAGCACACGGTGGAGCCGGGCGCACACCTGAGCGTCGCCCTGCGGGGGCGCACCCCGCTCCGCACGCGCGTCGTGCGTGAGGGCCCATACTGGGACCTCAACCTCGCCGCCGACCTGCCGGCCACCGTCGCCGTGCGCTCCCGCGTCGGCGAGACGATGCTCGACCTGCGCGGCACCGCGGTGCAGCGCGTGGAGCTCGACGCCGGCATCGGCGACCACGAGGTCCACCTCCCCGAGGGCGATGTCGTGGCACGCCTGACGACGTGGTTGGGCGACCTGGACGTCTTCGTGCCCCGCGCCGCGATCGTGCGGCTGCACCTGGATGGCGGCCGCGACCTGGATGCGCTGCCCGAGGGCTTCGTCGCGGTGCCGGGCGGGTACGAGCGCGACGGCGCCGGCGCGACGATCGACCTGACGCTCGGCGTCGGACTCGGCGACATCCGGGTGCGGACGTACTGACCCGCGACGGGTGCGCACGCTGACGGCAGCCGCGTGCCACGCTGAGGTCCTCGCCGATCGCGCGCACCAGGTCGCCGTCGAGCCTCGTGCGCCCGCGAGAGGCCCCGACGGCGGGCGGTCAGCCGGGGCTGGAAGCGGCGCGGCGGGCCGTCGGCGACATCCTCACGCTCGAACCTGTCCGCATCGCCCCACGGCAGTCGGATCGAAACCGGGGGTTCGGGACCACCCAGAGGCGGTCGGAGCCCCGTTTCTACCCGTTTCCGGCGTGGTTGGACGCGCACCGCCGCAACATCTTGACGGATGCCGCATACCGCGGTATGTTCGAAAGCGTCAACCAAGAGCATTCGCGGCGCCCCGAGGGGCGCCGGTTTCGTCGTGCCTCGGCGCGCGTCGGGCAACGGTGGGCCTGTGTCCCCGACGCCGTCGGCCACGCCGACGGGACATGAGTCCCTTGTTAACATTCGATGAACCTGCTCCATCCACGCCGTTCGTCCGACGTGCTCGGTCCAGCGATCTGGATGGGATCGCGGGACCGAGCCGCAGGCGCACCCACCGAGGCACGTCGCGGCTGTAGAGGAGCGTGTGCCCATGACACGAACGGAACCCACGAACCACGGGAGACGAGACGGCACCCGTGCCGCGCGGCGGTCGCTGGCGCGGCTCGGGTGGGGGGTGATCGTCGCAGTCGCCCTCGCTGGCTGCGCCCGGCAGGCGCCGCCCCCAACCGCGGCCATCACCGAGGTGCGCGCGACGTCCAGCACGTCACTGGTGGTGGCGTTCGACGCGCCCGTGCACGTCGCCGACCCCGGCGCGTTCGCCATCCGCGACCCGGACGGCACCGCGCTCGACGTGGTCGCCCTGCACCCGCGACCCGACGGCCGCAGCGTGGTGCTCGGTACCGCGCCCCAGCAGGCCGTCACGTACCGCCTCGCCGTCGCGGGCGTCGCGACCGCGGACACGCTCCAGCCGCTGGCCGACATGAGCGGCGATTTCGCCGGCAGCGTCGCGCCGGCACCGGTCGTGGCCAGCGCCGTGGCCATCAGCCCCACGCAGGTGGTCGTCTCGTTCCACGACCCCGCCACCGGCGCGCCGGCGGAGCTCGGACCGTCCGCCGAGGACGGAGCTCAGTACCGCCTCGCCGACAGCGCACTCCCGCTCGAGATCGAGGGGGCCGCCTTCGGCAGCGACTTCGCGACCGTGGTGCTCACCACGGCGCCGCAGTTCGACGCGAGCTACACGCTCGAGGTCGCGGCCGTGTTCAGCCGCGTCGGCGAGCGCCTGGTCGACCCCTTCAACAACCGCACGGCGTTCGTCGGGATCGCCGCCAACGACACGCGCTCGCCCACCGTCGAGCAGGCGTCGTCGCTCGGCGTCACCGCCGTGGAGGTGCGCTTCAGCGAGCCGCTGCGCGACGAGCCCGGCGGCGCCGGCGACCCCGCGAGCTACGCCATCGCGGACGCCGGCGGGGAGTCCCTGCCGGTCGTCGACGTCGAACTCAACGCCTACCGCACCGCCGCCGTGCTGACCACCGGCCGCAGCCAGGTGGACGGCCGTGCGTACACCCTCACCGTGCAGGGCCTGCGCGATGACGCCGGCAACGCGCTCGATCCGGACCCGACGGACGTCTCCTTCGTCGGGCAGGACGCCCCCGTGGGCGTCGACACGACGCCGCCGCGCGTCGCCAACGTCGGCTCCACCGGGAACACGTCCGTCGTGGTCACCTTCTCGGAGCCGGTGCTCGGGGGCCCGTCCAGCGCCGAGAACCCTGACCACTACCGGATCTACTCGAGCGATGCCGCCCCGGACGAGGTCGGCCCGCTCGCCACGCTGATGGTGCTCGACGCGGTGCTCGACGCCACCCGCACGTCGGTGACGCTCACGACCACCTCTCAGTCCGATATCGGGTACGTGCTCGAGGTCGTCGACGTGCGCGACCTGGCGGGCAACCAGATCGCGCCGCCCGAGCGCGGCGTCGACCCGAGCCGCCTGAGCTTCCGCGGCACCGCGCCGGCGCCGGGCGAGCTGATCGACAGCGACGGCGACGGCCTGAGCGACGACGTCGAGCAGCGTGGCTGGACCGTGCGCGTCACCCGAACGGACGGCAGCGTCGAGCGCCGCGAGGTCACCAGCGATCCGTTCACGGTCGACACCGATGGCGACGGCTTGACCGACGCCGAGGAGCGCCAGTACGGCACCGACCCGCGCAACGCCGACAGCGACGGCGACGGGATCTCGGATTTCGACGAGTTGAACCTGTACTACTCCGAGCCGACGATGGAGGATACCGACGGCGACGGCCTCCCCGACGGGCTCGAGGTGGACTTCTTCGGCACCTCGCCGCTCCTGGCCGACACCGACGGCGACCAGTTCGACGACGCCTATGAGGTGACGACCGACAACCGCAACCCGCGCGTCGCCGACCTGCCGCGCGTGGCCATCAACGTCGGCGCGGTCGACCTGCGGCTCGACGTGCGTTTCGAGGAGCAGACGGCCAGCGGCACCCGCACGCTCGACAGCCGCAGCTTCGCCTCCACCCTCGCGCAATCCCAGGAGTCGGCCCAGGCGCGCGAGACCTCCAGCACGCTCGAGTGGTTCGTGCAGGGCGAGGCGACCGTCTGCACCTACGGCGGCTGCGAGGAGGGCAAGGAGGGCGGCTTCAAGTTCACCGCCGCCGGCGGGGCGAGCGGTTCCAGCTCGACGACCTTCACGAGCGCCTCGGTGCGCGCCACCCAGCGCGAGTACGCCACGAGCCTGGCGAGCGAGGCGGAGATCACCGCCGAGTCGGTCGTGACCCGCGTGGTCGAGGGCGCCTCGATGGCGGTCGAGGTCAACCTGCGCAACGCCAGCAACATCGCCTTCACGATCAGCGACATCGAGCTCACCGCGCGCATCCAGGACCCGCGCGACCCGAGCGTGTTCGTGCCGGTCGCGACCCTGTTCGCGGCCTCGGGCGCGCCGATCAGCATCGGGCCGCTGGACCCCGAGCGGGGGCCGTTCCGGTTCGCGACCGACAGCGCGTTCCCGAGCCTGGTCGAGAGCCTCATGGCGAACCCGCGCGGCCTGACCTTCGAGGTCGCGAGCTACACGATCGTCGACGAGTTCGGCCGCGACTTCGCGTTCGTCGAGCAGGACGTCAACGACCGCACCGCCTACCTCGAGATCAACTACGCCGGCAACGCGCCGCTCGAGCGCCACCAGGTCGCCACCAACGGCACCTTCGATGCGTCGGGGCGCCCGTCGGGCATCACCTTCGCGCAGGTGATGGAGGACGTGCTCGGCCTCGAGTACGTGCCCGAGGCCGTCGACGTGAACCTCGACCCGACCGTGCGCGCGGACGCCGACCTGCTCGACCGCAGCTACTCGACGCGCACCGTCAACGGCGTCGACACCCTGTGGCGCGTCAAGCGGGTCTCGCGCACGCTCACGGGCCAGGAGCGCGACTGGTGGGTCCTCGGGCCACAGGGCAACATCACCCCGGTCGGCACCCGCCCAGGCGTCGACTTCCGCAGCACCACGGTCTTCTCCGACCAGGACTTCGCCTTCGCCTTCGTGCAGGATCTCGATCAGGACGACCTCGAGGCGATCGAGGAGGCCTTCTACCGCAGCATCGACTCCGACGCCGACGTCGATCCGGCCGATGGCATCCCCGACAGCCGCGACACCGATCGCGACGGCATCGACGACGCCGACGAGGTGTACGGCCCGTTCGAGGGCAACCGGCGCGTGCGTTGGATCATCCGCCTGGAGGACGGTCGCGACGCGTACCCGACGATGGCGCACCCAGGCCGCGCCGATACCGACGGCGACGGCCTGAGCGACTGCCAGGAACTCCTCGTCGACCCGGGCTGCGCGGAGATCACCGTGTACCTCGACGGCGACGGGGTGCCGACGATCCAGCCCACCTCCCTCGACGGCGTCGCGCACACGCTGCTCGGCACCACCAGCCTGACGGCGGCGACCGACCCGAGCGCGCCGGACACCGACGGCGACGGGCTCAACGACCTTCAGGAGGCCATCGGCTTCGCGTACGTCGATCTGACCGGCGCCCGGGTCGTCGTGACGCCCTTCACCGATCCGACCACGCCGTACGCCACCAACCCGCTCGACCGCGACACCGACCGCGACGGCCTCGACGACCGCGCGGAGGTGCGTCTCGGCTCGAACCCGATCGAGCCGGACGGCGACACCGTGCGCGACGACGACGCCGACGGCCTCGTCAACCGCGTCGAGACGCTCGGGTGGGACGTGACCTACCGGAACGCCGTCGGTTCGCTGATCACGACCGCCGTCACGTCCGACCCGCGGCTCGTCGACACCGACGGCGACGGCCTCACCGATTGGGAGGAGTACCACGGCTGCCGCGACGCGAACCGCGATTTCGTGTGCGACGACGAGCGCCGCTGGGGACCCACGAACCCGCGGGAGCGCGACTCGGACTTCGACGGCATCCTCGACCGCGTCGAGGTGGACGGTGTGCCGTTCCCGAGCGACACCAGCGACCCCATCCGCTTCACCGACCCTCTGAACGCCGACAGCGACGGTGACGGCCGCAGCGACGGGGATGAGGTCGACGTCTCCTGGCTCGTCAGCGTCGCCGGCCGCGGCGGCTACGTGGTGTACTCCGATCCGCTGCGCCGCGACGCAGACGGCGACGGCCTCACGGACGCGGACGAGCTCTCGCTCGGCACCGATCCCGGCCTGGCCGATACCGACGGCGACGGCGCGCTGGACTCCCTCGAGAACACCCGGCCCACGAGCCCGCTCGTGCCCGACCACCTGGTCACGGTGACCTACCTCGGGCTGCAGGCGGGCAAGGGGTCGTCCGCGTCGGCCGCCGACGGCGACGCAGGCGCGAACCCAGGAGACTTCTCCTTCTTCTTCGAGGTGCGCGTTCCCACGACCTCGGGCTCGCTCGCGCGGCGAAGCGTCGCCACGGCCAGCTCGGTGTTGGTCCGGCCTTGCGTCGACCAGAACGACTACATCTGCAAGGGTTCCGTTCTCGGCGTCACCGTCATCCAGATCGCGGCGCCGCTCAAGCTCGAGATGAGCGAGTCGACGACGTTCGCGGTGCCGTACACGAGCTCGTTCACCGTCGAGGGGCTGGTGCAGGAGATCGATCCGAGCGGCAGCACGCCGATCGCCGACGTCTCCTACTTCTTCGGCGGCTTCGGCGATCCGAGCGGCACCTACGCCGGCGTCGACCTGCGCAAGGGGAGCTTCGGCATCGCCTTCAACGACTCGCCGCGGACCGACGTGCCGCTCGAGATCACGGTGCTGGTCACCGTCGAGTAGGCGCGCCGCATCGAACGAGCACGCCGCGTGGGCCCCGAGAGCGATTCGGGGCCCACGCTCGTTGGGCGGCCAGGCTGCTCGCGGTTCCCGGGAAGACGGCCTACGCCGCCGCCGTCGAGCGGGTGGACCGCGCTAGCGTGACGGCATGCGGAGGCCAGATATGCGTCTGAGGTATGATGCTTCGTACGACACTGGAGGTCGTACCATGCCTGCCTCACGGATCACGATCACCCTCCCCGAGGACCTGGTCGAGCGGATCGATCGGCTCGAGCGGAACCGCAGCCGCTTCATCGCCGACGCCGTGGAGCGCGAGCTCCACCGCCGCCTGCGGCAGGAGTTGCGCCGCTCGCTCGACGCCCCGCACCCCGAGAGCGTGGAGGTCGCCGAGCAGGGCCTGGCGGCGTACCGCGACGCGCTACCGGCGGAGTCGACGGGCCTCGTCGATCCTGCGGAAGGGTTCCCGGTGGTGTGGCGCGACGGAGAGGGCTGGTCGCGGGTGGGCGAGCCGTGATCGAGCGCGGCAGCGTCGTGGTCGTCGATCTCGAGTCGACCTTCGGGCCCGAGCAGCGGGGCCTGCGGCCGTGCGTGGTCGTGAGCGACCCGGAGGTCGTGACCGCGCAGCGCTACCCGCTGGTCGCGATCGTCCCCGTCACCGGGCGCACCGGCGAGGGCGCCCTGTACCCGGTTTTGGCCGCGGGCGACTGCGGGCTGCGCCAGCCCTCGTGGGTCCTTACCGATCAGGTCCGGTCCGTCGACAAGCGGCGCGTGCAGCGGCTGGTGGGCCGGGTCTCGGAGGCGGAGTTGGCCGCGATCGACCAGGGGTTGGCGCTCTACCTCGGGCTTGCGCTCTGAGCGCACGTTGCCGCGGCGCGCTCGGGAGCGCGCCGCCGGCCATCACATCCGCAGCTGCCGCGTGAGCTCGCCCAGGTCGGTGGTGGCCGCTCGCTGGCGGACGTCGCCCTGGTAACGGTCGAACAGCGTCCGGCCGCGCTCGAGCTCGGCGGCGAAGACCTCGCGGATGCGCGCCGTGTCGAGCGTCCGGCCCCCGCCGTAGTAGGCGCCGGCCACCTTGCCGATGGCGTAGGTGGTCGCGAAGGTGGTGACGGCGCTGGTGGCCGTCTTGCCGATCGCGCCGGCGGTCTTGCCGGCGAGGCCGCGCAGCGCGCCGCCGAAGAGCTTGCGGGCGAAGCCCTCGAGCACCTGGCCCGTCAGGCCGACGCCGGCGTCGCGCTCGGAGAGCGTCGTCGGTGGCGTGATCGGATCCATGGTCTAGTTTCGCCGTGCACGATGAGAGCGGGGCGAGGCGAGCAGGTGTCGGTCGACAACCCCGTGCCGCCAGGGACGCCGACCCCGCGCGGCCGGGGTCACGAAACCGGGGGTTCGGGCGCCGATTCCCTGGCTTGTGGGCCTGATTTCGCCCGTTTCCGACGCGCGTGGCTGCGGGCAGCCGCAAGTTCTTGACGGATGCCGCATATCGGGGTATGTTGGTGAACATCAAGCAAGAGAAGGCGCGGCGCCCCGAGGGGCGCCGGTTTCGTGGTGGCCCGCCGCTTGCCGTTCCCGGGAGCCCCGTTCGCCCGTGCTATTCTCAGGCGAGCCTGGTTGTTGCTCCAAGCCGCATCGGCCAGACCCGGTCCGTGGGTCGGGTAGGAAGCGCCTTCACCTCCACATTCGATGGTCCTGTGCCGACCGATGCCACGCGGTCGCGAAGCGTTCCGGCGCCGGGAGAACACGGAGGCTGCGCGGGAACCCGAGGCAGGTCACACGCACCCGATTCCGGCGCGTGCCCGCGCCCCCTATGGGCTGCGGGTGCGGCGCAGGAGCGGAGGATGCCATGCGGAAGTCGCTGTTCACCGTCGTCCTGTCACTGCTGATCGCCGTCGCGGGTAGCGCCTTGGCGCAAGGCGCGGCTGCCGAGGCGTACATGGTGCTCGAAGGTCAGATCCACACGAACAACCTCGTCGGGCTGGTGCCCGAGGGTATTCGAATGGAAGTCCAGTTGAGCGGCGAGTTCACCGAGGGGCTCTTCGCCGGTGCCACGGCGGATTGGACCAACCACCTGCTCATCAGGCGCGATGGCGTCCGCGTGATGGACGTTCGCGGGTACGCCGAAACGCCGGATGGCACGAGGCTCGTCTGGACCATGAAGGGCTACTTCGGCGAGCCGTCGCCGCCGCCGCTCGAGGTCCGCATCGAGGCCATGCTCGATCCCGAGTTCCAGTTCCCGGACGTCGAGTTGATGCTCCACGGCGCGGCATGGTTCGAGACCATGGCGCCCGAGTTCGGCTTCGTGAACCACACGGTGTTCAGCTTCACCGGGGCCGTGAATCCTCGTCACGGCGACACGAGCGTCACCTTCCGTCCCATCGTGGATCCGGCGCCTTAGGGCCCGCGACATCGGTGCTTCGGCGTCGTACCGGACGGCGCCGACGGACTGGCCCTCGCGGGGACGCGGGGCGCAGGCGATTGACCGGAGGTCGACATGCCCGACATCGAGACCATCGCGACGAGCTTCCACCAGGCCTGCACGAGCGGTGCGGGCTGGGAGGCGTGCCGGGCGTACTGCACGCCGGACGCCACCTTCGAGCACGAGGGCGAGATGTTCGCCGACATCCATACCCTCGAGGCCTACGCGACGTTCCTGCAGAACGTGTTCACGCCCGTCCCGGACTTCCGGCACGAGGTGCTGTCGGTCGGCGTCGACCAGGGGCTCCAGCGGGTGCTCGTCCACTACCTAATCCGCGGCACGCACACGGGGGAGGGCCTGCCGGTGCCGCCCACCGGCAAGAGCATGGAGAGCCACTGCGTGTTCATCCTGCACTTCGAGGGAGACCGCATCCGTCATGCCACGAAGGTGTGGAACGATTACGAGGTGAGAAAGCAGTTGGGCTGGGTCTGAGCGCGCCTCGGCCTACCGTCAACACGCCGTCACCCGGCGGGTCTCACTTGACCCGCCGGGCTCACGATGGTCGCCGCCCTGGCGTGAGGACGGGCGCCCGGAATCAGCGGGCGGCGGGATCGCGCAGCCGGCCCCGCGTCGCCGCCACCACGACCACGGTCGCGACGGTGATCGCGACGAAGGCCGTCACGTCGCCGGTCGCGCTGCGTGGCGCGAGGGACGCCGCGACGTTGAAGCCCGCGTGGGCGAGAATCGCGATGAGGATGCTGCCGCCGCTGCCGTTGGCCAGCCAGAGGTAGAGCACGCCCAACTCGACGAGCGCCAGGAGGGTGAGCCAGAACGCCACCGAACCGAAGCCGAGCGCGTGGTAGTAGGTCCCGCCGATGAACGCGAGCGGCAGGTGCCAGAGCGCCCAGATCGCGC
>JAABSI010000094.1 GCA_011390455.1 Trueperaceae bacterium
CCGCCGTCCGGGATCGCGGCCGCGGCGCGCGCCGCGGCGCTGTCGCCGCCGACGACGCGGAGCGTGCGGGCCCGCGCCACGCCGGTCGCGAAGGCGACGCCGACCCGGGCGCCGGTGTAGGAGCCGGGCCCCACGCCCACGCCGATGCCCGCCAGGTCCTCGACGGCCACGCCGTGCTCCTCGAGGAAGGCCGCCACGGCGGGGACGAGGCGTGCGCCCAGGTCGCGGCCGACGCGCTCCGAGGCGCGCACCGTGCGCTCGTCGGTCGGCCACCAGAGCGCCAGCGACAGGAACGGGGTCGCGGTGTCGATGCCGAGGCGGGGGCGCGTCACGGCGGGCCGCCCGCCGGTCGATGCCAGAGTGCGCGCCGCCGTTCGCCCACGCGGCTCAGCTCCAGATGCCAGGCCTCCGGATGGTGCTCGAGCAGCGCGAGCCCCCATTCGACGACCACCGCGCGCGCCCGGTCGAGGGCGTCGCCGAGGTCGAGCGCGGCGTCGAGGTCGAGCGCCGGGTCGAGGCGGTAGGCGTCGACGTGGACGAGCGGTCCCTGAGGCGTCGGGTACTCGTGGACGAGGGTGTAGGTCGGGCTGGTGACGGCGGCGGTGCTTCCGAGGGCGGCGGCGAGGGCGGCGACGTAGGTCGTCTTGCCGGCACCGAGCGGTCCGGTCAGGATCAGCAGCGCCCCGATCGGTAGCCGGGCCGCGGTGGCGGCGGCGTGGGCGCGGGTGGCGGCGAGGTCAGGTAGGTCCATGCTCGCGGGCTTCTCCGGCGGCCTCGCGCAGCAACGCGACGAGCTCGGCGTGGTCGTCGCGCAGCTTGCGACCGATGCTCGCCGCCATCGCCGGGCTCGTCGTCCAGACGATCGCGTGCCCCACGTCCTCGAGCGGTGCGACGAGCGTCGGTGGGCCACCGGCGTCGAGCACGGCCACCTCCGGCGTGCCGTCGCCGAGGTGGTCGCCCAGGCGCGTCCACGTGGCGCGCGCCGCTTCGACCGAGCGCGCCAGCGCCGCGAGGTCGCTCCCCGGCGCGGGTCGTCCCGCTCGGATCGAGCCGTCGACATCGAGCACCACGGCGCCGGCGCTGCCTTCGAGATCGAGGTATGGCGCCCACGTCGCCGACAGCCGTGCCGCCGGAGTGTCGGCGTCGGTCGCCGACGGTGCGCCGTCGGCGGCGTCCTCGGGGCCACCGAACAGCGCGTCGAAGCCGCCGAGGACGTCGTCGAGGAGGTTGCCGGCCACCAGTCGATCGGCGATCGCGCGGGTGGCCTCGTACGCCTCCTGCAGGCCTTCGATGCGCGTCTCGGCCTCGCTGAGCGCCGTGAACAGGCGCGCTTGCAAGCCGAGCGAGACGCGGCCCACGGCGGCGCGTTGGCCGTCGAGGTGGGTGAGCACCCGCCGCGCCGCCGCGACGTCGTCGTTGTTGAGCAGCGCCACGCGCCGGAAGCTCGTCAGCGCATCGTCGAGACGCGCGTCGAACGCCTCGAGCCGTTCGGCGACCTCCCCCTCGACCTCCGCGATCAAGGCCTCCAACCCGGCGACGGCCGGCTCCGGATCGCCGTCCCCGTCGACGGCGGCCCGCGCGTCGGCGACGGCGGCGTCCAGATCGGCCGTGCGCGGCGTGCCCGCCGGCCCCAGGCGCCGCGCCTCCTGGCGGGCGCGCAGGTACCGCCGCCGGGCGTCCGAGCGGCGCTCGTCGCCCGCCGCCTGCACCTCGGCTTCGAGCGCTTGGAGGTCCGGGAAGGTGCCGTTCTCCAGCGCGCGCGCCGCTGCCTGCAGCGTGCGCAGCAGCGCGTCGGGCGCGGCGTCGCCGACGGCGCGGCCGAGCTCGTCGAGCCGCCGGGCGGAGGCGGCGCGCGCGTCGTCGAAGAGCTGGTCCACGATCGACCCCAGCGTGCGCACGTGCGCCGGGGTGAGGTCGGGCAGTCCCTCGAGGGCGGTGAGCTCGGGCTCCAGAGCGGCGCGGCGCGCCTCGAGCGAGGGCAGGTCGGGCAGCTGGCCGAGACGAGCGGCGAGCTCGCGTGCGCGCGCCCGAAGGCGCTCGTACCGGTCGTCGCTCGACTCGGCCAAGGCCCGTTCCCAGGCGGCCTCGGCATCGCGCCCGTGCTCCAGGGACGCCGGGTCGACCGCGTCGTCGTCCAGGAGCGCCCGCGCTTCGCTGAGCGCGCGCCAGGCGCGCCCTAGGGCGTCGTCGACCGTGGCGTCCATGCCTTCGGGAGCTCGCGCGAGCGCCGCGTCGAGCCGGGTGCGCAGGGCGTCGCGCTGACCCAGCAGGTCGAGGCGCCGCCGTTCCGCCTCGGCCGCGGTGCGTTGGGCCGTCGCCGCCCGCTCCGCGATCTCCGCGTGGAGGTCGCGTGCGGCGGTGACGTCGTCGAGCGCCGGGAGGGCCTCCCCGACCACGTCGAGCACGACGTGGATCGCGCGCCGTACCTCGGTGACGTCGGTCGCTTCGGCGAGGCCCTCGACGTCTTCGCGAAGCGCCTCGAACTCGCGCTGCAGGGCGTCGCGCCGGGCCGCCTCCTCGGCTTTCAACGCCGCTTCGAGGGCGACCAGGCCAGCGGTAGCGGGCCGTCCGTCGGCGTGCGCGGCCCGCACCGCGGCGAAGGTCTCCTCGTGGGTGGGGGCGTAGCGGAGGACCTCCGCGTACCGCGCGGCGAGGGTCTCGAGCGTGCGCCGTTCGCCGTCGACGTCGAGCGCGCGCAGGCGTTCGGTGACCTCGGGGGCGAGGGTGCTCGGGTCGATCCCGGCGACCTCCGCGGCGACCTCGTCCAACTCCTCGAGCCCGGGGGCGGCGGGGGCCTCCGCGGGCGCGATCGCGTCCGCTCGCGGCGCCTCGGGGCGCTCGCGTGGGGGGCGCTCGCCGTCGCGCCGCAGCGTGCGGCGTCCGTCGCCGCGTCCGAGGTCGGGCGGCGCCTCGCCCTCGTCCAGGACGGACGACTCGACGAGCTTGCGCAGGTCCCGGGCGAGCTTCTGGGCGCGCTCGACCTCCCCCTCGGCGATCGTGCGCTGGGCCTGGGCGTCGCGGACGGTCGCGACGAGCGATTCCAGGCGCCGCACCCGGTTGCCGCCCAGACCGGCGACGACCTCCAGCGATTCCTCGAGGTCGGCGAGGTCGCGGGCCTGGAGCACGAGGTGGTCCTCGAGCTTCCGGTGCACCACCTCGAGCTGCGCCTCGGCGTCGTCGAGCAGACCGGTCGGGTCGCGTCCGGCGCCGAGCTCGTCGTCGACGAGCTGGACCTGGGACCGGAGTTTGCGGACCTCGGCCCATCCGAAGTACAGGTTGAGCGGTCGCAGCGCGGCGCGCAGCGCCTCGATGCGCTCCTTCTCCGCGGCGACGGCCCCGGGTTCGCGGGCGTCGGTCGGTGGGGCCGTGGTCGCGGCGTCCGCGGGGGGCGGACCGGCGCCCGCGTCCGGCGCCGACGGGGGCGCCTGCGCCGGACGCGCGGGTGCGACGCCCACGACGGCCTCGCCCGGCGCCTCGACGGCCAAGCCTCCGAGCCGTTCGACGATCTCGCCGATCGCGGTGCGGGCCTGGTCCGGGGGGCGCCCGGTCTGCAGCTGTCGGAAGACGCTCCCCTTCAGGAGCCGCTCCGCACCCTCGTGCGTCAGCGTCTCCGGATCCGCGCCGACCGCCGCGAGCCCTTCGCGGAGCACGCGCGAGGCGATCCTCGGCGCCATGAGCGCTTCGAGCTCGCGGACGAGCCCTTGGTACAGCGGGTTCGGCGTCATCGCCGCGCCCGCTCGGGACGGTCGTCGCTCAGAGCTCGTCGTCCCAATCGACGGTGGCGGCCGTGCCGGCGGTGCCGGACGTCGCCCGCGCCGAACCGTTCGCTGCACGGCCGGCGCCGCCGCGACCGCGACGGCCACCGAGCAGACCGAACTGGCGTGAGATCCCGACGAGGCCGCCGGTCGCGAACACGACCGCGAGCAGCGTCGTCGTGGCCCACACCGTCTGCGCCGCGGCGCTCGAGAAGACCGAGAAGGCGGCGAGCGGCAGCAGGGCGTCGACGTCGGCGGTCGCTGCGAGCACGCCACCGAGGCCGACGAGGCCTTCGTAGAGCGCCGGGACGAGCAGCAGCAGGAGCGCCACGCCGATCGCTTGCCAGTGGCGGTTGCCGCCGCCGAACGCGACGTTCAGCAGGAACAGCGGGATCAGGGCCAGCAGCCCGATCGCCAGCGTCAGCACGTCGCGGGGCAGCCCGGACCACACGCTCGTGGTGGCGCGTGCGCCGCGCTGGATCGCGCTCGGCGCGTCGCCTGCGGTTGCCCGGCGCACCGCTTCGACCTGGCCCGCCAGGACGACGGCGTCCTGGACGCGGAGCGGATGCGCCTCGGCGAGGTGATCGAGGAGGCCGAGGGTGTCGGTGTCGAGGGCGGCGTCGCGGGGGAGCAGGACCGGTGCGACGAAGGTCGCGTATGCGGTGCCCACGTCGTCCAGGGCCGCGTGCGCGTCGGCGTCAGCGCCTCGGTGGGTGGCGGCGACTACCCGCGCGGCGGCGCCCTCGAGGGCGCCCAGGGCGGCGTCGAAGGTCTCGTACCCCGCGTCGAGCAGGCGCTCGGCGTGCGCGGCGCGGGCCGTGGCGGGCATGCCCGTGGCCGTGAGCTCGGCCTCGAGCCGATCGAGCCGTTCGCGGCGAGCGGCTTCCTCGCGCGCGAGGAGGAGCGCCGTCAACTCGGCCTCCGTGATCGTGCCTGGCGCGGCGTCCTCGGCCGCCGCGTCCTCGGACTCGGTCGCGGCCGCGTCCGCGGCCCCGTCGCCCGGCGCCTCGGCCGCGGCGTCCTCGGCGTCGGGCGCGACGCTGGGCAACAGGCTCGGCTGCGCTTCGCCGACGACGGCGGCGCCGGGCACCGAAGCGCGGCGCTCGCGCGCGGCCACGCCGAGCGCGGCGACGTCGGCCTCGACCTGCTCGAGGGCGGCGATGACGCCGGCGGGGTCGTCGGCGACCAGCGCCGAGGCGGCGTCCACGAACCCCTGGTTGAGCGTTCCGGCGGCCCGCGGCGAATCCTGCACGAGGAGGAAGTGCCCGTAGGCGCGGGCGAGCGAGCGGTACGCGCCGCCCGGGTTGCTCGCGGCGAGCTCGCGCGCGACCGCGAGGCGGGTGCTCATCACGGCAGCGATCCCGGTCTCGACCTGGAAGCGGAGCACGCTCGCCGGCTGCGTCGGGTCGGCGAGGGCGGCGCGGTCGGACTCCGCGAAGCCGATGTCGCTGGCGACGCGCTCCAAGCGCGTGCGGGCGACCAGCGGGTCGCCGGCGAGCGCCGCAGACAGCGCGGACTCGTACGCCAACCGCTGGAAGCCGCCCTCGAGCACGGCCGCTTGCACGGCCAGGTCGTCGGCGCTCCCGTTGGCGATCGCGGTCCGGGCGCGCTCGAAGACGCGCTCCATGGCGCCGACCAGGGTCGTGCCGGTCGCGTCGCGCGACAGCGTCAGGAGCGCGTTGAACGCGCGGTCGATGCCCTCGCGGGCGGTGATCGGGTCGTCGGCGACCGTGGCGACCGCGTTGCGGAGGCCGTCGATGGCGATGCCATAGCGCTGGAGGTAGGCGTCCTGGTCCTGCGCCCAGGCCGCCGTGGCCAGGGCGATCGCGGCGATCGTGGCCAGTGCGAGACGAAGGGTGCGAGCGTTCATCGTTCCTCCTCCAGCGCCGAGAGCGCTGCGTAGACCGCGCCGAGGTTGAGGTCGGCGGCGCCCGTGAGGGCAAGCCAATGCGGGTGGGTGGGGACGGCGACGAGTCGCCCGTTGGGCACTTCGACGGTCACGGTGCGCAGGGCGTCGCGGCGCTCCAACAGGCTCGCCGCGGCGGCGAGGAAGCCGCCGAGCCGGTCCGGTTCGGGGAGCCGGCCGCGCACCTGCAGCGGGCGGCCGGCGCCGTCGAAGCGCCCGACGCCGTGGACGCCGTCGATCTCCACCAAGCGGGCGAGCAAGCGGTCCGGGTCGAGGGCCGGCGCGCGCGCCGCTTCGGAGAACGGGACCCCTGCGGCGGGGGCGCTCGGCGCTGCACCGACGGCCACGAGCGCGGGCTCCGCGACCGCGGGTGCGGAGGCTGCGATGCGTTCGCGTGCGGCGCGCACCTGGCTCGTCGTGGCGCCGCGCGGCACCATGGCCGCGACGTCGCGCGCGACGCGCCGGAGCGCGCGGCGCAAACCGGGGTCGGGAAGGACGCCCTTGAGTTCGCCGTAGACGCCTTTCATCAACACCGCCGCCATCTCCTTCGGTCCGACGTCCTCGCTGGAGCGGTGCTGACGCGCGAGCGCGCGGTCGAGCACCGTCGTCGCCGCACGACCGGGCAACAGACCCGTCAAGGCGACCCGCGTGCGCTCGTACACCGCGTTCGGCATCTCCACGTCCCCTATCCGATCGCCCGGGCGCGAACGCGCGCGGGTCGGTCGCGTCGTGCGCTGCGCCATGCTACCGGGGCGCGCTCCGACCGCGGGCAGGCCTGCCCGGTTCCGTCCAGACCGCTGCTCACGATAGGTCGTCGCCTTGGCGATGGCTGTGAAATCCTCGCCCGCAGCCACGGCGTCGTGCGCTGCCGGCGTCACGCGGGCGTCGGCCCGTCGCGCAGCGCCCGAGCGACCCCGCCCACCACTTGCAGCGCGCGTCCGTAGCGCAGGCGCGCCGGCCCCACGAGCGTCAAGGTGCCGTCCAGACCGTCGCTCCAGCGCGTCGCGACGGCCGCGAGCCCCTGGTCCCAGTCGAGCCGCAGCCCATCGTCGAGCGGGCCGGTCGTCGCCGGACGCTCGACGCGCTCCACCACCAGTCGGACGAAGGCCGGATCGCGCGCTTCGGGTTCGTTCAGCACGTTCGACAGGCCCGCCGAGACGACCCGGGGCGGCGCGACCTCCGGCCAGGCGTCGCGGATCGCGCGCAGGGTGCGCGCCAACTCCGGTTCCGCCTCCGCCGCCAGGGCCGTGAGGGCATGGGGAACCTCCGCGACCGGTAGCGTCAGTTGCCGGAGGTGGCGCTCGGCGGTGCCCAGGACCTCGTCGTCGGGCGACGGGTCGACGTCGACCCGCACCTGGCGGACGAGGCCGTTGGCGAGCACGACGACCGCGAGCAGCGCTCGGGCGTGCAGCAGCGACAGGTGGATCTCGAGGGCGTGCACGTGGGGATCGGTCGGAACGCGGACGACGACCGCGTAGCCGGAGAGTTCGGCGGCGACCTGCGCGAGCTGCTGCAGGAGCGCGTCGCCGTACGCGCCGGCGAGTCGACGCTGCAGCACGGCCAGCGCGATCGGCGGAAGCGGTTCGGGCGGTAGGAACGCGTCGGCGTAGCGTCGGAACCCGAGGGCGGTCGGGATGCGACCGGCGGAGGTGTGCGGCTGGTGCAGCAGCCCCTCGTCCTCGAGGACCCCGAACGCGCTGCGCACCGTCGCGCTCGACACGTCGAGCGCGGCCGCGACCGTCGCGGACGGCACCGGGCGGGCCGTACGCACGTAGCGATCGGCGACCAGGTTCAGGATCCGTGCGGCACGCTCGCGCATGCGCCGAAGGCTACCATTCGCGGCCGCGGTCCCGCGTCCCTCACGGGGACGGGTTCGGCCCTTCGGCGAGGGCGCGCACCCGGTCGACCGCCGCGAGCGGCATCGGCATGACGGACAGGCGGTTCCCGCGGCGCAGGAGCGGCAGGTCGAGGGCCGCCAGCTGCGGGTCGCCGCGCAGCTCGTCGAGGGGGACCAGCCGCGGCAGCGGCGCGATCGCCTTGATGTCGACCAGCATCCAACGCGGAGCCTCACGGGTGCTGGCGGGGTCGAAGTACGGCGACGCCGGGTCGAACTGGCTCGGGTCCGGGTAGGGCGCGCTCGCGACCTCGGCCAAGCCGACGACGCCCGGGGGCGTCGCGTTGGAGTGGTAGAAGAGCACCGCGTCCCCGACGCGCATGGCGTCGCGCATGAAGTTGCGCGCCTGGTAGTTGCGCACCCCGTCCCACGGCGTCGTGCGCTCGGGCGCCGCCCAGAGGTCGTCGAAGCCGAAGACGTCGGGCTCCGACTTGACCAGCCAGGCCCGCGCCTCGGTGCCCTCGTTCACTCCCATTCGATCGTCCCCGGCGGTTTGGACGTCACGTCGTAGACGACCCGGTTCACCTCGGGCACCGCGTTCACGATGCGGCTGGAGACGGTCGCGAGGAACTCGTGCGGCAGGCGCGCCCAGTCGGCCGTCATGCCGTCGACGGACGTGACGGCGCGAAGCGCCACGGTGTGCGCGTACGTGCGGTTGTCGCCCATCACGCCCACGGATCGGATCGGCGTCAGGACCGCGAGCGCTTGCCAGGTGTCGCGGTAGAGGTCGAACTCGCGCAGCGCGCTCACGAACAGGTCGTCGACGCGCTGCAGCACCGCGAGGCGCTCCGGCGTCACCTCGCCCAGCACGCGGATCGCGAGGCCCGGCCCGGGGAAGGGGTGGCGATCGCGCAGGTGCGGCGCGAGGCCGAGCGCCTCGGCCACCTCGCGCACCTCGTCCTTGAAGAGGGTGCGGAACGGCTCGACGAGCTCGAACCCGAGGTCTTCGGGCAGGCCGCCGACGTTGTGGTGCGACTTGATGTTGGCCGCGCCGTGGCCGCCCGCGGACTCGATCACGTCGGGGTAGAGGGTGCCTTGAGCCAGGAAGCGGATCGTGCCCCCGGCCTGGAGGCGCCGGGCCTCGGCCGCGAAGACGTCGATGAAGGTGCGGCCGATCGCCTTGCGCTTCGCTTCGGGGTCCTCGATGCCGCGGAGCGCGCTCAGGAAGCGCTCGGCGGCGTCGACGCGCACGAGCGGCACCCCGAGGCCGCGCAGCGCGCGCTCGACCTCGTCCCCCTCGCCGAGCCGCAGCAGACCGGTGTCGACGAAGACGGGCACCAGGCGCTCGCCGATCGCCCGGTGCAGCAGCAAGCCCAGCGTGGTGGAGTCGACCCCGCCGCTGATGCCGAGCAGCACGCGCTCGTCCCCGACACGCTCGCGCACGCTGGCGACGGCGTCGTCGACGATGTGGGCCGCGGTCCAGTCGCGAGCGACGCCGGTGGCTTCCACGAAGCGCTCGAGCAGCTGCAGGCCCTTCGGGGTGTGGCGCACCTCGGGGTGGAACTGCAGGGCGAAGCGGCCGCGGGCACGGTCTTCCATCGCGGCGATCGGCGTGTCGCCGGTGCGGGCGGTGATCTCGAAGCCCGGGGGCGGCACCTTGACGGAATCGCCGTGCGACATCCAGGCCACGAACTCGCCCTCGACGCCCTCGAAGAGGGCACCGCCGTACTCCGCGAGCATCGCCTTGCCGTACTCGCGGACGGGCGAGGCCTCGACCTCGCCGCCGAGCGCGCGGGCGAGGAGCTGCATCCCGTAACAGATCGCCAGCACCGGCAGGTCGGTGTCGAGGAGCCCCGGCGGCAACTGCGGCGCGCCTTCGGCGTAGACGCTCTGCGGGCCGCCGGACAGCACGACGCCGCGGGCGTCCAGCTCGCGGAGGCGCTCGGGGGTCACGGCAGGCGTCTCGATCACCGAGAAGACCTGCAACTCGCGCAACCGCCGGGTGATGAGGCGCGTGTACTGGGATCCGTAATCGATGACGACGAGGCTGGGCATGGAGGCTCCGGGCGGCTCAGGGGGCCGCGGTGGTGGGGTCGGGGAAGACGAGGACGAGCGTCTGGGTGCCCGGCAGCTCGAGGGTGGCGGGCTCGGACCGCCGATCGAGGAAGCGGGCCTCGAAGCGCCAGGTGCCGGCGCGATCGAGCGGGACCCGGCGCGGCACGCTGCCGACGACCGTGCCGGCGACCAGGCGCGAGCCCGGCGGGCTCTCGAGGACGACGAGGCGGGCCGGCGGCAGCCCGGCCGGCTCGATGCGGACGTCGACGACGTACGCCACGGCGCTCTCGGCCACCGCGGCGACCGGTTGGGGGCGGCGCTGCAGCGCGACGCTCAACGAGGCGAGCACGACCACCGCGAAGACGAGGGTCGCACCGAGCGCGAGGCGGCGGCGGCCCTCGGCCGACGCCTGGGCGCGCGCCACCGCGCGCGCCGCGCGCTCGTGCAGCGGCGCCATCGGGGTGTCGCCCGGGCGCACGCGGGCGCCCGGCGGTGGGCCCTTCACGAAGGTCGCGGCCACGCGCGGTGCGGTCTCGGGGGCAGGATCGAGCGCCGGGGTCGGGTCGGCGGGGCTCGCGGACGCGGGGCTGGTGGGCGCGGGGTCGTGGGCGAGCTCCGCCAGGTGGGCGCGGATCGGCGCCGTGATCGCGGTGCCCGGAAGGTCCAGGAGCGCCCGAGCCAAGGCGGCGCGGTCGGCCTCGACGCTGGCCTCGGGCGCCCAGCCGACGCCGAAGCCCTCGATGCGCACCGACGGACCGTGGCGCCACAGGCGGTCGATCGTCAGCCCACCGTGCGCCACGCCGAGGCGGGCGGCGTCCTCCAGGACCTCGAGCAGTTCCTCGACGTCGCCGTCGTCGACCGAGGCCGCGACCTCGGCGAGCGGTCGCGCCGAGGCGGCCGTCTCGAGCTCCACGAACCAGCGGCCGTCGCGGGCTTCGGCGGCGAGCACGCGCCACGCGCCCGTCGGCGCGGGCGCTCCGGGGTTCAGGGTCGGGGGGTGGGGGCCGACGTAGCGCACCACCGGCAGACCGGTGCGCGGGTCGAGCGCGGGTTCGCGGGCGACCGGATCGGCGTTCGGTGGTCGCGGACCGGCGCTCATCGCGCCCATGGTACGCGCGCTCGCCGGACGCCGACAAGGCGCGGCGGACGCAGCGGGCCGCGTTCGGCCGCCCCCGGGGCCAGGCCGATCGCGCCGCGGCCCGCGTCGCCGACCGGGGCCCACCTCGGCTCGCCCGCTGGTAGCCTGCGGCATGGCGATCACCGAACGTGCGGTCATGGAAGCGCTCGCGACCGTCCAGGACCCCGAGCTCCACGAAGATCTGGTCACCCTGGGCATGGTCGAGAAGGTCGAGATCGAGGGCGATCGGGTCGCCGTCACGGTGCAGTTGACGACCCCGGCGTGCCCCATGAAGGCGCAGATCGAGGGCGACGTCCGCGCCGCGCTCGCGCGCGTGCCGGGGGTCGGCGGCGTCGACCTCACCTTCGGCGCCCAGGTCCGCCCCAGCCCGACGGGCAACCTGCCGGGCGTCAAGCACGTCGTGGCGGTCGGCTCCGGGAAGGGGGGCGTCGGGAAGTCGACGATCGCCGCCAACCTCGCGGCGTCGCTCGCGCTCGACGGGGCCGACGTCGGTCTGCTCGACGCGGACATCTACGGTCCGTCGCAAGCGAAGATGTACGCGGTCGAGGGACGCCGGCTCATGGCCGACGACGAGAAGCGCATCCTGCCGCTCAAGAGCCACGGCGTGAAGATCGTGTCGGTCGCGAACCTGGTCGAGGACGGC
>JAABSI010000095.1 GCA_011390455.1 Trueperaceae bacterium
CGGTCGGCACCGTCGGCGTCGGGATCTGCTGGGACCAGTGGTACCCCGAGTGCGCCCGCGCGATGGCGCTGCAAGGCGCCGAGCTGCTGCTGTACCCGACCGCGATCGGCAGCGAACCCGCCGCCTCGGGCGGGCTCGACACCAAGAACATGTGGCAGCGCGCCATGCAGGGCCACGCGGTCGCCAACGCGATGTACGTCGCGGCCGTCAACCGCGTGGGGCGCGAGGCGGCGCTCGCCGGGGACGGCGTGGCCGAGTTCTACGGCAGCTCGTTCGTCGCCGACCCCACCGGGGCCAAGGTCGCCGAGGCCGACCGCGCGAGCGAGAGCATCGTGCTCGCCGACCTCCACCTGGATGCGGCGCGGCGCTTCCGTGCCGGCTTCGGCTTCTTCCGCGACCGGCGGCCGGACCTGTACGGGGCGCTCATGACCGCCGACGGGGGACCACGCACGGGGTGACGCCGTCCGGTGCTCCCGCCCGCCTGCCGCCGCCAACCGCCGCGGGAGGGCTCAGCGCACGTTCCACGCCGGCAGGTCGCCGGGCCCGAGCGGGATGACGTCGCCGTCGACGCCGAACACCGCCAGCTGCACGACCCCGTCCTCGTCGACGGCGGGCATGACCAGCGCGTCCGAGTCGGGCGACCACAGCCGATGCGAACGGGCGTACTGGTCGAAGAACGGCAGGTACTGCGCCACGAACAAGGGCGAGGGCACGAAGGCGCCGAGCAGGCGCGTCTGCAGCGTGTCGGCGTCGATGACCTTGAGCGAGAGCAGGGCGCCGCGGCGTTGCACGCGCCGGTCGGCGACGTGGAGCGCCACCGCGGAGGTGTCGCCCGACGCCTGAACCGTGCGGTCGCCACCGCCACCCACCGGCGAGAGCGTCGCCAGCCAGCGCCCGTCGGGCGACCACCAGGAGGCGATCACCGGGTCGTCGGTCAGGCGCGTCACGTCGCCGGTCGCGACGTCGAGCAGGTCGACGGGCCCGTAGGCGTGCGGGGCGGGAGCCGCCGCGCTCTGCACCGCCAGCTGTTCGCGTCCCGGTCGCCACGCCAGCGCGGCCTGGCCCCGGTGCGCCAGCGTGCGGGTGAAGAGCCCGGCCGCGGGGAGCTCGGGGTTGGGCACCACGACCACGTTCCGCTCGCCGCCGGTGAGCGTCGCGTACGCCACGTAACGCTCGGACGTCGAGAAGGTCGGCGACTGGAACGCGCCCGGGTCGGGCAGCGAACGCCGCACGTCGAACGCGTCGATGCCGGTCACGCCGGCCAGCCGCGTGGGGCCCATGACGTCGACGTGGACGAGCAGCGAGCGGCCGGTGCGCGACCACGACCAGTAGAACGGCGCGCCCTGCGCGAAGGCGCGGATCGCATCGAGCTCGCCGACCAGCGCACCGGCGACGTCGACGAGGTCGAGCGCCAGGCCGCCGCCGGCGCGGTTGGCCAGCACGGCGAGCGTGCGGTCGTCCGGGGACCACGCGAGGTAGATGGGCGCGCGACCGGGCGCCCGGTACACGGTGGCCGGCTCGCCGTCGCGCGCCACGTCGATGACGTCGACCCGCCCACCACCGATGTCCCCGACGATGACGGCGAGGCGGTTGCCGTCGCTGGACCAGGCCGGGAACTGGGAGCGCTCGGCAGCGCGACCGAAGGCCACGGGCCGACCGCCGTCGCGCGGATCGCGGACCGCCGTGCGGCCGTCGGCGTCGACGTAGGCGATCCAGCCGGCGGGGTTCGCCGAGGACTGCGCGGCGGCGAACGTGAGGGAACCCATCACCAGGAGGAGGGCGAGCGGAAGGCGCCCGCCGCGTCGACGGCGAGCGGCGGGCGCGGAGTTGCGCGGGGGGCGACGCATGACGGAGCCTAGGTCGTGCCGGCCGGCCCGGCTGCAACGCAGGCCACCATCACCCCGACGCCGGGTCGATCAGCCCTCCCGGTCCCGAGGGGTCCGCCGCTCTGCGGCGGACGCGCGCTGGGCGAAGGCGCGCGCGAAGGCCTTGATCTCGGCCATGAGGTCGTCGTTGCCGGTGGCCCGGTGGTAGCTGTCGCCCAGCGACAGCAGCGTCTGGTAGACGAAGTCGTTCATGTCGTCGACGGTGAGGCGTGGCGTCCACAGGTCGATGCGCATGGCGTTGCGGCGCTCGCCGTCCCACAGCGCGAGGATCATCGCTTCGGCGGCCTGCTCGCCGGGATCGGGGGCGTCGTCCGCCTCCCAGCGGATGTCGGTGACGCCGTCGGCGCCGCTGTGCACGGCGAGGCGAATCTCGGAGGTGCGGGTCATGGCGGGCATCGTACCCAAGCGTCCGGAGATCGAGGCGTACGCTGGTGCCAGGAGGTGTCCATGAAACCGCAAGCCGTCTTGGGACTCGTGCTCGTCTTGGCTGGCGTCACGCTGATCGTGCTGCAGCTCTCTGGCGTGTTCGTCGACCGCGCCGGCCTGGAGATCGGCGACCTGGAGATCGGCGTGCAGGCCGAGCAATCGCTCCCGTGGCTGCCCTGGGTGGCCGGCGGCGGCATCGTGGCCGGCGCGCTCCTCATGATCACCGGCCGGAAGTAGGTCCCGTCTCGGTCCGCGGTAGGCTGGCGTCACGGGAGGTTCCACCATGAAAGGCCTCATCCTGGCCGCGGGCCTCGGCACGCGGTTGCAGCCGATCACCAGCCTGCGCCCCAAGCCGACCATCCGCGTGGCCGGCAAGCCACTCATCCACTACGCCGTCGACGACCTGATCGACGCGGGCATCCGCGAGATCGGGATCGTCGTGTCGCACGACACGATCGATCACCTGAAGCAGACGCTCGAGGGCTACCGCGACGCCGCCTACACCTACGTGCTGCAGGACCCGCCGCAGGGCCTGGCGCACGCGGTCGCGGTGGCACGGCCGTTCCTGGCCGACGACCCCTTCGTCATGTACCTCGGCGACAACCTCTTCGAGCGCGGCATCCAGCCCTTCGTCGACGCGTTCCGGCCGGACGACGGCGTGAACGCCGTGCTGGCGCTGGTGCGGGTCGAGGACCCGCGGGCGTTCGGCGTGGCGGTGATCGAGGACGGCCGCATCACCAGGCTGGTCGAGAAGCCCGCCGACCCGCCGTCCGACCTGGCCGTCGCCGGCGTGTACGTGTTCGACGCCGGCATCCACGACGTCATCGAGGGCCTCGAGCCCGGCGCCAAGGGCGAGTACCAGATCACCGACGCGATCGCGCGCCTCATCGCGGACGGCAAGCGCGTGACGCCGGTGGAGGTCGAGGGCTGGTGGAAGGACACCGGCAGGGCCGAGGACATCCTGGACGCCAACCGGCTGCTGCTGCTCGAGCGGCGGCGCTCGCTCGAGGGCGAGATCGAGGAGTCGGAGATCGTCGGCGACGTGGTCGTCGAGCCGGGTGCCGTCGTGCGGCGCTCCACGGTGTTCGGGCCGGCGCTGATCGCGGCCGGGGCGCTGGTCATCGACGCGTACGTCGGCCCCTTCACCACCCTGGGCAGCGGCGCGCGCGTGCAGCGCGCCGAGATCGAGTACGCGGTCGTCGGCGAGGGGACCACGGTGCGCGACGTCGGCGCCCGCATCCAGGGGAGCCTGATCGGCGAGGACGTGGTGGTGGCCGGCGTCTCGGCGCGCCCGAGCGCCCACCGGTTGATCGTCGGCGACAAGAGTCGCATCGAACTGCAGCAGTAGGCGGAAGGAGACCCCGTCCGCCACCGGGGCGGCCTGCTCGGGCCGCTCGCGCCGATCGAGCAACCCGAGTGACGAAGCGCGCCGCCCTTCGGGCGCACCGCCCTCCACGCCCGCCGGTACCGAACGCGCCGGCGGGCGTTCTGTGTGCCTGGTGTCACGCCTGAATCGACCAAACGTCCAGATCTTGGTGTACGCTTTGCACATATCCTTGGAATCAAGGTCAAGGGAGCGGCGCATTTCGGCCACACGTCCCGATCGCGCTTGACATCTTGCACGTCGGCGCATAACCTGTCGGCCATCCCGCGCGCCGGTCGGCGCGCGAACCCCCCACAGGAGGTCCCCATGCGTCACTCGCTGGTCCCTTGGGTCCGGACCGCGGTCCTGGTCTCGACCCCGCTCCTCGGCACGGCGTTCGCCCAGGGCGAGTCGATCGCCGAGCTGGCCTACGCCCTCGACACCTTCGCCCTGCTCATGTGCGCCGTGCTCGTCATCCACATGAAGCCCGGCTTCGCGCTCCTCGAAGCCGGGCTCCACGGCTCGAAGAACGCGATCAACATCTTCATGAAGAACTTCGCGACCTTCGCGATCGCGGGCCTCGCCTTCTGGGCCGTCGGCTTCTCGATCATGTACGGCGCGCCGTTCTTCATCGCGGGTTACGAGGCCGACCCGTACCCGGGCTCGGCGGACTTCTTCTTCCAGATGGTGTTCGCCGCCACCGCCGCGACGATCGTCTCCGGCGCGATCGGCGGCCGCATGAAGTTCGGCGCCTACCTGGTTTTCGCGCTGGTGATGACGGCGATCATCTACCCGTTCCTGGGCGCCTGGCACTGGGGCGGCGGCTGGCTCGCCGAGATGGGCTTCTACGACTTCGCCGGCTCCTCCGTCGTGCACGCGGTCGGCGGCTTCGCCGCCCTGGGCGGGGTGCTGGCCGTGGGACCGCGCATCGGCCGCTACGTGGGCCCCCGCATCGTCGCCATGCCGGGCCACAACCTGCCGCTGGCCGGCGTCGGCGTCTTCCTCCTGTGGATCGGCTGGTTCGGCTTCAACGGCGGCTCGCAGCTGATGTTCAGCAGCGCCGCCGACGCGCAGGCGATCGCGACCGTCTTCCTCAACACCAACCTCGGCGCCGCCGGCGGCGCGTTCGCGGCGCTGTTCCTCAGCTGGGCGATCTTCAAGAAGCCCGACTTCTCGATGACGCTCAACGGCGTGATCGCCGGCCTCGTGTCGATCACGGCGGGCCCCGACGTGATCGACGGCATCTGGGCGGTCGTCGCTGGGGCCATCGGCGGCGTGCTCGTGACCTACTCGATCCTGCTGCTCGACCGTCTCAAGATCGACGACCCCGTCGGCGCCGTCTCCGCCCACGGGACCGCCGGCGTGTGGGGCACCCTCGCCGTCGGCGTCTTCGGCGGCGCCAACCTCTTCACCCAGCTCCTCGGGACGCTCGCCTACGCGGGCGTGGCGTTCGTCGCCAGCTTCGCGCTGTTCACGGCGCTCAAGGCGGTCATGGGCCTGCGGGTCTCCGCCCACGAGGAGGTCACCGGCCTCGACGCCGCCGAGCACGGCGCCCTCGCCTACGTCAACGCCGACTCCCTCAACGACCCCGTCCTGCTGGGCGCGGGCGACTGACCCCCAGGAGACCCAGGATGAAGCTCATCACCGCCATCGTCCGCCCGGACCGGCTCCCCGCCGTCAAGGAGGCGCTGTTCAAGGCCGGCGTCCGCGGCATCACCATCAGCCGCGTCAGCGGCCACGGGGGCCAGGCCGGCATCACCGAGCAGTACCGCGGCGCCCAGTTCGTCGTCGAGTTCCGCGAGAAGATCGAGCTGAAGATCGCCGTCTCCGAGCCCTTCGTGCAGACCACGCTCGACGCGATCGTGGCGTCCGCCCGGACGGGCAACGTCGGCGACGGCAAGATCTTCGTGCAGCCGCTGGAGCGCGTCGTGCGCATCCGCACCGGCGAGGAGGACACCGAGGCGCTCACGCCCGTCGGCGCCTGAGGGCGTCGCACATGCGTACCGGGGGCGTCCGCCCCCGGTACCCGTCAAGCGGCGAACGGCAAGAGCGCAGGCGCGTGCCAACCTGGGGCATGACCGAGCCCAGTGCCCCGCCCGCCCGCTACGACGACCTGCGCGCTGTCTTCGTCAACTGCACCCTCAAGCGCTCGCCCGCGCCGTCGCACACGCAGACGCTGATGGAGGTGTCACAGGCCATCATGGCCGCCCAGGGGGTGCGCGTGACGCACGTACGTGCCGAGGACCTCCTGCTCGCGCCCGGCGTGTACCCCGACATGACCGAGCACGGCGCGGCTCGTGACGACTGGCCCGGGCTGTTCGAGCAGGTGCGCGAGGCCGACATCCTGGTGCTCGGCACCCCCATCTGGCTCGGCGAGCGCTCCTCGACCTGTTCGCGGGTGATCGAGCGCCTCTACGCCCAGTCGGGTGACCTCAACCAGCACGGGCAGTACGCCTTCTACGGCAAGGTCGGCGGGGTCCTGGTGACCGGCAACGAGGACGGCGTCAAGCACGTGGCGATGGGCGTCCTGTACGCCCTGCAGCACCTCGGCTACACGGTGCCGCCGCAGGCGGACGCCGGCTGGATCGGCGAGGCGGGGCCGGGGCCGAGCTACGGCGACGAGCTCGACGACGGTCGCCGCGCCGGTTTCGACAACGACTTCACCCAGCGCAACACCGCCTTCATGACCTGGAACCTGCTGCACCTCGCGCGAATGCTCAAGGACGCCGGCGGCATCCCGGCGCACGGCAACCAGCGCAGCGCCTGGGCGGCGGGGTGCCGCTTCGACCACCCGAACCCCGAGTACCGCTGACGGCGCCCGGCGCAGCTACAACGCGACGATCACCCCGCCCCGCGCGGGCAGCCGCACGTGCGCCAGCCCGTCCTCGACGTCGACGGCCGCGGCGCCGAGCAGCGGCGACCGGACGCCGGCCAGAAGACCGGTGACCGGCACGCGCGCGTGCGCGTCCGCGTCGCGCTGGTTCACCACCACCAGCAGGTCGTCGTCGCCCAGGCGGCGGCGGAGAGCGACGACGCCGTGGTGCGCGTAGGGCAGTTCCGTGTCGCCCGTCCGCAGGGCGGGGTGCGCGTGGCGCAGCTTCGCCAGGTCGCGGACCCAGCCGAGCCGCTCGCGGTCCCAGGCGTCGGCGCGATCCCAGGGGAACGCCTCGCGGCAAGCGGGGTCGTGGCCGCCGTCGAGGCCGATCTCGTCGCCGTAGTAGACGCACGGCGCCCCCGGAAGGGTGAACAGCAGCAGTTGTGCGAGCCGCACGGCGTCGGCGTCGCCGCGCACCACCCGGGCGACGCGCGGGGTGTCGTGCGAGCCGAGCAGGTTGAGCTGCGCCTCCACGACCGCCCGCGGGTGGCGCCCGAGCTCGGCGCGCAGCGCCTTGGCGAACCCCTCGGCGGTCAGCGGCGGCACCGCCTGGTAGCCGCACTTGGCGACCTCGTCGACGTCGATCTCACGCGCCGCGAAGCCGAGGATCGCCTTGGTGATCGGGTAGTTCATCACCGCGTCGAACTGATCGCCCTGCAGCCAGCGGCTGGCGTCGTCCCAGATCTCGCCCACCAGGTACGCCTCGGGGTTCACCGCCCGGCAGCGGCGCCGGAACTCGCGCCAGAAGGCGTCGTCGTCGATCTCGTTGGGGACGTCGAGGCGCCAGCCGTCGGCGCCGAAGCGCAGCCAGTGCTCGGCGACCGTCATGAGGTACTCGCGGACCTCCGGCGTGGCCGTGTTGAGCTTCGGCAGCGCCGGCAGGTCCCACCAGGCCGCGTAGCGGCGGGCGCCGTCGCCCTCGCCGTAGGCACCGAGCGGGAAGCCCCCGACGTGGAACCAGTCGCGGTAGGGGCTCGCCTCGCCGTTCTCCATCAGGTCGTGGAACGGGAGGAAGCCGCGGGAGGCGTGGTTGAAGACGCCGTCGAGGATGACCCGCATGCCGCGGGCATGGGCAGCGTCGAGCAGGGCGCGCAGGGCGTCGTCACCGCCGAGCATGGGGTCGACCGTGAGGTAGTCGTGGGTGTGGTAGCGGTGGTTGCTCCCCGACGCGAAGACCGGGTTGAGGTAGATGGCCGTGACACCGAGGCCGGCGAGGTGGTCGAGCCGGTCCGCCACGCCGTAGAGGTCGCCGCCCTTGTAGCCGTGCACGGTGGGCGGGGTGTGCCACGGCTCCAGCCCGGAGGGCTGCGGTACGCGCCCGCTGCGGGCGAAGCGATCGGGGAAGACCTGGTAGAAGACGGCGTGCTTGACCCAGTCGGGCGTGTGGACGTCGGCGGCCATGCGGCAGGATACCGCCGGGCCGGGAGGTCCGCCGGGTCGGCGTAGCGGCGGCCGGCGGGTATCCTGCCGCATGACCCCGCTCACCTGGGAAGCACTTGAACCGCGCCTGACGGCGCTCGTCGACCGCCCCCTCGACGCCGACGGCGTGCCGCAGTTCCTGCTCGACGTCGACGCGATCGAGCGCGAGGTGTGGGAGGCCTACGCGGGCCTGAGCCGCGCCAAGGACGAGGACACCGCGGACGAGGGGGCCAAGGCCGCCTACCTCGCGTTCGTCGGCGAGGTGCTGCCGCGCATCGAGCCCCTGAGCGACGCGCTCAACCGCAAGCTGCTGGCGGTGGGCGACTACGCCCCGCCCGCCGCGCTCGCCCCCGCCTGGGCCGCGATGCGCGACGCCGTCGCGCTCTACCGCGACGCCAACGTGCCGCTGCAGGCCGAGGAGGCCTCGCTACGGCAGCGTTACGGCGAGATCGCCGGCCGCACGCGCGTCGTGCTCGACGGCCAGGAGCTGACCGTCGCCGCCGCCGGCGCCAAGCTCGAGGAGCCCGACCGCGACCTGCGCGAGCGCGCATGGCGGGCGATCGACGCCGGCAAGGAGGCGCAGCGCGCCGACCTCGACGCGCTCTTCGTGGAGTTCGCGCGCCTGCGCCAGACGGTCGCCCGCAACGCCGATCTCCCCGACTACCGCGCGTACCAATGGCGCGCCATGCACCGTCGCGAGTACACGCCCGAGGACGCGCTGGCGCTGCACGAGGCGGTCGCGCAGGAGGTGGTGCCACGCCTGCGCGAGCGGCGCGAGGCGCGCCGGCGGCGGATGGGTGTCGCGACGCTGCGGCCCTGGGACCTGCAAGCGGATCCCGAGGGGCGGCCGCCCCTGAAGCCGTTCTCCGACGTCGGCGAGCTGGAGCGGGGCCTCGCCCGCATGTTCCACGCCCTCGACCCGGAGCTCGGTGCCGACTTCGAGACGCTCCTGGACGGCTGGATGGACCTCGAGCCGCGTGCCAACAAGGTCCCCGGGCTCGGCTACCAGAACTACTTCCCCGTCTCCAAGCGCCCCTACATCTACTGGAGCGCCGTCGGCACCGACGGCGACCTCCTGACGATGCGGCACGAGGCCGGCCACGCGTTCCACTCGATCGCCACCGAACGCGCCTGGCCGCTCCTCAAGCACGGCGTCGACCGGATGGAGGTCGCCGAACTCGCCTCCTTCGGGATGGAGCTGCTCACGCTGCCGGTCCTCCCCCGCGACCGGGGCGGCTTCTACGATGAGGCGGACGCCAAGCGATCCGAGGCGATGCTGCTCGACCGGGTGTTCGGCCTGCTGGTGTCGATCTGCCAGATCGACGCCATCCAGCACTGGATCTACCGGCAGCCCGCCGAGTCGCTGACGGTGGAGGGCATCGACGCCGCCTGGAACGAGCTGCAAGACCGCTTCGACACCGGGGTCGACTGGAGTGGGCTCGAGCGCGCCCGCACCAAGGGGTGGCACGTCATCCACCTCTTCCAGTTCCCCTTCTACTACCTCGAGTACGGCCTCGCGTACCTCGGCGCGCTGCAGCTCTACGAGCGCGCGCTGCGCGACCCGGCCGAGGCGCTCGCCGGCTACAAGCGCATGCTGGCGCTCGGCGGCACCCGGCCCATCGACGAGGTGTTCGCGGCGGCGGAAATCGAGTTCCGGTTCGACCGCGCCCTCGTCGCGCGCCTCGCGGAGCTCGTCAGCAACAAGATGGCCGAGGAGCAGAGCTGAGGCCGAACTCCGGCGTGGCCGCAAACGCAGCGCCCGCGCGCCTCGTCACGTGCGCGCGGGGTCGGACCCGGGGCCGCGTCGAACCGTCCCGTCAGCCCTCGCGCTCGTGCCGCCACAGCAGCAGCCCGAGCAGCACGATCGCCGCGATCATCAGGGCGCCGGTGCCCAGGTAGCGGCTGAACTCCGTGTCGCGCACCCACGCCAGAAACCAGGCAGCCACCGCCACGCCGATGGTCGCGGCCACGGCGGGGACGCGACCGAGCGGCCGCCCCGGCGCCGGGAACAGGCGCTCGCCCCGCCAGGTCGCCGCCGCGGCGAGCGCGTAGCCGGCCACCGCGAGTTGCACCAAGGCGAAGGCGAACCAGGCCCAGCCGGAGGCGCTCATGGCTGCGGCCGCAGCAGCGGGAAGAGGATGACGTCGCGGATGGAGGGCACGTCGGCGAGCAGCATCGCCAGCCGGTCGATGCCGAGGCCGAGGCCGCCGGTGGGCGGCATGCCGTACTCCAGCGCTTCCAGGAACTCCTCGTCGATGGGGTGCGCTTCTTCGTCGCCCTCCGCTCTCCGAGCGGCTTGCTCCTCGAAGCGCCTGCGCTGGTCGACCGGGTCGTTGAGCTCGCTGAAGGCGTTGCCGAGCTCCATCCCGACGGCGACCGGCTCGAAGCGCTCCACCAGCCCGGGGCGCGAGCGGTGCCGCTTGGCGAGCGGGCTGATCGCCAGCGGGTGGTCCATGACGAAGGTGGGCTGCTCGAGGTGCGGCTCCACGTGGATGTCGTAGAGCTTGGCGAGCAACTGGTGGAAGGGCTGCTCGGCGAGCGGCGGCGTGGCGCCCGCCCCCGCGCCCGGGTAGCGCTCGGCGACCCATGCGCGCAGCCGCGGCTCGTCGAGCACGTCGAAGTCGATGCCCGCGCGCGCCGCGAGCTCGCCCGTGTAGTCGACCCGCGGCCAGGGCGGCGTGAAATCGAGCTCGTGCCCCTGGTACGGCAGCTTCATCGAGCCGGTGAGTTCGAGCACCAAGCGGCTGTAGAGGTCCTCGACCAGCGCGAGGATGTCGAGGTAGTCCTTGCCGACCCAGTAGAGCTCGAGCATCGTGTACTCGGGGTTGTGCTTGTAGCTGATGCCCTCGTTGCGGAAGTTGCGACCGATCTCGTAGACGGCGTCGAAGCCGCCGACGATCAGGCGCTTGAGGTAGAGCTCGAGGCTGATGCGCAGGTGGAAGTCGTGGTCGAGCGCGTTGTGGTGCGTGACGAAGGGTCGCGCCTCCGCGCCGCCGGGGACCGCCTGCAACACGGGCGTCTCGACCTCGAGGAAGCCGAGGCCGTCGAGCGTGCGGCGGATGAAGGCGATCGCCCGCGAGCGCAGCTCGAACGCGCGGCGCACGCCGGGGTCGACCATCAGGTCGAGGTGGCGCTGCCGGTAGCGCGCCTCCTTGTCGGCGAGGCCGTGGAACTTGTCGGGCAGCGGCCGCAACGATTTGACCAGCGGCCGCCAGGCGGCCGCGTCGACGGTCAGCTCGCCGGTCTTGGTGACGAACGGGTGGCCGCGCACCTCGAGCCAGTCGCCGATGTCGATCTTCTTGGCGGCGCCGTAGGCGTCGCC
>JAABSI010000009.1:0-24127 GCA_011390455.1 Trueperaceae bacterium
GGGGTTCGCCTCGGGGAGCGCGAGGCGCACGGCGGCGGTGGCGGCGATGTACGAGGCGCTCGCGACCATGGTGGCGAAGATCGTCGTGCCGCCGACCGAGAGCCCCGCGGCCGACCCCAACACGGCGCCGAACAGGCCGTGCACGACGGGCGCGCCGAGGCCGAAGGCGATCAGGAAGGCGCCGCCCCGGCGCAACTCGCTCAGGCGGCGGGCGGTGACGAGCCCCATCTCGAGCAGGAACAGGGTCAGCGCCCCCTCGAACGGGGCCACGAAGAACGGCGCCACGCGCTCGGCGCCCTCGACCCCGGTGGCGAGGCCGATCGCCAGGCCGCCCACCAGCAGGACGATGCTGCGCCCGGTCAACACTTCGCGCACGGTCGCTCCGAACCCGCTGCCGCCGGCCGTCGCCCGCGCGCGCTGCGCGAGCACGAGCGCGACCAGGATCGCCGGCACCTCGAGGAGCGCGACCAGGGCCGGCATGAAGCCCTCGTAGGGCACCGCCGCGCGGTCGAGGAACGCCTGCGCCGCGACGAAGGTGACCACCGAGACCGAGCCGTAGTGCGCGGCCAAGGCCGCAGCGTCGGCGACGCCCCACCGCCCCAGAGCGCGCGCGGCCCCGTAGCTCGTCAGCGCCGTCGCGCCCCCGGCGACCAGGGTCGCGAGCGCCGGCAGCCAGATCTGCCCGGGGGGCGTGGTGCTGAGCGCCACGCCCCCCTTGAGCCCGATCGCGAAGAGCAGGTAGATGGAGAGCGCCGTGTAGAGCGCGTCCGGGACCCGCAGGTCGCTGCGCACCAGGGTCGCGGCCAAGCCGAGCGCGAAGGCGAGCACCATGGGCGAGAGCAAGTTCAGCCGGACGAGTTCGAGGGCGTCCACGCGGGGCACCTTAGCGCGTGGCGGGCCGCGGTCCACGAGGTTCCCGCGCGATGTGGGGACCCGCGTCCGTCGTCGGCTCCGCCATCGGGCTCGTATCGTCGCCCCATGGATGCGCCCCGCGTCGCCACCCCCCGCGTCGCCACGCCCCGCTTCGCGGGGATGATGACGACGATCGCCTGGCTGCTCTTCGCCACGCTCGCCTTCGTCCAGGTCTACCTGTTGCTCCACGAAGCCGGCCATGCGCTGGCGGCGTGGTCGGTCGGCGGCACGGTGCGCACCCTCGACGCCCGCCCATGGTCGCCGCGCGCCCACGCCGCGTACGACCTCCCGGGGGTGAGCGACGCGGCCCGGGCCTTCGTCACCGCCGCCGGCACGCTCCTCCCCTACGCCGTGTGGGCGCTCGCGCTGGGGGCGCTTCCCCGCCGCCTGCCCGCCGCGTACGCCTGGTTGCGGCTCACGGCCAGCGTCGGCATCTTGGTCGGGTTGGCGCCGTGGATGGTGCTGCCGTGGCCCACGATGCGCGCGTCGGCGCCGGGCGACGACGTGGTGCGCTTCACGCTCACGAGCGGCTGGCCGCCGGCCGCGGTCGCGGCGCTCGCGGCCACGCTCTTCCTCGCCGGCGCGGCGTGGGCCTGGTGGCGCGTGGGCGGCCGCGCCGAGCTGACCGCGATGCGCCGGTCCGCGGCGTCGTCGGCGGTGCCGGTGCGCGCGGTCGTCGGCACCGCGCTGCTGGTGCTCGCGTTGGCGGCCCTCGCGGTGGGCCTGCGGGCCGCCTTCCCGGGCGCCGCGGCGTCCGGCGACGTGGCCCTCGCCTTCCCGCCCCACGCCCCGATCGCGGATCGCACGTTCGAAGGTGGGCCGGCGGACGTCGTGCTCGCCGAGGGGATCGCGCCCGACGGGGCGCTGCACCTGGTGCTCGGCTACGAGGACGTCGCCGGCGGCCCGCTGCGGCTCGAGGTGCGCGACGCGCTCGGCGCGGTGCACGGGGTGGGCGCCTTCGGCCCCGACACGACCATGGGCCGGGCGACCAGCCGACCGAGCTTGCCCATCGCCCCCGGGGCCTGGTCGCTGCGCCTCACGGCGGAGGAGCTGCAGGGGCGCGTGCGCGTCTGGCAAGCGATCGACGCCCCGTAGGATGCGCCATGCACCGCATCCCGCTCGTCCCCGACGACGCGCCCGCGCTGGGCGTGCGCACCCTGCTCGACCTCGCCCCCAAGGACTCCGCCGCGCTGCGCGCGGGCAGCGTGACGCTGGCGCCCGGCCAGCGGGTGCCGGCGGAGGGGTGGTCGGCGCACGCCGCCGACGAGCTGTCGCTCATCGTGTCGGGCTCGCTCACCGGGGAGTCGGGCGCGGCCGCCTTTAAGGTCGGCGGCGGCGACGTGACCCTCATCCCGGCCGGCGAGGCGCATTGGGCCGTCGCCGGCCCGAGCGGCGCCCAGGTCTTCTGGATCTGGTTCGGCGCGGTCGACGACTGAGCGGCCGACATCCTGACCGACCGACGGCCTGACCGACGCGGGAGGCCTCGTGTTCGAGGACGTACTCGAACCTTGCAAATCCAAAGTCGAACTTTAGATTTGCAAGGTTCGCTGAGCAGTGCGCCGAGGCACACCACCCCGGCCGGCCGCCCCGGATTGCACCGCTGCCCCGCTCAGCCTCGAGGTGCCGGTCCGGTCGCCTTCGCGAAGGCCGCCTTCGCCTCGGCCATCAGGTCGGCGTCCAGGAAGAGCTCCGCCGCGATGCCCGCGAGCACCGCAGCGCCATCGAGCACGGTGGCGTCGCCGCGCGCCGATCCCGCCGCGACCTCGAAGGCGGCCGTGTGCGGCATCGCGGCGTCGTCGATGTCGAGCATCCCGTGCAGCCCGGGGACCGCTTGCGAGACGTTGCCCATGTCGGTCGAGCCCGTGCCGTCGGCCATGTCGTAGGGCGCCACGCTCCGCCCGCGGCGCGTCGCGTGGCGCGTGAAGGCCGCTTCGAGCGGCGCGTTGTTCACGATCTCGAGGTACGGGCGCGAGGAGGGCGTGATCGTCAGATCGGTCCCGGTCATCAGCGCGGCGCCCCGGAAGACGTCCTCGAGGCGCGGCACCAGGTCGTCGAACAGGTAGCGCGCGTCCTTCGCGCGGGCGACGGCGTTCATCGAGGCCGTCTCGGGGATGATGTTCGCCGCCGCGCCGCCGTCGGTGACGATCGCGTGGATGCGCACGTCGTCGCGGACCTGCTGGCGCAGCGCGTCGATGCCGGCGAAGGCGAGGCGCACTGCGTCGAGCGCGTTGCGCCCCAGATGCGGCGCCATCGCCGCGTGCGCCGGCACGCCACGGAAGGCCACGTCCCACTTGGTGCTCGCCAGCGTCCCCATGCTTGGGTGGCTCGACTTGTAGGGGTGGATCATGATCGCGGCGTCGACGCCGTCGAAGACGCCCGCCTCGAGCAGGACCACCTTGCCGCCGCCCCCCTCCTCGGCGGGCGTGCCGAGCACGAGCAGCGTCCCGTCGAACCCCTCCATCAGCGGCGCGAGCGCGAAGCCGGCGCCGGCGCCCATGGTGGCGATCACGTTGTGGCCGCAGGCGTGGCCGAGGCCGGGGAGCGCGTCGTACTCGCACAGGACGGCCACCGTGGGGCCGGGGCCGCGGCCTTCGAGGCGGGCGCGGAAGGCGGTGGGCAGCCCGCCCACGCCGCGCTCGACGGCGAACCCGCGCGCCTCCAGCGCCTCGGTCAGCCAGGCGGCGGCCTGGACCTCTTCGAAGCGGACCTCGGGGTGGGCGTGGATGCGGTGGCTGAGGTCGAGGAGCGAAGCGCGTTCCTCCTCGAGGCGGGCGTCGATGCGGGCGAGGGCGTCGTCGAGCTGAGGCATGGGGGCTCCTGGGTGCGTGGGGCGATCGCGCGGGGGGTCGGGGACGGCGCCACGCTACCGCGGCGTCGAGGTCGCACCGCGCGGGTGCGAACCCCACCGAGGACCTTCGATCAGTTCGCGGAGAGGGTGTCGCAGGCGGTCGGGTCGCCCGTCTCGAAGCCGGTCCGGAACCACTGCGTCCGCTGCGCGGAGGTGCCGTGGGTGAAGGTCTCCTGGTTCGGGATGCGCCCCGCGCGACCGGCGAGGTGGTCGTCGCCGACGGCCGCCGCCGCGTTCAACCCCTCCTCCAGGTCGCCGTGCTCCATGATGCCGCGCGCCTCCGCCGACGCCGCCCACACGCCGGCGTAGCAGTCGGCCTGCAGCTCGAGCGCCACCGACCACTCGTTGGCCGTGTTCGGGCGCGCCTGCTGCTGCTGGCGCACCTCGGCCATCGTGCCGAGCAGGTTCTGAACGTGGTGCCCGATCTCGTGGGCGAGGACGTACGCCTCGGCGAAGTCGCCGGGCGCCCCGTAGCGCTCGCGGAGCGTCTCGTAGAACGAGAGGTCGAGGTAGATGCCGCCGTCGGTCGGGCAGTAGAAGGGTCCAGAGGCCGAAGGGGCGATGCCGCAACCGGACTCCACCGCGTCCCGGTACAGCACGAGCGTGGCGTCCTGGTACGCCAGATCGCTGCGCTCGAAGACGTCGCTCCAGGTCGCTTGGACGTCGTCCAGGACGTACGAGACGAAGCGCACGTGCTCCTCTTCGAGCGCGAGCTCCTGCTGGGTGGCCGGGGGGCCCGCGGGCGCCCCGCCGCCCCCGCCCGGGCTCAGACCGAGGAGCGCGAACAGGTCGGTGCCGGTGAGGGCGCTGAGCGCGAACACCAGGAGTACGCCGCCGATCCCGAGCGGGATCGCCGTGCGGCCGCCGACGCTCCGGCGCCCGCGGCGATCGTCGAGGTTCTTGCTGCGTCCACGGTCTTCCCACTTCATCGCGCCACCTCGTGTCGTGGCCGACGGCGCACCCCGGCGGCCAGCGCACGGGGGAGGTCCACGCGTCCAGCATAGGGGTGGCGCCTCGCTCGCGCGACGGCAACGGACCTGCGGTACCGTGCGCGCCGTGGCCGAGCCCGCCGCCCCCCGCGGCACCTTCCTCGAGGTCCTCGCCGTCTTCACCCGCTTGGGCCTGACCTCGTTCGGCGGGCCGGTCGCCCACCTCGGCTACTTCCGCGCCGAGTGCGTCGAGCGCCGCCGCTGGCTCGACGACGGCGCGTACGCCGACCTGGTCGCGCTCTGCCAGTTCCTGCCGGGGCCGGCGTCCTCGCAGGTGGGCATCGGGCTGGGGTACCGCCGCGCGGGTCTGCCCGGGGCGCTCGCGGCCTGGCTGGGGTTCACGCTGCCCTCGGCGATCGCGCTCGTGGCGTTCGCCTTCGGCGTGCAGGCGGTGGGCAGCGTCGAGGGCGCCGCCTGGCTGGGCGGTCTCAGGATCGTCGCGGTCGCGGTGGTCGCGCACGCGGTGTGGGGCATGGCGACCAAGCTCACGCCCGACGCGCCGCGGATCACGGTGGCGCTCGCCGCGGCGATGGTGGCGCTCGTGTGGACCGGGGCGCTCGCGCAGGTGGCGATCATCGCCGGCGGCGCCCTGCTGGGGCTGACCTGGTTGCCGCCCCCCGCCCCGGAGACCGGTGGCCGGCGGGCCGCGGCGCCGGCGCCCGGCGGCCTGCCGCGCCGCGCCGCCGCCGTCCTGCTGGCGGTCTTCGCGGCGCTGCTGGTGGCGCTGCCCGTGGTGCGCGAGGCGAGCAGGTCGCAGGCGGTGGGCGTCGCCGACGCCTTCTACCGGACCGGCGCGCTCGTGTTCGGCGGCGGCCACGTGGTGCTGCCCTTGATCCAGGCCGAGGTGGTGCCGGCCGGTTGGGTCGACGACGGCACCTTCATCGCCGGCTACGGCGCGGCGCAGGCGGTGCCGGGCCCCCTGTTCACCTTCTCGGCCTTCCTGGGCGCCTCGATGGCGCCCGGGGCCGCAGGCGTCGGGTTCGCGGCGATCGCGTTGGTGGCGGTCTTCGTGCCGTCGTTCCTGCTGCTGCTGGGCGTGCTGCCCTTCTGGGAAACGTTGCGCCGGCGCCGCGCGGTGCGGCGCGCGCTGGTGGGCGTCAACGCCGCAGTGGTCGGCTTGCTGCTCGCGGCGCTCTACGACCCGGTGTGGACGGCGGCGGTCGCCGGCCCGCGCGACGTGGCGCTGGTGCTCGCGGCCTACGGCGCGCTGGCCGTGTGGAAGGCGCCGCCCTGGGCGGTGGTGGTCGTGGGGGCGGCGACGACGGCGGGGCTCGCCGCCGTGGGCTTCTGAAGAGGTCCGCCTACCAGCCTTCGGTGCCCGGACCGCCCTTGAACGGACCCGCCACGCGCGAGGTCACCCAGCTGCCGTAGAAGTCGCCGCCGACGGGGCGCACGACCTCACCGTCGACGGTGATGCGGTCGACCCGGGAGGGGTAGAAGGCGATCCACCCGGCGATCGCGGCGAAGCCCGGGGTCGGCGTGGGGTACCACCAGCACGCGCCGGTGGCACGGCGATCGCCGACGACCGCGTCCGCGTAGGCCGCCGGCCCCTTGAACTCGCAGAAGGTGCGCCGCGGGGTCGGCTCGAGCAGGTCCATCCGCACGTCCTCGGGCGGCAGGTAGTAGACCGGCGCGTGCGAGGTCTCCAAGACCCGGATGGCGCGCCGGCTCTCGGCGAGCGTCGTGCCAGCGAAGGTCACGACGACGAGTTCGGTCGAGGGATCGAGCGCGGGTGGGCGCGGGTAGTCCCAGACCGACTCTTGACCGGGACCGGCGGGATCGGGGGCGGGTCGTCGCATGCGCGAGGGTACCGAGCGGTGGCCCTGGCTTCGGCGACCCGGAGCCCGATCACCCCCCGGCGGGGCCCCACCTCAGGGGCAGAGCCCACCCACCAACGCGTCGGTGACATCGCCGCGCGCGCACCACGTCGCCTGCCGACCCGAGGCGATCCGCCAGGCACCGTCGGTGCCGCGCTCGAGGTCGACCTCGAACCAGAGCGCCCGGACGGAGTCGTCCATGAGTCCGTCGAACCACAGACGGACGGTGGTGGCGCCGTCGGCGGCGTCCTGCCGCACGACCGTGGACCGCCCGGTCGACTCGGTGGCGACGAAGAGCAGCGCGACCTGGAGCGGGTCGCGCACCCAGGCGGCGCGGCTGGCGGCGGACGCCTCGACGATCGGCGCGAAGCGCGCGGGGTCGAGCGCCTGCGAGGACGCCACCGGGGGCGCACCCTGCACGCCGGGGTCCTCGGGGTCGCCGGCCGGCGCGTAGACGAGCATGCGGCCCGCGCCGCGCACGTAGAGCCGGCCAGCGACCAGGTCCGCGCGCGTGGTCGCGCCCAGTACGCGCGCGACGATCGCTTCGGCGGTCGCTTCGTCGCCCTCGCAGAAGCGCCGGGTCGTGGCCAGCGGCCCCAGTTCGAGCGCGTCGGCGGTGCCGCCGACCTCGCCCTCGAAGGTGTTGCACCCGTTCGATCCGGACACCGTGGCGCCGTCCTCGCGGACGACGAGGGTGACCTCGACGCGCGGCCACGGGTTGGGGTCGGCGTCGAGGCCGACCAGGTGCCAGGCGCCCGGGGGCAGCGGGCCGGTGTCGAGGAGCGGCGGCGCCGCCAGCGCGGTCGTGGTGAGCGCGGCGGCGCCGAGGACGGCGAGCGCGGTGCGTCGGAGCATGTCGGACCCCTTCTCGGGCGCGGCGCCGCGGGCCGGGCGTTCCAGTGCGTCTGGACGGGGCCGCGACGAGCCGCTCCTCGTCGCGAGGGTACCCGGGCCACGATGGGGGTTCGTGTGAGGAGCGCGGTGCCGGGGCCATCCACGCGCTCGACGTGGTCAGCGGTACGTGATCACGCGCTCCCGGATCTCGTACACCTCGAGCCCGTTGCCGAGGTCCTCCGAGGTGGTCTCTCGGACCCAGTTGCCGCGGTCGTCGTCTTCGTACGCGTAGGTCAGCAGATCCTCGCGCTGGCCTTCGTCGTAGACGCTGCGGCGCTCGAGCACGCGGCCGCGCGCGTCGAAGGTCCACGCGTACGACTCGTCGAGGTTCCCATCGGGGTCGAGCACCTCGATCAGAACGGTGCCGTACGCGTTCTCGATCACGCGGCCGGTCGCCTCGACCGCGCCCTCCTCGTCGTACCGCACGTACTCGTGCTCGAGGCTAGGGACGCCGTAGCGCTCGATCTGACGAAGCCGGCCCTCGTCGTCGAACCGGCGCTCTTCGAGCAGACCGCCGTCGCGGTCGTAGTCGCGTTCGACGGTGCGGACGAGCTCGCCGCCTCGGTACTGCGTGATGCGCACCACGTTGCCAGCGGCGTCGTGTTCGTACGCGGTCTTGCTCTTCTCGACGCCGTCGCCATCGACCGTGATCTCCTCGATCAGGCGTCCATCGCCGTCGTAGCCGTAGACGGTCTCGCCCGTCGGCTGGTCGTCAGCGTCGTAGGCGACCGTGGCTACCCGCCGTCCGGCGTCGTATCGGGTGACTTGGCGCTCGCGGAGCGAATCGTCGCTGAAGCTGTACAGGTAGACGACGCGCTCGGTGGCGACGCCGCCCTCGTCGAACGCATAGCTCCGGAACAGCTGCCGTTCGGTGGTGCCCGGGTACCATCGGTACTCCTCCACCAACGCGACCGAACCAGTGAGATCGAGCGTTTCCAACGTGGTCTGTGCCCAGGCGGCCGTGCCGGCGAGGAGCGCGGCGAGCAGACCGGCGACGAGCCCGCTGCGGGTGCGAAGGGCTGGGCGCTGGACCGGGCGAAGAGACGGACGGTTCGGCATCGAGGACCTCCAACGGGCGGGAACGTACGGACGAGTGCAGGTTCACGGAGCGTACGACGTCGAGCGCCCACCAAGGGTGGAGGCCCTTGCGCCGCGTCCGATCGTCGGTATCCGCACGCCGCTCGGCCGAGCCGCGTGCGGCCACGGTATCTTGGCCCGATGCCGACGCCACCGACCACGAGTACTCAAGAGCGAGCCGTCTTGGCCACGGAAGACGCCTACGTCGCCGCCGAAGTGAGCCGCGACGAGGCCGCGCTCCGCCGCGTGATCGACGACGCCTTCGTGTACAACGCCAGCACCGGCACCACGTCGGACAAAGAAGCGCTCATCCAGAACGTCCTGCAGATGAACATGGTCGGCCAGACGATCCGCGAACGCACCGTGCGGATCGAAGGCTCGGTCGCGCTCGTCTTCGCCACGGCGGACCTGAGGTTCGGGCGTGCGGACGGGACCGAGTCGGTCTCCAGCCTGCGGTACACCTCGGTCTACGTGAAGCGCGACGATGGCTGGCGCATGCTCGCGCTGCAGATGCAGGCGCGGGCGGCGGGGTAGCCGTGGATGCGTCGGCGCTGCCGCCGTCCCCCGCCGACGCCCCCACCGTCTTCGTCTCGCCGCGCCTGCGCTGCCGGCACTGGGTCGCCGCGGACCGCGACGCCCTGCTCGAGGTCTACGCCGACGCCGGGGCGATGCGGTACGTGGGCGACGGCACGCCCCTGTCCGAGGCGGACGCCGACCGCTGGCTCGACGTGACGGCCCGCAACTACGCGCGCCGCGGCTACGGCATGTTCGCGCTCGAGGACCGCGCGACGGGGGAGCTGGTCGGGTTCGCCGGATTGGTGCACCCCGGCGACCAACCGGAGGCGGAGGTCAAATACGCCCTGGCGCGCGCCTGGTGGGGGCGGGGGCTCGCGACCGAGGCGGTGCGCCATCTGCTCGAGGCGGCCGAGGCGCGCTACGGGCTCACCGACGTGATCGCCACCGTCGCGCCGGCGCACGCGGCCTCGCAGCGGGTGCTCGCCAAGGCCGGGCTGACGCGGCGTCCCGACCGGGTCGAGGCCGATGGCGCCCGCACGGTCGTGTTCGGTTGCACGCTGCCGCCCGCCGTCACCGTCCACCTGGTGACCGAGGCGAACCGCGCCCTGCTGGAGCGCGTCGAGGACGACGTCTTCGACCACGAGGTCCGGCCCGAGTACCTCGCCCGGTTCCTGGCGAACCCCGACCACCTGCTCGCGGTGGCCGTCGCCGACGGCACCGTGATCGGGATGGCGTCCGGCGTCGCGTACGCGCATCCGGACAAGCCGCTGCAGCTCTTCGTCGTCGAGGTCGGCGTGGCCGGGCGCTTCCAGCGCCGTGGCGTCGGGGCGGCGGTCCTGGGCGAGCTGGTGCGGCGGGGCCGCGAGCTGGGCTGCCGCGAGGCGTGGGTGGCGACCGAGGTGGGCAACGCCCCGGCTCGCGGGCTCTACGGCGCGCTGGGCGGCGTGGAGGACGACGGGCCGGCGGCGGTGTACGTGTTCGCGCTCGCCGCGGACGAAGCGCGGTAGCGGCGGTGGTCAGCCGTCGAGCAGCGGCTGCAGCACCCCCGACCGCACGGCCGCCATCACCCCGGCGGGCGCCTGCGCGGCGCGGTACGCGTCGGCCATCCAGCGCATGGCCGGCTGGGTGCGGGTGAAGAACGCGAAATAGCCGGCGCACAGGTGGTGCTGGCCCGGCTCGCCGTCGACGCTCACGCCCACGCGGTCCTTGGGGCAGCCGCCGTGGCAGAACTCGAGGACCGGGCAGCGGCGGCACTGCGCGGTGAGCGTGGCGCGCTTGGCCTCGCCGAACGCGCGTTGCCGCGGCGCGTCGACCAGCGTGGCGAGCGGCAGCTCGAGCAGGTTGCCCACCAGGTGGTCGGGCTCGACGTAGTGGTCGCAGGCGTAGACGTCGCCGGTGTGCTCGATCGCCAGCGCGTCGCCGCAGGTCGGCTGGTGGACGCACAGGCCGCCGGAGACGCCCAGGTGCTTGCCCAGCAGCTCGTCGAAGGCCTGCACGTACACGCGGCCGACGTCGCGCCGCACCCACTCGTCGAAGATCGCGAGCAGGAAGTCGCCGTAGGCCGCGCCCGACACGCTGCGGTCGGTGAGCTCGGTGCCGCGCTGCGCGCCCGACGGGTCGGCGCGCTCGACGATGGGGATGAACTGGACGTGAGCCGCGCCGGCCTCGTCGCGCAGGAAGCGGTAGACATCGAGCGGAGCGTGGGCGTTGCCGGCGTGGACGGTGACGAGCGCGTTCCAGTCGACGCCGTGGCGCTGCAGCACGGCCACGCCACGCAGGACGGCGTCGAAGCTGCCGCCGCCCCCCTTGTCCTTGCGGTACCGGTCGTGCAGGTCGCGCGGGCCGTCGAGGCTCACCCCCACCAGGAAGCCGTGGCGCGCCAGGAACGCCCCCCAGGCGTCGTCGAGTCGCGTCGCGTTCGTCTGCAGCGTGTGGACGACGCGTTGATGCGGCCGACGCCGCGCCTCGGCGAGCGCCACCGCGCGCTCGAAGAAGGGGAGCCCCATCAGCGTCGGCTCGCCCCCCTGCCACGCGAAGGTGACCTCGGGCCCGGGCTGCGCCACGAGCATCTGGTCGACGAAGCGCTCGAGGACGTCGTCGTTCATGCGGAACGAGGAGCCGGGGTACAGCTCCTCCTTCTTGAGGAAGTAGCAGTAGTCGCAGGCGAGGTTGCAGATCGCGCCCGTCGGTTTGGCCATCAGGTGGAACGGTCGGGACGCGGCGGGCATGGGGTTCATCCTACGGTGGGCACGCGACGACGCGGGGAGCCGCGGCGGTGTGCACGTTGCTCGTGGATGGCGAGCGGCGGCGTGTACCGTGGACGGGGTGGCGCGGAGGTGCGTGCAGTCCTGAACGACCTCCGATCGGCGGCGTTGCCGTCGGGCCCGCGGCCATTCGGCGCGCGGTGCGCCCCAGCGAGGAGATGGAATGAACATTCTCGACGAAGACTTTGCCGCAGGGCTCTTGGACGAGGTCGAGGCCCCGTGCCTTTCGCTGTACCAGCCGACGCATCGGCACCATCCGGACAACCAGCAGGACCCGATCCGCTTCGGGAACCTCCTGAAGACGCTCGAGGAGTCGCTCCTCCAGCAGGTCTCGAAGGACGAGGCGCGGTCGTTGCTCGAGCCGTTCCGCACGCTGGAGGACGACCGCGATTTCTGGAACCACGCCCTCGACGGGCTGGCGGTGCTGGGCGCGAAGGGGACCTTCCGGGTGTACCGACTCCAGCGGCCCGTCGCCGAGCTGGCCGTCGTGGCGGACAGCTTCCACACCAAGCCGCTGATTCGCATCCTGCAGTCGGCCGACCGGTACCACGTGCTCGGGTTGAGCCGCCAGGAGGCCAAGCTCTACGAGGGCAACCGCGACGCGCTGGACGAGATCGAACTGCACGAGGACGTGCCGCGCACGCTCACGGACGCCTTGGGCGATGAGCTGACCGAGCCGCACCTGACCGTCGCTTCGTACGGCGGCAAGGGCGCCTCGCAGGGGTCCATGCACCATGGTCACGGCGGCAAGAGCGAGGAGCTCGACATCGACGCCGAGCGCTTCTTCCGCGTCATCGACAAGGGGGTGCTCGAGCACCACTCGCAGCCCTCCGGTCTGCCGCTGATCCTGGCCGCGCTCCCCGAGCACCACCACCTGTTCCACGAGGTGAGCCGCAACCCGTCGCTGGTCGAGGAGAGCATCGACGTCAACCCGGACGCCCTGGCGTCGATCGACGAGCTCCGCGAGCGCGCCTGGAAGGTCATGGAGCCCCGCTACCTGGCGCGCCTGGCCGCGCTGGTCGAGGACTTCGGCACCGCGCGGGCCAACGGGCTCGGCGACGACGACCTGGAAGCGGTCGCCAAGGCGGTCGTCGGTGGGCGGGTGGCCACGCTGCTGATCGAGGCCCGCCGCGAGATCTCCGGTCACGTCGACGCCGCCACCGGCGACGTCGCGTTCGGCGACCTGGAGCACCCGGAGGTCGACGACGTGCTCGACGACCTGGGGACGATGGCCCTGAAGATGGGCGGCGACGTCGTCGTCGTGCCGACCGAGCGGATGCCGACCAAGACCGGCATCGCCGCGATCTACCGCTACTGAGCCGTCCTGGAGACCGATCTCGAGGGATGGCCATCGAAGAGGGTGACCCCATGCTCGTGCAAGTCAACACGGACAGCAACATCGAAGGCAGCAGCGACCAGAACCAGTGGATCGAGGCCCAAGTGACGGGCGCCCTGGACCGCTTCGGCGACCAGATCACGCGCGTGGAGGTGCACCTCCGCGATCGGAACAGCGACAAGAAGTCCGGTGCCGCGGACATGGATTGCCTTCTCGAGGCCCGCGTCGCCGGGCTCCAGCCCCAAGTGGTGAGCCACCAAGCGGCCACCCTCGAGGACGCGGTCGACGGCGCCGTGGGGAAGCTGAAGCGATCGCTCGAGAGCACGCTCGGGCGCTTGGCCGACCGCTAGCCGCCGGTCAGCCCGGCTTCCGTCCGTCCGGGTGCTCGGTCCCCTTGACGGCCCCGGGTTCGCCCGCGACGAAGTCGTCTTCGAGGTAGCGCAGGACGTCGTCGGTCGACAGCACCTTGGCGACGGTGCTGTTGGCGATCGTCAAGGCCGCCTCTTGGTTGGCCGTGGCCGTGGCGACCGCGTCGCCGACGACCACCACGTCGTAGCCGCGCGAGCTACCGGCGTAGGCGGTGCTGAGGACGCACTCGTCGGTCCACAGGCCGACGATGACGATCGTGTCGATGCCCTCCGCCTCGAGCTTCTCGTCCAGGTACGAGGCACCCCGCTCGTCGAAGGTCCAGAACATGTCGAGGTGCTTGCCCAAGTAGAACCAGCCGTCGGCCTCCTCCGCCGCGGTCGGCGCGATCTCGGCCAGCGGCTTCATCCCGGCGGAGCCCGTGAAGACGTAGGCCGCGTTCTCCGGCTCCTCGGGGCGCAGGCCCCGCGGGCCGTACCAGCGGTCCATGGCGTTGGCGATGCCGTCGTCGAAGGACCGGCTCCAGGCGCTCCAGGCGATGCGGACGCCGTCGCTCCGCGCGCGCGCGGCCCGGAAGGCATCGACGAGCCGGGTCACGTTCGGGAGGATCTCGCCGGCGTACGGCCGGTACTCCTCCTGGCAGTCGTCGACGAGCAGGGCGATCCGGCGGGGCCGATCGGCGAGGTCCCACGCGGCCCAGAAGGCGAGCGGCTGTCCGTGCGGGCCGCCCGGGGTGGAGCTGAAGTTGGGCATCGGCTCGAGCGCGAGCGCCATATCGCGGTGGGTGCACGGCGTGCGCAGGGCCTCCTCGAGCGTGGGGACGGGGCGTTCGGCGTCGTTCATCGAGGGGCTCCTCTCGGCGGTCGGGTTCGGGTTCACGCTAGGCCCCGCTCCGTGGAGCGTCAAGGGACGCGGGGAAGGGGGTGCGCCGCGCGCCGCGTGTCAGTCTTGAAGGAACCGTGCACCGATCCTTGCCCATCCTCCTGATGGCGACCGGCCTGGGGATCTTCTTCGGTGGTTTCGTCTACGACGTGGCGTTCGCCGGTATCCCCTACCAGGATCCGACGCCGGCCATGGCGGCCGACTACGCGCACCACGCGCGCGTCGCCTCGCTGATCCGGTGGGCGGGCCTCCTCGTCGCGCTGGCGGGATTCGCCGCCGGCTTCGTCCGTCGGCGCGCGCAAGGTGCGCGGTGATGGGCGGCGACGCGAGGTGAAGCCACCCACGTTCGAGGTCGATCGCGCGCTCCTCCGAGCGGCGGCGGAACGGCTCGCGCCGGTCCACGGGCTCCGCTGGGTGATCGGCGGCGCCTGCTCGGGGAAGTCCACCGTCTGCCGCACGATCTCGCGCTGGACGGGCGTGCCCGTCTACGACATGGACGAGCACGTGTACGGGCGCTACATGAGCCGGTACTCGGCGTCGCGCCACCCCGCGAGCACGGCCTGGTTCAAGCGCGGCGACGGCCTGGCCTGGGTGCTCTCGCTGCCATGGGCGGCCTTCGACGACCTGAACCGGGCCACGAACGCCGAGTTCCTGGACCTCGTGGCGCAGGACCTCGGCGAGTGCTTCGGCGACCGCCCGGTGCTGGTGGACGGCGGGATCACGCACCCATCGGTCCTCGCGGCGGCGGTCGACCCCACGCGCATCGCTTGCCTCACGGTCGACGATGCCGAGAGCCGGCGGCTCTGGGCCGAAGAGGAAGACCGGGCCGGGATGCGCCGCGCCGTCGAGGGTCTGCCCGACGGGGCGGAGCGCTGGGCGACGTTCCTCACCTTCAACGAGCGCATGAGCGCGACGATCGATCGCGAGGCGCGCGAGCAAGGCATCTCCGTGGTCGCGAGGGCCCCGGGTGCGTCGGCCGAGGCGCTCTCGAGGCGCGTCATGGAGGCGCTCGGCCTCGAACCCTGAACCCCAGGAACGTGTGGGACGGCGTGCGCCCGCGTACGTGGCGCGTGCCGGCCGGGCCGAATGCCCCCCCGGGGTGTTTCGCGGTGGGGTACAACCGGCGGACGAGATGGAGGCGTTCCGGATGAAGGATGCATGGGTGATCTTCGTGGTGGGGCTGGTGGCGGGGTTGTTGGATCTCATCCCGCTGGTGATGGTCGGCGCCCCCTTGCTCAACATGGTGGCCATCGTCGTCTTCTGGCTGGTGGCGGTCCTGTTCATGGCGAAGACGACCCTGTTCGAGAACTCGTTCCTGAACGGGTTGGTGGTGGCCGTGCTGATCATGCTGCCGCTGGTCTTGACGGTCTACACGGTGAACCCGAAGGACTTCCTGCCCATGCTGTCCATGGCGGTCATCCTCGGGCCCCTCGCGGGCGCCGCGGTACGCAGGGGGCTGCGGCCGACGCCGGCCCGGTAGCGGCGCGCCACGCCCGCGTACGATCCGAGGCGATGAGGTTCGCCAAGTACCAAGCCCTGGGGAACGACTACCTCGTGCTGGAGCCGGGGGAGGTCGACGTGACGGCGCCAGTCGTGCGCGCGATCTGCGACCGCCAGCGCGGCGTCGGCGCCGACGGCGTCCTGGTCGAAGACGCTACGCCGGACGGTCGCCTGGTCGTGCGCATCGTCAACCCGGACGGCTCCGAGGCGGAGAAGAGCGGCAACGGGCTGCGCATCTTCGCGCGCTGGCTGTGGGACCGCGGTCGGGTGGCCGATACGCCCTTCGAGGTGACCACCCGGGGCGGCCCGGTCCGCTGCCAGGTCCGGGAGGCCGGCCGCACCGTGTTCGTCGCCATGGGCGCGGCGAGCTTCGACAGCGAGGCGATCCCGGTCGCGGGACCGCGCCGCGAGGTCGTGGACGAGGCGCTCGAGGTGGCGGGGGAGCGGCTGCGCGTCACCGGGGTGACGGTGGGGAACCCGCACTGCGTCGTGTTCGTCGACGCGCCGACCGAGGCGCTGGCCCGCCGCCTGGGGCCGGCGCTCGAGGCGCACCCCTCGTTCCCGCGCCGCACGAACGTCCAGTTCGTTCGCGTGGTGGACCGGCACCGCCTTCAGATGGAGATCTGGGAGCGCGGCGCCGGCTACACCCTGGCGTCGGGGAGCAGCGCCTGCGCCGCCGCCGCGGCGGCCGTGCGGTTGGGCCGGTGCGATCCGGACGTGGCCGTGGCGATGCCGGGGGGCGAGCTGGCGATCGGGGTCGGCGCCGGCTTCGAGATGACGATGCTCGGTCCCGTGGCGAAGGTGGCGGAGGGGATCGTGGCGGAGGAGCTGCTGCGCGCCGCGGCGCGCGCGCCCTCGGCGCCGGCCGGCGATCGTTAGGTCGGCCGCCTGGCTTCATCCCCGAGCAGCTCGGACGTATCGGCACGGAGCCCGTGCAGGAAGTGGGCCACGACGGCCATCGACGCCGCGATCGCCGCGTCGGCGTCGTCGGCGTGCGCGATCAGGATGCACGCCTCGTGGAGTGCACCCGAGAGCAGCGTCGCGACCGTCGCGAGCGGTAGGTCACGGATCAGTCGCCGATTGAGCGCCCGACGCAAGTCGGCCCGCAGCAGGGTCACGCCGTGGTCGTTGTGGATCCGGTGCCATTCGGTCCAGGGGAGGACCGCTCGACCGTCGATCAGGACGATGCGCTGCACCTCGGGATGCGCGTGCAGCTCGAGGTAGGTGCGGCAGCCGACCAGCAGGTGGTCCCAGACCTGCTCGTTCGATTCGGCGGACAGATCGCGTACGGCGGGGCCGGGGGCGCCCGGGCCGGTCTCGGGATGCTCGTGGTCGAGGTGGACGACGAAGGCTTTCCGGCCGATCTCGCGTTGGACCTGCTCGAATACGGCGAGGAAGAGCTCCTGCTTGGTGGCGAAGTGGTGGTAGAAGGCGCCTTTGGTCACGCCCGCGGCGTCGACGATGCCTTGGAGGGACGTCGCGGCGTAGCCGCTCGTTCCGAAGAGCCGGCGGGCGACGACGAGCAGGGTGGACCGGGTCGCGTCGCCCTGCTCGACGCGTTTCGAGGTTGCCGTGGCCATCGAGATCGCACCTCCGTCCTTGACGTCCGTACCGTCGGTACGCATAATACATACTACCGGTACGGACCGGAGAAGGGAGAACGCCATGAAGAAGTTCGTCATCGAGCGCGACATCCCAGGAGCCGGCGCCGCATCCCACGAGGAGCTCCAGCGGGCCGCGCGCGAATCGAACGCCGTGCTCCGCGACCTCGGACCGGACGTGCAATGGATCGAGAGCTTCGTCACCGACGACAAGATCTACTGCGTCTACGTGGCCGACGGTGCGGACGTCATCCGCGAGCATGCGCGCTGCCTCGACATCCCGGCCAACCGCATCTCGCGCGTCCGGGCGATGAACGACCCGTCCAACGGGGGTTAGGGCTTCGGGGGACTCGCCTCGAGTCGACGCGGTCGGGCCGGCGCGCGCCGGCCCGACCGCTAGGATGCGGGCATGGTCGCGGCTTCGAGGCGGATCGGCGCATGACCCTCGACCGGCGGGCCCTCGTCGACGCGATCGAGCGCCAGCACGCGCGCGAGCCGTTCTCGGGCGTGATCTCCGTGCGGGAGCATGGCGAGGTCGTGCTCGAAAAGGCGTTCGGGCTCGCCCACCGCGCCGAGGGGATCCCGAACACCGTCGCCACCCGCTTCGGGATCGCGTCGGGCACCAAGACCTTGACCGCGATCGCGGTCGCCCGGTTGGTGGAGCAGGGGCGGCTCGACTTCGACGCGCGCCTCGTGGACTGCGTCGACGTGGCGCTGCCGGGCATCGACCCGGAGGTCACGCTCCACCACCTCCTGACCCACAGCGCCGGCATCCCCGACTACTTCGACGAGGCCGTCATGGACGACTACGAGGAGCTCTGGCGCGAGCGCCCGATGTACGGCTTCCGCACCCCGAGCGACTTCGTGCCGTTGTTCGCGCACCTCCCCATGAAGGCCGCACCGGGCTCGGCGTGGACCTACAACAACGCGGGGTACGTGCTGCTGGGGTTGGCGATCGAGCAGGCCTCCGGTATGCCGTTCGCCACGTACGTCGAGCGGCACGTCCTGAAGGCCTGTGGGATGGCGTCGAGCGGCTTCTTCGCCCTCGACCGGCTGCCGGGCGGGACGGCCCGTGGGTACCTGCCGACGGCCGACGGCGGTTGGCGCACGAACGCCTACGCGATCCCGATCGTCGGCGGCGCCGACGGCGGCGCGTACACGACCGCGGGCGACCTCGCCCGGCTGTGGGACGCGCTGCTCGGGCAGCGGCTCGTGGGTGCCGCGACGCTCGAACGGATGCTCACGCCGTACTGGGGCACCGGTCCCGACGCCGCCGAGCAGCACTACGGTTACGGCCTCTGGATCGCCCGGCGCGAAGGGCGGTCCGATGCGTACACGATGGTGGGTGAGGATCCCGGCGTCTTCTTCCGATCGCGCTTCGATCCGGCGAACGGCGTGCTGTACGCGCTGTTCGGCAATACCGTGGCGGCGGCCCAAGCGATGGACGTCGCCCTTGCCCCGATCCTGAACGCCGCTTGACGTCGCGACGAACGATCGCGCTTGGGCGCGCCGTGGGCTCGCGCCGCCAACGCGAGCCCACGGCGCCGGAAGCTCAGGAGCCCGGCGGCTGGTAGCTCGCGCTGCGCCGTACGGCCTCGTCGGCCTCTTCCGGCGTCAGCAGCGGCACGGTCTCGAACGAACTCATGGCGCCGGACGCCCCGACCGTGGCCGCCAAAGCGATCGCAGCCGCGTTGTCGGGGAGATCGCCGATCGCGTAGAAGTCGTGGGACCCGAACGCGAAGTAGAACCCCTCGAGGCTGCCTCCGAGGCTCTCGGCGAGCGCGGCGGCCACGTCTCTTCGTCGCGAGCCCCCCTCGTTCAACACGCCCTTGATGCCTGATTGGCTGTACGAACCGCGGAACAGGAACTTCGGCATACCGTCTCCTTGCGCCATGCAGCCTCGCGGTCCTGGGCTCAATGGTCGGCGCCGCGAGATGGCGCCGCCCTTCCCGCCCGCCGGCACCGGGTGCGCGTTCCGCGCGACCATGGTGCCGTCCCCACCGGGTGTGTTCGCGGCTCCCCGCCGCGAGGGCGACCACGATCGCAGGAGCGAACTGCGACGGGTGATGGGTTCGGGTGCTCCGAACTTAGGTCATGCGTCCCCTCAGGTCAAGCCTCGGGTCGTCGCCGCCCGCGTACGATGGCCGCCGGCGCGACGAGCGACCATGCGGTCGACCGCGACGGAGAGGGGTCCCGTCCATGTACGGCTTGATCGGCACCATCCATCCGGTACCCGGCGCGCGCGACGAGCTGGCCGCCATCCTGATCGACGGCTTCGGCGAGCGCATCGAGACCCGTCCGCGGGGCGGCCAGGGTCTAGGGTCCGACGCATGAGCCGCCGCGTGAAGACCGCGATCGTCGTGGTGGCGGCCGTCCTCGCCCTGATCGTGGGCGGCTTCTACGGCTGGACCCGGACCGCCCGGTACGCGGCCTTCCCCGAGGCGCTCGCGGTGGCCGAGCGCGCCGAGTCCGTGCGCGGCTGGATCGTGTTCGAGCCGGCCGAGGCGCCGACCGCGGGGTTCGTCTTGTACCCGGGGGGCCTGGTCGACGCCGCCGCCTACGCGCCGCTGATGCAGCGGCTCGCGGACGGCGGCGTGCTGGCGGTGATCGTCCCGATGCCGCTCGATCTCGCCGTGTTCGGCATCGGGCGGGCGGCCGCCGTGATCGAGGCCTTCCCGCAGGTGGGCACCTGGGTGATCGGCGGGCACTCGCTGGGCGGCGCGATGGCGGCCGAGTTCGTCAAGGGCGATCCCGCCGCCGTCGACGGGATCGCCTTCCTGGCCTCGTTCCCGGCCGAGGCCACCGACTTGTCGGCGCTGCCGATCGAGGCCGTCTCGACGTACGGCACCGAGAACGGGCTGACGCAGCCCGAGGGCTTCGAGGCGTCGATGGCGCGGCTTCCGCCCGGCAGCGAGCTCGTCGTCATCGACGGCGGCAACCACGCGGGCTTCGGCCACTACGGCCCGCAGGCGGGCGACGGTACGGCGACGATCGACCGCGAGGAGCAGCAGCGGCAGACGGCCGAGACGCTGCTCGCTTTCGTGCGCTCGTTGGATTGAGCTCATGGTGCGGTCGAACCCGCGCACATCCTTGGTTGATGAACGCAATGGTACGCTGGCGGCAGCCGCGAGGATCACGTAAGCGACCACTCGAAGGGAGCAACATATGAGCGACAAGGAACTCGAGAAGCAGAAGATGCAGGCACAGCTCGACGAATGGCGCGCCGAGGTCGACAAGCTCGAAGCGCAGGCCAGGGGTGCTTCCGCGGACGCCCAGATCGAGCTGAACGAGCAGATCGAGGCGCTCCAGAGCAAGATCGACGACGGGAAATCGAAGCTGGGGGCCCTCGTGGAGAAGGCCAAGGAGAGCTTCGGACGCTGAGGAAGCGATCTCGGTTGCGCCGCACCGCGCGACCGAGCGTCACAGCATGACCAGCACCGCCGCCACGTACAGGACGAGGATGAACACGCTCTCGAAGCCGATCGTGGCGACCCCGGCCCGCTCGCGCCGCAAGAGGCCGAGGAGGAGGACCGCGGTCATCAAGATGGTGACGGCGACGACGAAGAGGTCCTGCTGGTTGAAGCGGTGGAAGAGCGACCCCTCGCGGTAGGCGAGGTCGGAGGCGGCGAGGAAGAGCGTGTCGAAGGCGTTGCCGCCGATGATGCCGCCGACGGCGAGGGTGAGCGCCTTGCGCCGCACCGCGGTGATGGTGGTGACGAGCTCGGGCAATGACGTCACGGTCGCGACCAGGAGCCCGCCGACGGCGGTGTCGTCGAGGCCGGTGCGGTCGGCCACCGCGATGCCGAACTGCGTGACGAGGTACCCCGCCGCGCCGAGCGCCGCCACGGCGAGCGCGAAGGTCCCGTAGACCCAGGCGCTGGAGCGCTCGCGACCCCCGTGGTCCCTGGACGGTACGTCGGGCACCGTCAGGTCCGTCTTCCGCGGGAACCACATCGGTTCGCTGCGCGCGTGGTCGACCATGCGCAGGCCGGTGACGTACGCGAGCACGAGCACGATCGACGCAGGGTGCACCCCCCAGAGCGTCAGGTCCGGGCCGAACGAGGTCACCAGCAAGAACGACAGCAGGGCGACGAGGAGCGCGGAGAGGCTCAGGTTGGTCGTGGACGCTGCGGCGTGCTCGAGGTTCGCGCGCCGGTAGGTGATGTCGGCGATGGCGAGGAAGGCGGTCTGGACGGCGATCCCCCCGATGGCGTTGGAGATCGCCAGCGACGGGTGCCCCTGCCAGGCGGCGGTCACGGAGGCGACGAGGCCGGCGAGCGAGGTGGCGCCGCCCAGGATGAGCGCGCCGACGATGGCTTCGCCGAGGCCCGTGCGGTCGGCGATCTCGTCGGCCCGCGTGACCACCGTCACCCCGGCGATGGAGATCAGCACGGCAGCGCCCGCGAACGCGGCGACCAGGGCCGGTAGGCCCCATAGGGACAGATCGAAGGGCATGGGTCAGGTTATCGGTGTCGACGTGCGGGGTCGACGTACGTGCCGCTGCACCGAGCACGAACTCCTTGTAGCAGAGTGCGCGCACCGCGCCGTCCCGCCAGTCCGCCGCCCCCGCTGCGCGCCCGCTTTACGATGGAAGGGAACTCCGGCTCCGGCCGAAGGCTCCTCGTCGCGAGGAGGCCCGCGTGGGGTGGGTCCACGCGGCACCGTTCAGGAGGTTGGTGATGCGAGCGAACACGGAGTCCACGATGGCGGTGATCGCAGCCTTCCTGGTTCTGTTCACGGCGATGCTCGATCCGCGCGTGTCGAGTGCTCTGGCGGTGGTCGCGCTTCTCGTCTTCGCCGTGATGCGCGCCCGGATCATCCGGCGCTGAGCCGGGGCGCACCCGAACGCCCGTCATCCTGAGCCTCGTGCTCGTCCTCGCCTTCGCCACGAGCGCGCTGGCACAGGCAGCGGTCATTGCGTATCGTTCGGCCACCATGCCGGTCCAGCGGATGGACAACGTCGGCATCGTGGTCGAGGACCTCGACGCCGCCATCGCCTTCTTCGCCGCGCTCGGCCTCGAGCTCGAGGGGCGCGGGCCGGTCGAAGGGGCGTGGGCCGAAGGGGTCACCGGTCTGCCCGGCATGCGGGTCGAGATCGCCATGATGCGCACGCCGGACGGCCACGGCCGGGTCGAGCTGTCGCGGTTCCTCGCGCCGCCGGTCGTCGCGGACCACCGCCGCGCCCCGGTGAACGCGCTGGGGTACCTCCGCGTGATGTTCGCGGTCGAGGACCTCGACGACACGCTGGCGAACCTCGTCGAGCACGGAGCCGAGCTCGTCGGCGAGGTGGCGCAGTACGGAGAGAGCCACCGGCTCTGCTACGTCCGCGGCCCCGAGGGCATCCTCATCGCGCTGGCGCAGGAGCTGCGGCCGTAGGGTCCGGGGCAACGCAACGGTCGACTTCTACCGGCGCCTCGGCTTCGAGGGCGGCGCGCACGGGGCCGAAACACGGTACGCCATCCTCCGCCGGGGCCCACTCGAAGGCAGGCGACGTCGTTCGGGGGGGGTTGGTCGAACCTTGCAAATCAAAAGCTCGACTTTAAGATTGCAAGGTTCGACCAACGCCGCGTCGAGGTGCTCCTACCGGCCACGCTCGGTCGCGAAGCGACCTCGCCGCGTCCTGGACTCAAAACGCGTCGAGCACCGACCCGCACGCCACCAATGCACCCCACGAACGAAAGGGCTGGACCCTCGACGAGTCACGGTCCTTTCATGCCCACTCGGCGAAGTTCAACCCATATCAGAGCACCAACCCACCATCCACGCTGATCACCTGCGCCGTGACGTAGCTCGACGCGTCGCTCGCCAGCCAGAGCGCGGCGTCCGCGATGTCCTGCGCCTCGCCCATGCGACCGAGCAGCGTCTTGGCGGTCATCGCCTCGAGGATGTGCTCGGGGACCTTCTCGGTCATGGGCGTCTTGACGAAGCCGGGGGCGATCGCGTTCACGCGCACCTTCGCGCCCTTCCGGGCGAGCTCCTTGGCCCAGGTCTTGGTCAGCGCGACCACCCCGCCCTTGGAGGCGGCGTAGTTGGACTGCCCGACGTTGCCGGCGAGCCCGACGACGCTCGTCATGTTGACGATCGAGCCGGCGCCCTGCTCCATCATGATCGGCCCCACCGCGCGGGTCATCTTGAAGACGCCGGTGAGGTTCACGGCGATCACCGCGTCCCAGTCGTCGTCGGTCATCTTCTGGACGAGCGCGTCGCGCGTGATCCCGGCGTTGTTGACGAGCACGTCGATGCGCTCCTCGACGGTGCGGATGAGCTCGATCGCGGCCTGCACCGCGGCGCCGTCGGTGACGTCGAGGACCACGGGCTTCACCGACGCGTATTGCGCGGTGACCTCCTCGAAGCCGTCGAACGCCATGTCGAAGGCGATGACGGCGCGGGCGCCCGCTTTGGCGTAGGTCTCGACGATCGCGCGGCCGATGCCGCGGGCGCCGCCGGTCACGACGCATACCTTTCCGGTCAGGTTCATCGGAGGTTCCTTTCGTGCGGGTGGGGGCGGTTCATAGCGAGAGGTACGCCTCCTTCACCCGCGGGTGCGCGAGCAACTCGGGGCCGGTGCCGCGCAGGACGACCTCGCCGGTCTCGAGCACGACCGCGTGGTCCGCGAGCTGCAGCGAGCGCTGCACGTTCTGTTCGACCAGGACGACGGTGGTGCCCTCGGCGTTGATCTGTGCGAGCGCGGTGAACACCGCCGTGGAGAGGGCCGGCGACAGGCCCAGCGAGGGCTCGTCGACCAGCAGCAGCTTCGGTTGGGACATCAGCGCGCGGCCGATGGCGACCATCTGGCGCTCGCCGCCCGACAGGGTGCCGGCGAGCTGCAGGGCGCGCTCGCGCAACCTGGGGAAGAGCTCGTACACGAAGCTGCGGTTGCGCTCGGCGTTCGCCTTGGCCGCAGGCAGGTAGTCGGCGCCCGAATCGAGGTTCTCGCGCACGGTCATCAGCGGGAACAACTGCCGGCCCTCGGGCACGTGCCCGACGCCGCCGCGCACGACCTTCGCGGCGCTGCGTCCCTTGAGCGGCACGCCGAGCGCTTTCGCCGAGCCGCCGCGGATGGGGATGAGGCCGGTCAGCGCCCGCAGCAGGGTCGTCTTGCCGGCGCCGTTGGCGCCGATGATC
>JAABSI010000009.1:24347-35596 GCA_011390455.1 Trueperaceae bacterium
GACCTTGCCGTAGTTCATCACCAGCACCCGGTCGGCGAGGTCGCGCACCACCGGCATCACGTGCTCGATGAACACGATCGTCAGGCCGGTGTCGCGCAGCCGCTTGATCAGCGCCACGGTCGCGCGCGCCTCGGCGGGGCGCAGGCCCGCCATCACTTCGTCGAGCAGCAGGACCGTCGGCCGGGTCGCGAGCGCGCGCGCGATCTCGAGCCGCTTCTCCTCCATCAGCGTCAGGTCCTCGGCGTCGTCGTCGGCGCGCCCGTCGAGGCCGACCAGCCCGAGCGCCTCGTCGGCGCGCTGCTCGGCCTCGCTGCGGCCGACGCCGGGCTTGCCGAACATCGCGCCGACCAGGACGTTCTCGCGGACGGTCATCTCGGGGAAGGGCTGCACCACTTGGAAGGCGCGGCCCAGCCCCAGGTGGCAGCGCTCGGCGGTGGCGAGGCCGCTCAGGTCGCGCCCGTCGAGCGCGACGGTGCCGGCCGTGGGCGCGAGCAGGCCCGAGATCAGGTTGAGCAGCGTCGACTTGCCGGCGCCGTTCGGTCCGATGATGGCGAAGATCTCGCCGCGCGCGACGTCGAAGGAGACGTCGTCGACGGCCGCGAGGCCGCCGAAGCGCTTGGCCAGCGAGGACGTGCTCAGGATGCTGGCGCTCATAGGTCGCCTCCGGGCTTCGCGGTGGGGGACTCGGGGGCCTCGGGGGCGGCGCTCTTCGCGCGGGGCCGGCCCGCGCCGCGCTTGCGCCACCAGGTTCCGATGGTGCCGACCACGCCGCGCGGCATGAAGAGGATCGTCAGCACCAGCACCACGCCGTAGCCGATCAGGTACCCGTCGTCGAAGGTTCGACGGAGGGTCTCCTGCACCGACGACAGGCCGAGCGCACCGACGATCGGGCCCAGCGTCGTGTAGAGGCCACCGAAGATCGGCGTGACCAGCGCCAGCACCGTCGTCGCGACCGAGAACGACTGGTCGGGGAGCACGGAGCCGATCCGGTGCGCCTCGACCGCGCCCAGCATGCCGACGCCGGCGGCGCTGAGCATGAAGGCGAGCAGCTTGATGCGCGCGGGCCGCACGCCCATGACGCCGGCGACGTCCTCGTTGGTGCGGATGGCGGTGAAGGCGTGCCGCAACCGGGAGCGTTGCAGCGCGATCGAGATCAGCACCGTCAGCGCCAGCAGGCCCGCGTAGACGTAGAAATAGGCCTCGTTGCGGAGGAAGGCGACCTCCCAGCGCTCCATCTCGCCCGCGACGAACACGGGCCGGAAGAGCGGGGCGACGTTCATGCCGGCGTTGCCGCCGGCGAACGCGGTGGGCGCGTGGTGCGCGACGGACTTGAGCACCTCCGCGAACGCCAGGGTCGCGATCGCGAAGTAGATCGCGCGCAGCCGCAGCGTCAGGCTCCCGAGCAGCAGCGCGAACAGCACCGCGACCACGCCGCCGGCGGGGATGCCGAGCCACATGGGCACTTCGAGGTGCCGCAGCATCAGGGCGGTCGTGTAGGCGCCCGCGCCGTAGAAGGCCGCGTGGGCCAGCGAGAGCTGCCCGGTGCGGGCGAGCATGTCCCAGGAGAGCGCCAAGATCGCGAGCGACAGCGCGTTGATGGCGATGGAGAGGTAGCTGACCGAGGCGCGATCGAACAGCCCGCGCAGCAGGTCGGGGGTGAAGACGGCGACCGCGATCAGGAGCAGCAGGCCGAGGACGTCCCAAGGGACGGCGCCGATGCGGCGGGCGCCGGCGCGGCGGGCGGTGGCGGGTCTCATGCGATCCTCCGAGAGCGCCACACGAGCACGACGAAGATGATGGCGAAGAACACCGCGTTGCGCAGCGTGTCGCCGTTGGGCACGAGCGTGGCGACCATCGATTCGGCGATCGCCACGAACAGCGAGGCGAAGAGCACCCCGCGGATGTTGCCGAGCCCGGCCACCACCACGATGGCGAAGGCCTTGAGGGTGAACGCCAGGCCGATCGTCGGGGTCGGCGACTGGATGACGGCGATCATCACGCCGCCGATGCCGGCGAGGAGCGCGGAGAGCGCGAAGGCGACCAGGTAGACGCGATCGACCTCGAGGCCGACCAGGGCGGCGCCGATGCGGTTCTGCGCCACGGCCCGCATCGCGCGGCCGGTGGCCGTTCGAGCGAGCATCCAGTAGAGGCCGAGCACCAGCGCGAGCGAGATGACGAAGCTGGCGAGCGGCACCAGGCCCACGGAGATCGGCCCGATCTGGAAGCCGATCGAGCGGTAGGCGATGCCCGAGATGGTGCGCGGATCGCCGCCCCAGACGAGCAGCGCCAGGTTCTGCAGGATGATGCCGAGGCCGAAGGTCAACAGCATCTGGTTGAGCTCGGGCGCCTTGAGGACGAAGCGGATGGTGCTCGCGTAGATCAGGGCGCCGATGAGCCCGAGCGCGGGCGCGACCAGGAACAGCGAGACGACCGGGTCGATGCCGAACGATACGAACAGCTGGTACGCGAAGAAGGCGCCCACCATGAAGAACTCGCCGTGGGCGAAGTTGACGATGCCGATCACGCCGATGGCCAGAGCTAGGCCGACCGACACGAGGGCGTAGAGCCCAGCGGCCAGGACGCCGGAGACCAGCGCCTGGAGGACGAGCGTGGGGTCGATCATGGGGCTGCCGTCACGAAGATAGGGTCCTTCCGGGTCGGGTGGGTGCCCGCGGGTGGGGGGCGACGTGCACCCCCACCCGCGGGTCGAGGCTCAGCGGCAGCTGACGAGCGGGGCGGTGGCCTTCTCGACGGGCCAGACGATCTCGCGCACGCCGTCCTGGTACTGGAAGACGAGCCAGAGGTCGGTCGTGAAGCCCTGGTGCTTGCCGACCACGGAGGGCTCGAAGGACCAGTCGCCGATCGGGCTGCGGAAGGTGCCGGCCTCGAGCTCGGCGATGACGGCGTCCTGGTCGGTGGTGCCCGCCGCGTTGATCGCGTCGGCGTAGGCCCACAGGTTGGCGTAGGCGAGCGCGGAGAAGTAGTTGTCGGGCTCGGCGCCGAACTTGGCCGAGTACGCGGTCGTGAAGGCGGCCGCCTCGGGGGTCGGCAGGTTGGGCAGGAAGCCGATCAGGCCGGTGACGCACTGCGCCTCGGGCGCGGCGGCGAACTCGGTCGGCCATCCGGGAGGGGCCCCGAAGATGTACTGCGGGTTGTAGTTCAGCTCGCGCACCTGGCTCGTGAGCGGCACGACGTCGGAGTCGTAGCCGATCCAGTACAGGAGGTCGGCGTCGGTCGCCGCGGCCTTGGCGATCGCCGCGCGGAAGTCGCCGGTGCCGCCGAGCAGGGTCGAGGTGAAGGCCTCGCGCAGCGGGACCGTCAGGCCGGCGCCCTCGATGAGCGCCTGGGCGCCCGCCGAGCCGGGTCCGCCGAAGGCGGAGTCCTCGTGGAGCAGCGCGACGGACTGCGACCCGGTGTCGGCGACGAAGGCGGTGGCCGCCTCGACGTTGTGGTAGTCCCACGGGTGCACGTGGAAGAACCAGTCTTCCTCGCCGATCAGCTCTTCGATGCCGTCGAAGCCGTCGATGCCGATGCCCGACACCGCGCCGCCGATCCACATGACGATCGGCTGGAAGGTGCGGAAGGACTCGACCAGCGCCAGCGTCACGCCGGAGCTGAAGCCGCCGGCGATGAACTCGACGCCGTCCTCGGTCATGAGCTTCTCGAAGGCGGCGAGGCCGACGGCCGGGTTGGCTTGGGTGTCCTCGATGACGATGCGCAGCGGCTCGCCGAGGACGCCGCCGGCGGCGTTGATCTCCTCGAGCGCGAGCTCGAAGCCGGCGCGCTGCGCCTGGCCGGTGCCGGCGGCGCCGCCGGTGAGCGGCGTCAGGACGCCGATCGTGACGCCTTGCGCGGCGGCTGCGCCCAGGCTGGCCAGGGCGAGCAGGGTGAAGAGGGTGCGGACGGTGCGGTGCATGCGGTTCCTCCTAGTGAGGGGCGGGCCGGGTGGCGGCCCGAAGCGGGGTCGGGGGGTGGAGGGGCGACGTGGGCCGGCCGGGGGCCGGCGGGCGGCGGCTCAGGTCATGGCGCCGGCTCCTCTGCATCCAGCGCCTCGAGCAACGCGCCGAGGCGCGCCGCGAAGCGGTCGGGCGCCTCGGTCGCCGGGCTGTGGCCGACGTCGTCCCAGGTCTCGAGCTGGATGCGCTCCGTGCCGGTGAAGGCGTCGGCGGTGCGCTGCGCCATCTCGGCGGTGATCAGCGGGTCCAGGCCGCCGCGCAGGACCAGCACCCGGCCCTCGTAGGCGGCGAGGCGCGGGGCGAGGTCGAGGCCGGTCAGCGCCCGGGCGTTGCCGCGGAAGGCGTCCGGATGCATGCGCAGCCCGTCGGCGACCAGGTCGTCGAAGTCCGCGGGTTGGCGGCTGGCGAGCAGCGGCTCCAGCGCCTGCTTGAGCAGTGGGCCGTTGCCCTGGAACAGGTCGAGCAGCGGGTAGTGCTCCTCGGGGGTGGTGAGCCCGTCCGGCGCGCTGCCGTCGACGAGCACCAGCGCCGACCAGGCCTCGGGGTCGGCGGCGGCGGCCTCGAGCACGACCGCGCCCCCCAGGCTGTGGCCGACCAGCACGGGGCGGTCGAGCCCGAGGGCGGACGCGAAGCCGCGCACGGCCTCGGCGTACGCGGCGATCGTGATGGGCGCGCCCAGCGGATCGCTGTCGCCGAAGTTCGGGAGGTCGAGCGCCAGCAGCCGCGCGCCGGCGGGCGGGGCGGCGAGCAGGTCGGAGAACCAGCGCTTGCTGGCGAAGTTGCCGTGGACCAGGACGACGGCCCGGCCCTCGCCGGTCTCTTGGTACGCGATGCGGCGGTCGTCGACCTGCACGTGCTGGATCGGGATATCGGCGGGGATCATCGGGTCTCCTTCCAAAACGCCCGCAGCTCGGCGGCGACGGCCGCGGGTCGTTCGATCGGTGCGGCGTGGCCGGCTTCGGGCACGGTCGCCAGGCGCCCGTCGGCGGCGTGGCGCAGCAGCGCGCGGCCGTGGCGGGCGGGGGTCATGACGTCGTCCTCGCCGTGCAGCGCCAGCACCGGGCACGGCAGCGTCGCGAGTGCCGGGCCGGCGTCCGCCTCGAAGGCCGCCATCCCGGCGATCAGCGCGTGGGCGCGGCGCGGGTCGGTGGCGGACGCCGCGGCGCGCCAACCCTCGAGGGCGTCCTCCTGGTCGCGGAGGAAGGCCTGGCCCCAGACCCACGGGGTGGCGACGTCGAAGCGGTGCACCGGTCCGCCGACCTCGTGGGCGGCGAGCCAGGCGCGCACCACCAGCTTCAGGTGGGCGTCGGCGACGACGAAGCCGTCGCAGGAAGTCAGCGAGCGCACGCGGCCCGGGGTGTCCGCTTCGATCGCGGCGGCCGCCAGCACGGCGGCGGGTGCGCCGCTCGAGAGCCCGACCAGGTGGAAGGCCCCGAGCCCGTGCTCGCGCGTCAGCGCGGCGACGAGCGCGACCAGGTCCTCGGCGTGCGTCTCGATGCGGTGCGGGCCCTCGGGGTCCTCGCTGCCGCCCTGGCCGCGCTGGTCGTAGCGCACCACGCGGTGGTCGGCGAGGAGGTCGGTCGTCAGCCCGTCCCAAGCCTCGATCGCCATCATCAGGCCGTTGACCAGCAGCACCGTCGGGGCGCCGTCGGGGCCGCCGTCTCGGACCTCGTCGACGCGGGCGCGCAGGCGCACGCCGGAGGCCCCGGGCAGCAGGCCCTCCCAGGCGCTCACTGGGGTACCTCGGTGGTGGCGCGTTCGGCGACGAAGGCGTCGCGCAGCTGCCGCGTGAGCACCTTGCCGGCGCCGGAGACCGGCAGCGCGTCCAGGAAGCGCACGTGCTTGGGCACCTTGTAGCGCGCCAGGCGCTCCTTGAGGAAGGCGCGCACGTCGTCGGCGCCCAGACGGGCGCCCTCGCGCAGCACCACCGCCGCCAACCCGACCTCGCCCCAGCGCGCGTCCGGCACGCCGGTGACGGCGCAGGCGGCGACGTCCGGGTGGTCGTCGAGCGCCGCTGCGATCTCGGCGGGGTAGACGTTCTCGCCGCCGCTGATGAACAGGTCCTTGCGGCGCCCGACCAGCGCCAGGTCGCCCTCGTCGTCGACGCGGGCGAGGTCGCCCGTCCACAGCCAACCGTCGCGCAGCACCTCGGCGGTCGCCTCGGGGTGTTCGAAGTAGCCGGCGAACACGTGCGGGCCCGCGAGCGTCAGTTCGCCGACCTCGCCGGGATCGCACGGCGCGCCGTCGGGCCGCCGGACGACGGCCTCGGTGTGCAGGATCGGTCGTCCGACCGACCAGGGCTTGCGGGCGGCGGTCTCGAGGTCGATCGCGAAGCAGTTCACGCCCGCCTCGGTCAGGCCGTAGCCCTGCTTGAAGCGGACGCCGCGCTCGGCGAAGGCGTCGCGCAGCGGCAACGGACACGGGGCGCCGCCCGAGATCGCCCAGCGCACGCGGCTCAGATCGGCCCCGGCGAAGTCCGCGTCCTCCGCGAGCATCTGGAACATGGTCGGGACCATGAAGAGCAACGTCGCGCCTAGGTCGTCGACGAGCTTCAAGTACGCCCCGGCATCGAATCGGGGCATCAGCGCGACGCGGGCACCGAGCGTGTAGAGCGGCGTCGTCAGCGCGTTCATCGCGGCGTGGAAGCAGGGCGTCGCCTGCACGGCCAGGTCGTCGTCGCGCAGCCCCCAGGAGAGGACGGTGGCGGCGGCGTTGGCGGCCTGCTGCCGGTACGGCAGCACCGCGCCCTTGGGCAGGCCGGTGGTCCCGCCCGTCAGCAGGATCATCTGCGGGTCCTCGGGGCCCACGGCGGCGTGGGGCACCGGGTCGGGATCGCCGAGCCAGGCCTCGTAGTCCTCGAGCGCCACCGTCGGCACCCCCAGGCCCCGCGCCACCGAGGCGTGCGCGGCGTCGTGGAGCAGCAGCCGGGGGCGCAGCAGGTCGGTCACGGCGCGCAGCTCCACCGGGCTGAGCCGGGGGTTGAGCGGGGCGTAGACGACGGCCGCCTTCGCCGCCGCCAGCCACAGGTCGAGGTGCGCCAGGTGGTTGTGGGCGAGGATCGAGATCCGGTCGAAGCGGTCGACGCCGATGGCCCTCAGGCGCCCCGCGAGGCGCTCGGCCCGGCGGTCCATGGCGCCGTAGGTGGTCCAGCCGCCGTCCCAGTGCACCGCGGGGCGGTCCGGCGTGACCGCGGCGCGGAAGCCGGCGACGTCGTAGTTCACGGCGACGCCTCGGGTTCCTCGCCGGCGGTGCCGGTGCCCTCGCCGGCCGTCCCGCCGGCGCCCCACCGCAGCGTGATCGCGTTCCACACGTAGCCGACGCCGGCGGCGACCAGCACGACCAGGTCCCCGGCCTTCAGCAGGCCCCGCTGCGCCGCGAGCTCGAGCGAGAGCACCTGGTCGACCTGGCCCAGGTGGCCGTAGTCGGACAGGTAGACCGAGCGCTCCGGGTCGATGCCGAGCGTGCGCAGCAGGTGCTGGTGGGCGCTCGGCTTGACGTGGAGCATGGCCAGGTAGGCGACGTCGTCCATGGTCGCGCCCGCCTTGCGCACCGCCTCGCGGACGACGGTGACGAAGTTGGCGAGCGAGAGCTCCTCGAGGCGCTTCTTCATGCCGTGCGGGTCGGGCACCTGCAGGCGGTACTCACCGACGTTCTCGGGCGTGAGCGGCGCCACCGTGCCGCCGACGGGCACGAGCACGTCGAGCGAGAAGCGCCCGTCGGTGACGATGTGGGCCGGGCCGATGGCGTGGCCGCGACCGCGCTCGACGACCATCGCGCCGCCGCCGGCGCCGAGGTTGTACATGAAGCGCACGTTGGGGTCGTGCAGGTCGATCAGGTCGCCGTTGCGGTAGCCGCCGGCGATCAGCACCACGTCGACCTCGGGGTCGGCCGCGAGCTGGTCGCGCGCGAGCTTGAGCGCCAGCACCGAGGTGCCGCACTTCTGACCGATGTCGAAGGCGTAGGCGCGGTGCGCGCCCAGGTCGTGCGCGAGCTTGATGCCGGCCGTCCAGACCGGGTACTCCTTGTGCTCCTCGGTGATGCAGATCACCACGTCGACATCGGCCGGCTCGCGCCCGGCGCGGACCAGCGCGGCGCGCGCCGCGGTCACGGCCATCGCCGTCGGCTGGTCCTCGTGCGTCGGCAGCACGCGGCCGTGCAGGCCGAGCTTGTCGCGCACCACCGCGGCGGGGATGCCGGTGATGGTGGAGAGCTCCTCGGGGGTCATGCGGCCCTCGGGCACGTAGGTGGCGATCCCGGTGACGCCGGCGCCGCTCACGATCGCGGCTCCAGCCCGCGTCGGACGACGTCGAAGACGGCGTCGAGGGCTTCGGGCGGAGGCTCGCGCTCCTGCCAGATGGCGTAGCGCAGGCCGACGAAGTGGGCGACGCCCATCAAGGCCCAGGCGGCGGCCTCGGGGTCGACGTCGCGGACCTCGCCGCGCTCGATCGCGCGCCGGAGCCCCGCCGCGTACCCTTCCGCCAACGCCTCGTAGTAGCCGCGGTAGATCGCCTCGTCCACGAATTGCGACTCCATCACGATGCGGTAGAGGTTGCGGTGGCGGAGGCTGAAGCGCGCGAACGCCTCGAAGCCGAGGCGCTCGACCGCGAGGCGGTCGGTGGCGCCGGTCGTCGCCGTGGCCAACGCCAAGCGCAGCTCGTGCCCCATGTGGCGCACGAGCTCGCGGATGACGTCCTCCTTGGAGGGAAAGTACAGGTAGAAGGTGCCTTGGGCGACGCCCGCGCGCTGGGTGATGCCGGCGATGGACGCGGCGTGGAAGCCGTGGACGCCGAACTCGGTCTCGGCGGCGTCCAGCAGCCTCTGTCGGGTCGCTTCGCCGCGCGCGGTGGCGGGGCGGGGGAGCGTGGGCACACGGCGTCCTTCCCGTACGGGGTTCGGCGCCGGTGGGTCCGGTCTCCGAACCTGACGACTGATTCAGGTGTCACGAATGTATGACCGCGGCGGTCGCGATGTCAAGCGAGGGGGGCGCGCGGTCCGGGGACCGACGCCGAGCCTCGGTCGCGCCACGCGAAGCGTTCCCCGTTCGCGCTGCGGTCGGGCATACTCGGTAGAGAAGGCGACCCGTGCGGTGCTTCTCGAGCGCGGTCGCCGACGTCGGGAGCGGGCTGTCTGGAAGGAGCGCGACCGGTGTTCTCCCTCGTTCGCGGCAAGACCCCAGCGATTCGAAGCGGCGCGTCCCGGAGCATCGCGTCGCTGGAGCGATGGACGTTGGGGGGCGTGGACCAATGGCTGACCTTGCGCGGCCACGATGTCCGGAACCCGCTTCTGCTCTACGTCCATGGGGGTCCGGGCACGTCGGACATGGGCGCCATCCGGCACTTCGTCCCCGAGCTGGAGGAGCACTTCGTCGTCGCGCACTGGAGTCAGCGCGGCGCCGGGAAGTCGTACTCGCGCGCCCTGGCTGGCGAGCGCATGACCATGGAGCGGTTCGTGGCGGATCTGGAGGAGCTCGGCGAGCGCCTCCTGCAGCGATTCGGTCAGCGGAAGCTGGTCCTGGTGGGCCACTCCTGGGGCACCGCCCTGTGCATGAGGCTCCTGAGCCGGCGCCCCGACCTGGCGTCGGCGTACGTCGGCGTGAACCAGGTCGTGGACCGCGCCGCCGAGGAGCTCCGTTCCTACCGCGCCTGCCTCGAACGCGCCCGCGAGCGCTCGCATGCCAAGGCCGTGGCTCAGCTCGCGGCGTTGGGCGAGCCGACGGACGGCGTCTACGCCTCGTTGGAGGGGACGTTGCTGCAGCGACGGTGGCTGCGCGCGTTCGGCATGGTGACCCTCGACCCCACGGTCGCCGCGGAGTTCGGCCGGGTCGTCGCCCTGAACCCCGAGCTGACCGTGCGGGACCTGTTGGCGACCTTCGCGCATCTGCGGTGGAACATGGAGTCGCTGTGGCCCGAGTTCTGCCGGGTGAACCTCGCTCGCGAGGTACCCGCCGTCGACGTTCCCGTGGTGTTCGTCGCCGGCGCCCACGACCGGGTCACGTGCCCGGAGCTGGCGCGCGCGTACCTGGACGCGCTGGAGGCCCCCCGCAAGGAGTACGTCCGGTTCGATCGTTCTGGCCACGTCGCGTGTTTCGAGGAGCCTCGGCGGTTCCTCGAGGTCATGCTTCTGGCGCACACGATGGGCGGGACCGACGGCCGTCCACCGACGGGTCGGGCGCCGGGGCGGGCGTGACCCCGCCCCGGCACCCGACCGACGCCGGGGGCCGCAGGCTCCGCTTCTGGTACCGACAGACGGTGCCTCGATGCGTACGCTGCAGAGGACGATCCGTCCGCCCGCGAACGAACCCTCGACCGAGAGGCCACGCCACCGATGAGCACCCACCCATCCCCCAACTGCCAGGTCGGCCTCGCGCTCAGCGGTGGTGGCGCCCGCTGCTTCGCGCAGATCGGCGCGCTCGTCGCGTTGGAGGAGGAGGGAATCGCGGCCTGCGCGATCGCGGCCAACTCCTCGGCGGCGATCATCGGGGCGCTCTACGCCACGGGCCGCACCGCCAAGGCCGTCGAGTCGATCGTCCGGGCCATCGACTTCTCGGAGTTCCTCGATCCCGGCGGGGCCGGCGGCCTCATCGAACACGACGAGGTCGAACGCATCCTCGAGCTCCATGCTCCGGCGACCTTCGAGGAGCTGAAGGTGCCGCTCGCGGTCCCCGCCGTCGACATCGAGACCGGCGAGCTGCTCGTCTACTCGGACGGTCCGCTGCGGCATCCGGTCTGCGCCAGCAACGCCTTCCCCGGGCTCTTCGCGCCGGTGCGCTTCGAAGGCCGGCACCTGCTCGACGGCGGCATCCTCAACAACTTCCCGATCGACGTGGCGCGCGCCATGACGCAGCGACCGATCGTCGCCATCGACGTCCGGCCGCCGCACACCGGTCCGCTCGACTTCGAGCCGAGTGCGCCCGACACCCTCGTGCAGAAGGTCACGGCGATGTTCAAGGACGACGGTCCGAACATCGTCGACATCCTCATGCGCGCCTACTCGATCACCCAGGCGCGCTTGCTCGAGGTCTTGATCGCGATGCATCCGCCCGATCTGTGGCTCCGACCGGACCTCCCGGACGACCTGGACGTGCAGAGCTTCGATCGGCTCGACGATGCGTTCGCCAGCGGGTACGCCTGCGTCAAGGACGCGGCGGCGGCCGGCCGCTTCGAGGCGCTCCGCTCGGTCGATGCCGGCTGAGGCCGCGGAGCGGACCGCCCCGATCGTCTCGAGCCACCACACCGTCGTTCGGGGCCTGCGGTGCCACCACCTCGAGGCGGGCGACGGACCGCCGCTGGTGCT
>JAABSI010000009.1:35758-55513 GCA_011390455.1 Trueperaceae bacterium
AGCTTTCTTGGACGCGCACGGGATCGATCGCGCCCACGTCGCCGGCTTCTCGATGGGGGGTGCCGTGGCGCTCGGCTACGCCCTCGGGCACGCGCCCCGGGTGGCGTCGCTCACCATGATCGGCAGCTACGGCCTCGACGCCCGCATGCCGGTGCCGCTCGTCGCGTACCTGGCCATGCGCGTGCCGCTGCTGCAGCGAGGCGTCGTCTGGAGCCTGCGGCGCAGCAAGGCGCTGACGCACCTGGTGCTGGGCCGGTTGGTGTTCGCGGACCGGCGCCTCGTGACCGACGACCTGGTCGAGGACGTGCACCGGCAGCTCCGCACGCCCGAGGCGGAGCGGAGCTTCGTCGCGTGGCTGCGGGGGGAGCTGCGACCGTTCCGCCTTGCGACGTCCTACGCGGAGCACCTGGGAGGTGTCGGTCCACCCACGCTCCTGCTGCACGGGCGCAAGGACCTGGTGGTGCCGTGGCGCAAGGCCCAGGCCGCCCACGCGCGGTTGCCGCGCTCGCACCTCGTCGTCGTCCCTCGGTGCGGGCATTGGGTCCCGCGCGAGGCCCCCGACGTGTTCGTGGAGGCGCTCGAGGAGTTCACCGAACAGCACGCGTGACGTGGCTCAGGTCGGTCCACCGGTGATCACGATCATCGAGCCGTTGACGAAGCTCGAGTCGGCGTTGGAGGCGAGGAAGACGAACGCGGGCGCGATCTCCTCGGGTTGCCCCGGCCGGTCGATCCGTGAGGAGGTCCCCTCGTGGCCGAACGTCGCCACCTCGTCGGGATCGAGACCGGTGTCGGACGGGTTGAGGGGCGTCCACACCGGCCCGGGCGCGACGGTGTTGACCCGGATCCGCGCGTCGACCAGCTCCTTCGCCAAGCTCCGCGTGATGCTGTGGATGGCGCCCTTCGTGGCGCTGTAGTCGCTCAAGCCCGCCGAACCGCCGAGGCCGGCGACCGAGCCCGTGGCGATGATCGAACCGCCGGGGCGCATCCGCGGGACCGCCGCGCGCGCCAGGCGCAGATAGGCGTAGACGTTCACCTTCATGGTGCGGTCGAGCTCGTCCTCGGTGAGGTCCGTGATCCGCTTGCGGTTCTGCCAGGCAGCGTTGTGGACCAACACGTCGAGGCGCCCGAGCGTGGTCTCGGTCTCCTCGACGACGCGATCGCAGTACTCGACGTCCCCGAGGTCGCCCGTGAACACGATGCAGCGGCGCCCGAGCGCCTCGATCGCCTCCTGCGTCACGGCCGCGTCGGACGCCTCTTCGGGCAGGGCGGTGATCGCCACGTCGGCGCCCTCGCGGGCGAACAGGTACGCGACCGAGCGGCCGATGCCGGAGTCGCCGCCCGTGACGAGCGCCACCATGCCCGCGAGCTTGTCGGCGCTCCTATAGCGCTCGCCCCGCCACCGGGGCGCGGGCTCGAGCTCGCTCTCGAGCCCCGGCGGCTGCTGGCGCTGCTCCGGGAACGGGGGGACCGGCTGTTCGACCGGCTCGGCGGGCTTCGGCGCTGCGTCGCGGGCGTCGTGGGTCATGGCGCTCCTGTCCGTGCTCGACGTCGAGCGTCACGCCTCCGCCGAGCGCGTCGACCGCGAGCGCCGCCCCGTCGCGGGGTTCGCCGCGGCGAGCGGCGTCCATGCGTGGCTCGCCGGATCGGCTGCCCGCCGTCGATCGGCCCGCCGTCGATCGGATGGGTTCGTTCGATCGGTGCGCCTCAGGCGGCGCTGCCGAACTCCGAATCGATCTTCTCTTGGGCCTCTTCCTTGGTGTAGCCGTACTTCTCTTGCAAGACGCCGACGAAGCGATCGTAGCTGCCGTCGATCTTGGCGAGATCGTCGTCGGTGAGGTCGCCCCACACCTGCTTGGCGCGGCCGCGCACTTGCTTCCACATGCCTTTGAAGATGTCTTCGTTCACGTCGGTCACCTCTCTCCGTTCCGGAAACGTGCGGATCGGCGGGGACTCGGAGGGTCGGGTCCTGGTTGGACCCGGTCGAGCCGGGCCGCGACGCGAATGGAGGACGTCCGTGGCGCCCTACGGATGGGCACGGGCGCAAGACGCTCGCGTGGCGGCTTGGGTTCATGGTGGAACAGGAGCGCGGTCGATCCGCAGAATCGGTCACACCGGCGCCGAGCGGTCCCGGCCGGGATGGCGCACGGCACCACGATGGTCCGATCAGCCGGCCTGCCTCCGCGCGTTGGCCCGCACCGCGGCGGCGAGGAACGGGGTGAGGCCCGCACCGTGGGCGTCGATGTTCTTGGCGAAGCGGGCGTCGGCTTCCCACAGGTCCGCCAGGTTCGTGTGCATGTCCGCGCTGCACGGGTAGAACCAGCGCTCGATGGACCCCCGATGGCGCTCGGCGACGTCCATCGCTTCGACCGAGTCGGGTGCCCACCCCGCCTGCAGCGCCCGGGCGGCGTCGGCGTAGATCGCCTCCTGCTCCTCCTGGATGCGACGCCAGTCGTCGGCGCCGTAGCGCTTGGTGCGCTGGGCGGACGCGCGGTAGGCGTCCGTCTCGCCCCAGCGTTCCTTGGCCTCCGCCTCGTGCGCGGAGGGGTCGAACCCGTCGAAGAGTTGCTGCACGTCCATGGCGCCTCCTTGGCGTTCCTCGAGCATCGCGAGTGCGGCGTCGACGGAGCGGATCATGGCGTCCGTGCGGCGCGCGCGGTCTTGGAGCCGACGCTTCTGCGCCCGCAGGGCCTGCGCGCGGTCGAAGCTCGGGTCGTCGAGCGAGCGGCGGATCCCTTCCAGGGCCAGGCCCTGCTCGCGGCCGATCAGGACGTGCTGCAGGCGCAACAGGTCGTCCTGGTCGTAGACGCGGTAGCCGGCGTCGGTGCGGTGCTTGGGGACCAGCAGCCCGATCGCGTCGTAGTGGTGGAGCGCGCGCACCGAGAGGCCGGTGATCCGCGCGACCTCGCTCACCTGGTAGGTCCGTCGCCGTGCCATGGGGGTCAGTGTGCGGCCTGACGTGGCGTGAGGGTCAAGCCCCAGGGTGGGGTCTCGAGGTCGGGGTATGGTCGCGCCATTCCCAACGCCCCGACCGGGGAAGGAGACGACCATGCGCACCGTGTTGTGCCTGGGCGGCACCGGCCAGTTCGGTCTGCCCATCGCCCGCCATCTGGCCGCCGATCCCGTCGTCGACCGCGTGATCGTCGCCGGCCGCGACCTAGCCAAAGCGCAGGCCGCCGCCGCGACGCTCGGACCCAAGGGGGACGCGCGGTACGTCGATGCCGACGACGAGGCATCGCTCGCGGCCGCCATGGAGGGGGTTTCCGTCGTGGTCAGCACCCTCTGGTCGGCGGAGGGGCGGGCGGCCCGGGTGGCGCGCGCGGCCGTCGCCGCGGGCGCCCATTACGTCGAGCTCAACGACGACGCGCCGGACGCCGAGCTCGATGCGGCCGCCCGTCGGGCCGACGTCGCGCTCCTGAGGCGCGTCGGGGCGAGCCCGGGCGTCACCGACCTGAGCGAGCGGCACGTGCTCGAAGCGCTCGACGAGCCGCAGGCGCTCCTGACGATGCGCCACTGGACGCGCTTGCTCGATGCCTGGGACGATCTGTTCGACAACTACGTCGAGCTGCCGGGCGGGCGTCGGCGTGGAGCCCTCGGCCGCAGTCTGGTGGCGACGCTCACCGCCGCCGAGCGGGATCCGGCGACCGTGGCGGCGGTGCTCCGTGACGCCTGCGTGGCGCCCTTCTTCCTGACGCTGATCGGCGACCCGAATCGCGGGCTCGCCACCGTCCCGGACCTGCACGACGGTGCGGTGGTCGAGGTGGACGCCCTGATCGAAGGGTTCGACGTGGCGCCCTTCGCGGGCGTGCCCCGCCGCGAGCGGCCGCTCGTTGCGACCGAGCGGCCGGCGCAGGCGGACGGGATTCGGCGCGTCGCCACCACCGTGACGGGCATGGGCGCGGCGTTCGACGAGGCGGTCCGCGCCGGGGCGCGCCGCGTGGCGGCCGGCGGCGCGCTCGACGCGGAGGTCGCCGTGCTCGAGGAGGCGATCGAGCGCGACCCGCTGGCGCTCCTGCGTCCGGCGACGGAGGTGGCGGCGTTGCCCACCGTCGTGTACCTGGCCTACGGCCGCCGTGCGGGGGCGCCGGCGCGTGCGGTCGCGACGCAGCCCGACGCCGTCTTCGAACCCGAACGCTTCCTCGACCTCACGGCTGCGGCGGTGGCGGTGACGGTCCGCTACCTGCTCGACGGCACCGTCGAGGCGCGCGGCGCCGCCACCATGGACGCCGCCGTGCGGGACGCCGAGCGCTTCGGGCGCGACTACCTGGCGCTGATGGGGCCGGAGTTCGCGGACCTCGACCTGTACTCGAGGCGGGTGGTGCCCGCCTAGCGGGCGGCCGCCGCCCATCCGAGGCACGCATTGGCCACCCTGCCCCCCGGCACCGTCGTCGACCTCAGCGAGCACGCCGCCGAGGTCCTCCGCTTCCAACCGCCCGACGGCGACCTCGTGGTGGTGGTGCACCCGTCGGCGCTGCACGCGGCGCGGAGCGCGCACACCCAGGTCGCGCACCTGTCCGAGCTCGGGCTCTCCTGGATGGGCGCCATGGACGAGGGCCTGCTCGTGGCCCTCGACGCGCCGCCCGACCCCGACGCGCGTGCGGACTGCGCGGCGTGCTTCCTGCGCGGCGCGCGACTCTGGGAGGTCGTCCGCCCGGGTGTGCTCCTGGTCCCCGACGCGCCCAGGGCGCCGTCGACGGTCTACGCCGGGAGCGACCTGCGGCCGTGGATCGTCCTCGGCGAGACCGACACCGGCGACCTCCTCGCCGCCCCGCTGAACGACGCCGCCAACCCCAAGTGGTGGACGCCCGTGGTGCCGCGCGTCGCGCTGTCGTTCCCGGGCAACGTGAAGGAGTCGCAGGTGGAACTCGCGCACGTGTGGAGCCTCCCGGGCGCGATCGCCTCGGTGGGCGAGGTCGCGCCGCTCGGGCGCGGCGCGGTCGAGCGGGCGGTCCGGGCGTACGTCGAGGGCTAGAAGGGGCCGCCGTCCGGATCGGGGCCGACGGAGTTCAGGTGGTGCCGGTCGTCGGCGGACGCCTCACGGTGCCTTGGGAGGGCCGGGTTCCTGGGCCATCGCTTGCGCCAGCCGCGTCACGAAGGCGACGAGCACGCCGACGCCCAGGAGCACGTAGATCATCGTGAAGACCTTGCCCGCCGTGGTGACCGGGTGGACGTCGCCGTACCCGACGGTGGTGAGCGTCATGACGCTCAGGTACAGCGCGTCGAGCGGCGACAGCCCTTCGACGGTCGTGTAGAAGGCCGTGCCCGAGGCCAGGAGCGCGACCGTCAGGGCGAGCGTGGAGCGGAAGAGCGGGTCGCGCCACGCGCGCGCGATAGCGCGGAAGAACCGGGTCAGGGTGAGCAAGAACGAGACCATCGCGTTCCTCCTTCGGGGCGGGGTTGACGGAGGATACCCGGGTGCGAGCGGCGGCTCGGGTCGGTGGCGTCCCCTCCGCGGGTCGCGATCGAGCGGCCAACTGCGTGCGCGTTGGGGGGGACCACCGGACCAAACGGACGTAGCATGAGAGGTCGGCCGGGGGCCTCGCAGCACGAGGGGATGTGCCGTATGAGCAGCCGGCAGCCGTTGGCGGACGACGATCACCCCGCGATCCAAGCCCTGGCGCACGAACGGACGGATGGCCGCCTCGAGCGGCGCGACCAGCTCGAGAGCCTGTTCTACTTCGTACGCGACGACATCCCTTTTGGCTTCCCTCCGAAGTGGGACGAGGTCCGGGCCTCCGAGACGCTGGGGTACCGGGTCGGGTACTGCACCACCAAGGCGACGCTCTTCCTCGCCTTGTGCAAGGTGGTGGGCATCCCCGCGCGCGTGCACACGGGGCTGATCTTGGTCGAGATCATGCGCGGCATCTTCCCCCCGTTCGCCTTCCGAGCGCTTCCCGCCGCGGGCGGGCACGCGTGGCTGGAGGTCGAGTTGGACGGCGAGTGGAAGCCCATGGACTCGTACATCAACGACCGGCGCTTCTACGAAGGAGCCCTCGAGCGGCTCGAGGCGAGCGGTCGCACGACGGGCTTCTCGCTGTCTCGGGCGAAGGGTCCGACCAGCTGTGCGTTCAACTTCGGCGAGAAGGGGTTCGTGCACATGGGGGCGGTCGTCGAGGACCACGGCGTCTGGGAGGACGTCGCCGAGTACATGGCGTCGCCGACCTACGTTCGTATGAGCCGGATGCAGCAGTTGGCGTTCCCGTGGATGGCCCGGATGAACAACCGGGCGATCGAGGGCATCCGTGGGTGAAGAGAAGGCCGCCTAGTTGAGCTCGGCGCGCAGCGGATCGAAGAACTCGCGCCAGGCGAGCGCGCCCGGCGATGGCGCGTCCTGCACGCGGACGAGCGCGGGCGGAAGGCGCAGCGGGATGGCGCGCGGCGGCGGCGCGCCGAACGCCAACAGGCCCACCACAACACCGGCCAGGAGCCGGCCGCGCAGGGCGGTTCGGACGTCTTCGCGCATCGCACCTCCCGTCATCAGGGTACGCGACGGTCGGCCACCCATGCCTTGAACGTCCCGGCCGACCGGTTCCATCCTCGAGGCATGGCCCCACCTGCGATCGTCGTGGAGGCCTTCCGCAAGACGTACGGCGAGGTCGAGGCGGTGGCCGGCATCGACTTCTCCGTCGCGGAGGGCGAGATCTTCGGCCTACTCGGACCCAACGGTGCCGGCAAGACGACCACGCTCGAGTGCCTGGAGGGTCTGCGCACACCCACCGAGGGGACGCTGCGCGTCCGTGGGATCGACCCGGCGCGCGAGCCGGGGCGGCTGCGCGACGCGATCGGCGTCCAACTGCAGACCTCGGGCCTGCCCGACACGATGCGCGTGGACGAGGCGATGCGCTTCTTCTGCGCCTACCACGGGGTCGCGCCGCGCTTCGACCTGCTCGAGCGCCTCGGGCTCCGGGCGAAGATGGGCGCCCAGTACGGCACCCTCTCCACGGGCCAGCAGCGCCGCCTGGCGCTCGCGCTGGCGCTGGCCCACGAGCCGCCCGTCGTGTTCCTGGACGAACCGACCGCCGGCCTCGACGTGGGGACGCGCGCGGAGCTGCACGAGCTGGTGGGCGAGCTGCGGGAACGCGGTGTCGCGCTGATCCTGGCCACGCACGACATGGCGGAGGCGGAGAAGCTCGCCGACCGGGTCGCGATCCTGCTCGCGGGCCGCATCGTGGCGAGCGGCACGCCCAAGGCGCTGACTGCCGCGGCCGTCGACCTCACCCGGGTGACGGTGCGCTCGGAGCGCGCGACCCTCGCGGGCCGCGACGGATCGCTCCCGGGCGTCCAGCGGCACGCGCGTAAGGACGGGTACGACGTCTACTTCACCGACGCGATCGGCGCGACGGTCGCCGCCGTCCTGCGGGCGCTGGAGGAGGCCGACGACCCGCTCGTCGACCTGCGCGTCGAGCGTCCGTCGCTCGAGGAGCGCTTCCTCGAGCTCACCACCCCTGGAGTCGTCGCATGACCGCCCTCTTGCACCACGCCGCCTTCGAGTTCGGGAGCGGGCTGCGCAACCGCGCCATGCTGCTGCTCCTCTACCTCTTCCCGCTCGGCTTCTTCCTGATGGCCGGCGCGCTCATGGTGAGCCTCAACCCGGGGTTCCGCGAGACGCTGATCCCGGCGATGGTCGTGTTCGCGCTCATGGCGGGGTGCCTGCTGGGCCTGCCCGACCCGATCGTCACCGCGCGCGAGGCCGGCATCTTCCGCAGCTACAAGATCCACGGCGTGCCCGCGATTCACCTGCTGCTGCTGCCCGCCGCCGCCATCGTCGCGCACCTGGCCCTGGTGGCCGCCATCATCACGATCGTCGCGCCGCTGCTCTTCGACGCCCCGCTGCCTGCGCGCTTCGCTGCCTACGTCGGCGTCTTCCTGGCGGCCGCGGCGGCCCACGCCGCGCTCGGCCTGCTGATCGCGGTGGTGTCGGCCAACACGCGTGCGACCGTCCTCTGGTCGCAGCTGGTGTTCCTGCCGTCCGTCATGCTCGGCGGCTTGATGGTGCCCTCCGAGATGATCCCGGACGCCCTCGGCACGCTCGCGCGGTTGTTGCCGGCGACCCACGCCATGAACGCCTTCCGCGGCCTGGCCTACGGCGACGCGACCGCCTTCTCGCCGGTCGGTTCGCTGCTGGTGTTGCTCGCGGGGGCGGTCCTGGCCGTGGCGTTGGCCGTGTGGCTCTTCCAGTGGGATCGCCGCGCCGAGGGGCGCCGCGCCTCGCCGGCGTGGGCGGTGCTGGCGTTGGTGCCGTACGCGCTCGGGGCGTTGCTCCTCTGAAGGCCCACCACCGCCCCCCTATGCTGGGGCGACGGAGGTGCTCTGGATGACGGATGAACCCATGGCGAACGGTGCGGCCCGGACCTTGCTCCCGGAGCCGACCCTGAAGGGCGCGACGTCGCTCGAGGAGGCCCTGACGCAGCGGCGGTCGCTGCGGGCGTTCGCGTCCGACCCGATCTCGCTCGCGCACGTCGGCCAGCTGGCCTGGTCGGCGCAGGGGGTCACGGAGGCCGCGACCGGCTACCGCACGGCCCCGTCGGCGGGCGGCACCTTGCCGGTCGAGGTCGACCTGGTCGTGCACGGCGTGCCCGACCTGGAGGACGGCGTGTACCGGTACCTCCCCGCCGAGCACGCCCTGCGGCGCCGGCTGGCGGGTGATCGGCGCCAGGCCGTCGCGGACGCGACGCTGAACCAGGGGTTCGTCCGCGACGCGCCCGTGATCGTGGCGCTCTCGGCCGTCGCCGCCCGGACGGCCGCGACGTTCGGCGACTTCGCCGACCGGCTGATCGACATGGAGGTGGGGCACGTCGGGCAGAACGTCTCGCTGCAGGCGGTGGCGCTGGGGCTGGGCACCGTCGTGGTCGCGGGGATCCGCGAGGCCGAGCTGATCGCCGCGCTGGAGCTCGCCGACGGGGAGCGCCCGATCTACCTGATGCCGGTGGGGCGGGCGGCGAGCACGCACGGCTAGGTCGACGCCGTGCCGCACCGCGTCCACGTCTTCGGCGCCTCGGGGTCGGGCACCAGCACCCTGGGCGAGGCGGTCTCGAGCACCTTGGGGGCGCCCTTCCTGGACGCCGACGCGTATTGCTGGATCGCGACCGACCCGCCGTTCACGACCAAGCGCGATCCGGAAGAGCGGGTCGCCCGCATCGAGCGCGACGTCGCGGGCCGGGCGGACTGGGTGCTCTCCGGCTCGCTCTGCAGTTGGGGCGATGCGTTGGTCCCGCGCTTCACGCTCGCCGTGTTCCTGTACCTAGAGCCCGAGGTGCGCCTGGCGCGGCTCCTCGAGCGCGAACGCCGTCGGTACGGCCGGCGCGTCCTGCCCGGCGGCGACCTGCACGCCCACCACGTGGCCTTCATGGACTGGGCGCGCAGCTACGACCACGCGCGGGCGCCCGTGCGGAGCCTCGACCTCCACGAGCGCTGGATGGCGCGGCTGCCGTGCCCCGTCCTGCGCCTCGACGCGAGCCGGCCGGTCGAGGTGCTGCGTGAGGCGGTCGTGGCTAGGCTGGGGCCGTCGCCCGCACGCCCTACGGGGGACGTCCACCCGTAGCCCCGTCCCGCGCGGGCGCGTAGCCTCGAGCGTGCGGTCGCCCGCCCGGGGCGCCGCGCAGCCGAGAGGAACCCCGTGCCCCGCACCCTTCGCCGCATCCTCCTCGCCGTGGCGGTCGTCGCCGGCCTGCTCGTGCTGGTCGCCGTCGGCGGCTACCTCTACCTGCGCCTCGGTCCTGCGGGTGGCGTCATGAACCTGTTCGCCGACGGGCAGCGGGCCGAGAACTTCCGCACCCTCCATCTGGAGCTGCCGGCGCACGCGGTCGCGGCCGGGGGCGACCCCTGGGCCTTCGAGCGCGACGAGCGCCCGCTGCCCGAGCGCTACGCCTTCCAGGGGGAGGAGCGTTCGCTGGCCGACCTCTTGAGCGCCAGCGAGACCACCGGCCTGCTCGTCGCCCGCGGCGGCGCGATCGTGCACGAGGCGTACGCCCAGGGCTACGACGAGGACTCGCTGGCGACCTCGTTCTCGGTCGCCAAGTCCTTCACCTCGGCCCTGGTCGGCATCGCGCTCGAGCGGGGGCAGATCCGCTCGCTCGACGACGCCATCAGCGACTACGTGCCCGAGCTGGTCGGCAGCGGCTACGAGGGCGTGGCCATCCGCGACGTGCTGACGATGTCGTCGGGCATCGCCTTCGACGAGGACTACGCGCAGCTCGGCTCCGACGTGATGCAGCTCCCGATCCGGCTCTTCGTGTGGCGCCAGTCGGTGGTGGACGTGCTGGCGCAGCTGCCGCGCGCACGCGAGCCCGGCAGCGTCCAGAGCTACGCGAGCAGCGACGCGCAGGCGCTCGGGTTGCTGCTCGCGCGCGCGACCGGCACGAGCGTCGCGGAGCTCCTCGAGGAGGCGATCTGGCGGCCGGCCGGTATGGAGGCGGACGCGGCCTGGGGCACCGATCTGCACGGTCAGGAGCTCACGTACGCCTTCCTCGGCGCGACGCTGCGCGACTACGCTCGCTTCGGACGCCTCTACCTGGACGAGGGTCGGCGCGACGACGTGCAGGTGGTGCCCGCCGCGTGGGTCGAGGCCTCGGTGCGCCCGGGCGCGACCCCGATGCCGCCCGACGCCGGGTTCGGCGCCGGCTTCGGCTACGGCTACCAGTGGTGGGTGCCCGATGGCGCCGAGGGCGACTTCCTGGCGATGGGGATCTGGGGGCAGTTCGTGTACGTGCACCCGGGTCATGGGGTCGTGATCGTGAAGACGAGCACCGACCCGGGCTACGCCGGCCGCGAGCGCGAGACGGTGGCGGCGTTCCGGGCGATCGCGGCGGCGGTCGCGGCCGGGGCGCCGTGACGTCGCCGTCGCTCGCGACCGTGGTCGCCAAGCTCTCCGCGGCGGGTATCGAGGTCCCGCCGGGTCGCCTCGTGCTCGACACCTTCGGCGATGCCCCGGAGTTGTCGCGCGAGCTGGTGGCGCTCATCCGGGCCGGTCGCAAGCGCGCCGGCACGAGCCTGCTCTGGTCGCACGAGCACGAGGACGAGCCGCTGCCCGAGGTGGGCGACATCGGCATCGTCGTGGACCACGAGGGGGAGCCCGCGGCGATCACGCGCGTCGTGCACGTCCACGTGACCGCCTTCGACGAGGTCGACGAGGCCTACGCCGCGCTCGAGGGGGAGGGCGACGGCTCGCTCGCCTATTGGCGAGCGGCGCACTGGGACGTCTTCGGACGTGAGTGCGCCCGCATCGGCCGCGCGCCGGCGCCCGACATGCCCGTGGTGTGCTGCGCCTTCGAGCTGGTCGCCGTGGTGCCCGATGCGGGGGCCGATCCGGCGGCTTAGGGCGTTCGTCGAGCCACCCTGAGCCTCGACCGCCGAGAACCATGACCGTTGAGGTCGTTGCCCCGACGCGCAGCGCTACGCTGGACGCACCGCCGCGGCGCCGTTCGCGGCTCGTCGACCGAAGGAGGTCTGCCGTGCACCACCCCATCGCCCGCAGGTTCGTGGTCCTGTTGCTGGTCGTCGCCCTCGGCGGCGCGCAGGCGTTCCAGTGGACGCCGTTCGAGTTCCCGGCCGGCGACCAGGGCTACACGATGGAGGTCGTCACCGAGGAAGGGACGTCGCGCGTCGACATCGACATCGTCGATCGCGGCGGCTCGTACGACGTCACGACGACGATGACGCTCGACCAGGTCGGCCTCGCCCAGGACGACCTGAGCGACGCGATGTTCGGCGGGGCGGGCCTCGCCATGTTCGGCTTCGGTCCGATGATGCTTTTCGGACCCAGCTTCTTCCTCCTGCCGATGCTGCTCGGGGAAGAGGACATCGCCGTGCAGGAGACGCCGATCCGCGTCATGGGGATGGGCACCATGTACATGGACCGCGAGGAAGTCGTGGCGGGGCAGACCTGCGTCGTGATCCGGATGGAACTCGAGGACGGTGAGGAGCTGGAGTTCGCGGTCGCGGAGGGCCTGCCGCTCCCCTGCTTCAGCCGCTACGGTTCGGGCAGCGACGCGATCGAGGTGCGCTTGATCGACGTTCGCTGAACGTCGGCGCCCGGCCTCGCCGCCGTGCTGCCGGCGCGACGGCGAAGCGCAGATCGCTTCCGCGACCTCGCGGTAGCGTGCGCGGCATGACGTGCGTGGCGCTGCACCCACGACCGGCGTTGGGCCTCGAACCGTGCCGTTGCTGGTGCTCGGTCTGGGCCGCCCGGTGACCCCGGATCGCCGCGCCGTCCACCCGGACCTCCGGCGCGCGCCGCTGGCGGCGATCCCGTTCCATTGGCGCTGGGCCCTCCCGTTCTGGCGGTGGGCGACGGGGCTCGCTCGACCGGTGCCGCGGGCGGGGGTCGACGTGGCGGACCATGCCCTGGCGGGCGTGCCCGTCCGCACGTACCGGCCCCGGGCCGGGGCTTCGGGCGGGGCGCTGCTGTGGTTGCACGGCGGCGGCCTGATCGTCGGGCGACCGGCGATGGACGACGGTCGCTGCGTGGCGTGGGCGCGCGACCTGGGGCTGCTCGTCGTGTCGGTGGACTACCGACTCGCCCCCGAGCATCCGTTCCCGGCGGCGCTCGACGACGCCCACGCGGCGTGGCGCTGGCTGCAGGGCGCCGCCGAGGGGCTGGGCGTCGATCCGACGCGCGTCGCCATCGGCGGCGCAAGCGCGGGCGGCGGTCTGGCGGCCTGCCTGGCGCAGCGCCTGCGCGACGAGGGCCGCACCGCGGGCGGCGTGCAGCCCGCGGCGCAGCTGCTCGTCTACCCGATGCTCGACGACCGCACGGCGGCGCGTCGCGAGCTCGACGGCGGGCACCTCGTCTGGTCCAACCGCAGCAACCGCACCGGGTGGTCGGCGTACCTCGGCGGGCCACCCGGTGCGTCCGAGGCGCCCATGTACGCCGTCGCCGCCCGCCTCGACGACGTGGCCGGCCTCCCGCCCGCCTGGATCGGCGTCGGCACGCTCGACCTGTTCCTCGAGGAGGACCGAGCCTACGCGGCGCGGCTCGAGGCGGCCGGGGTGGCGACCGAGCTGCTCGAGGTCCCGGGCGCCCCCCATGGCTTCGACGCGCTCGCGCCCGACGTGCCGCTGACGCGGGCCTTCGCGGCGCGCCAGACGGCGTTCCTGCAGACCCACGTGGCGCCGGACGGCGCACGAAACGCGGGCGAAACGGCGCCTTCCTAACCTTCGGTCCGTGGCCCGCGCGCGCAGCGTCGCGCGCGCGCACGAACCCCTGGAGGTGGAAGCATGCAGGAGCGGCTCGAGCAGGCGCGAAACCAACGAATCGGTCCGGGGCGGGGGCGCCCGTGGGCGCGGAGGGGCCTGATGGCCCTGACCCTCGCGTGGCTGGGCCTCGCGGCGGCGCAGATCCCGAGCGGCGACCCGCCGCCGTTCATCGAAGCGGAGATCGAGGTCGAGGCGGGCGTCGAGCTGCCCGGCGGCTCGACGGAGGTCAAAGGCAAGCTGACGATCGACACGGACGGTCTCGGCGAGGTGCTGGACGTGGTGATCTCCGCGCTGTGCCGGATCTTCCCGTGCGGTGGCGACGACGAGCAGACGCAGGCGCTGCTGCGGACGGAGGGCCAGCGGATCGGCGACGAGCGCACCGGCATCGTGCTCGAGGGCGGCGCCGTCGGCATCGGCGAGTTCTTCGGCGGCCTCCGCGTGGAGGAGGCGACGTACGACTGGGGCTTCTTGGTCCGGTTCGCGCCGGACGCCGCCGTGCGGATCCGGACGGTGACCTTCACGGCCGATGCCGACCTCAGCGAGGCGTACCTCCGCACGCTCGAGCTGGAGGGGCCCCACTACGTGCCCGCGGGCACGTACTACGTCCTGGACCGGAAGCTGACGATCCCGGTGCTGAAGCGGCGCTGACGCCGCCGAAGGGGCCGAAGACGCGCGCGCCGGCGGATGAGGTCCGCCGGCGCGCTGCCTTTCGGTTCGGGTGCGTTCAGGGACGCGCCACGTCCCAGTTGCCGCCGACGCCGTCGCCGGTCGCGTCCATGGGGACGAAATCGTTGCGCCAGTAGTAGAGCGGCATGCCGTCGAGCACGACCTGCGCGCCGCCATCGTCGCGCACGAAGAGGGTGGCCTCGCCGTCCACGCCCGCGCCGAGGGCGGGCATGAGGCCGGCCGGATCGAAGCCGCCGACCAGCGGCGGCCACGCGGCCGCGCAACCTCCGGTGCAGTTCGAGGTGCCGTCGGCGTCGTTGCGGAAGGTGTAGAGCGCCATGCCGGTGGGGCCGACCAGGATCTCGCCGAGGGTCGGGTGGGTGGCGACCTGCACGACCGGGTTCAGGTTCGCGACCCACCAGACGCCGCCGACGCCCTGGCCGGTCGTGTCGCCGGGGGCCGCGTCGTTGGCCCACCCGTAGAGCGGCCAGCCGCCGTAGGTGAGCTGCACGTCGCCGTCGGCGCGCGTGATGGTGTCGAAGCCGGCCGGGATCGCCAACGGGTTGGTGACGAGGCTGGCCTCTCCGACGATGACCGGGGGCCAGTTGACCGCGCAGGTGTCGGCGCAGTTCGAGACGCCGGGTTCGTCGTTCGAGAAGACGTAGAGCGTCATGCCGGCGTCGTCGGTCAGGAAGTGGCCGAGGGCGGCGTCGTAGCGCACCTGGACCACGGGCGTGACCGCCTGGGCGAGGGCCGAGCCAACGAGGGCGAACGCGAGGGCGAGGACGAGGGCGGGGATGGTGCGTCGTGTCATGGGTGCCTCCACCCCTCGATACGCGCCGATCCCGCGATCGGATGCACGGTCGTTCAGGGTGCGGTCGGGAGCGGCGCCGCACCGAGGGGCTCGGTCGGCGCCGTCGTGGCGCGACGGGGCTCGAGCGAGACGACGACCTGGTCGAAGCCGGTAGCCGGCGCGCGGAGGACGGTCCGTGGGACGTCCGCGAGCGCGGTGGCGCCGTCCGCGTCGATGCCCCAGGTGCGGTACGCGCTGCCCGCCGGCGCGGGTGCGCGCATGACGACGAGCACGACCCCGTCGTCCGCCACCATCACGGTGCCGGGGCTGCGCGCGCCGGGCGCAGCCGGAAGCGGCCAGGTGGTGACGTCGTCGCGCGTCAGCCAGCCGGCCACCAGCGCTCGGTCGCCCTCGCTGGCGCGCCAGGCGGCGTGCCGCTCCCAGAAGCCACCCACGGCGGCGACGGCGACGATCCCCGCGACCGCCCAACCGGTCCAGACCGGCGCGGGTCGGCGCCGCGCCGGGGCCGCAGGGGCGACCGCCTTCGGCGCCGGCATCGCGGCGCGCGCGGCAGCGAGCGCCCGCGCCCGCGCCTCCGGGCTCGGCGCGACCGGCGGCAGGGCCTCGACGGTCGCGGCGTGTTCCGCGCGGAGCCGCCGCACCTCGCGCCGGCAGCGCCGGCAGCCCGCCACGTGGCGCGCGGCGGCGGCCTCCGCCTCGCCCGTCAGGTCGCCGAGGGCGAAGGCGTGCAGGTCGTGCGGGTGCTCGCTCACGCGCCCTCCATCCGAACGCGCAGCCGCTGCAGCGCGCGCCGGATGCGGCTCTTGACCGTGCCGAGCGGGAGCGCGTGCCGCTCGGCCAACTCCGAGTGGGAGCGGCCCTCCAGGTACGCCTCGTGGACGAGGGTGCGGTCGAGCGGATCGAGGCTGGCGAGCGCGTCGGCCACCAGGATCCGGCGCTCCTGGGCGGGCCAGGGGTTGGTGGCGCCCGTCGCGCCATCGGGGTCGAGGTCGACCGACCTGGGCCGCGCCGCGGCGCGCCGGCCGCGCGACGCGACGGCGTTGCGAACCATCGTGTAGGCGAGCGCGCGCACCGAGCCGAGGCGCGGATCGAAGCGGCCGGCGGTCTGCACCAAACGAACGAACACGTCCTGCACCACTTCTTCTGCGTCCTCCTCGGCGCCGCACAGACGCCGCGCCAGCGCCAGGAGCGCGGGCGCGAGGGCGTCGTACAGGGGCGCCAGCGCGTCGGCGTCCCCGGCCGCGACCCTGCGCAGCGCGAGCGCCTCGTCGTTCATGCCTCCCCATACCACGGTACGCGCGCGGGGCGTCGACGGATGCAGCCGGGGCCGCCGTCGCTCGTCCGTGACGGTTGCACGCCCGGCGTCCGCTGGAGGTCTACGCTGCAGGGGGCGCGGCGATCGGGTGCGGCGCGCGCGGTTCCGTAGCGGACGGACGGCGGCGCGGCTCCCGTCGACGTCGCGTCGCGCGAGAGGAGCACGCTTCATGGACTACACGTGCGAACTCGTCGATCTCCACGCCCAGCCGACCTTGGTCGTCCGCACCCGATCCTCCGTCGAGCAGCTGCCCGAGGTCTTGGGGCCCGCGTGGGGGGCGGTCATGGCCTGCGCCGGCAAGGTGGGCGCGCAGCCGACCGACCCGCCGTTCGTCGCGTACCACAACGCCGACCTGCAGGACCTGGACGTCGAGATCGGCATGATCTTCACGGAGGTGCTCCCCGGCGAGGGCGACGTGCACCCGCACGCCATCCCCGCGAGCCGGGCGGTCGAGTGCGTCCACGTCGGACCGTACGCCGAGCTCCACGCGGCCTACCGGGCGCTCGAGGCGTGGATGGCGGAGCATGGCCACCAGCGCGGCGGACCCGCCTACGAGTTCTACCTGGACGATCCAGGGGACACGGCCGAGGCCGAACTGCGGACGCGCGTCGTCATGCTCGTGCGGTGATCGGCAGCGGTCGCCGATGCGCGCGAGGACCGGTACGCTGACCGCGTGCACGCTTCCCGCGTCGTCTCCGTCTCCGTCGACTCGGGCCACGCCTTCTCCAAGCCCCGCGTCGACGCCATCGAGCTGATCGCCGGCGTGGGGGTGCGCGGCGACGCGCACGCCGGCGCCAACGTGCGCCATCGGTCGCGCGTGCGCAAGGACGCGTCGGCACCCAACCTGAGGCAGGTCCACCTGGTGCACCGCGAGCTCTTCGATGAACTGGCGGCTAGAGGCTTCGCGGTGGGCCCTGGCGACCTCGGCGAGAACGTCGCCACCGAGGGCGTCGACCTGTTGCGCCTGCCGATGGGCACCCGGCTGCGCCTGGGCGAGGAGGCGGTCGTCGAGGTGACCGGCCTACGCAACCCCTGCGCGCAGCTCGACGCGTTCCAGCCCGGGTTGATGGCGGCCGTCCTGGACCGCATGCCCGACGGTTCGCTGGTGCGCAAGGCCGGGATCATGAGCGTGGTGCTCCGCGGCGGCGTGGTCCGGGCCGGCGATCCGATCCGCGTGTCGCTGCCCGATGCGCCGCATCGGGCTCTCGTGCCCGTGTGACGGGGGCGGCGGAGGGACCGGCGACCGACGCGCTGACGGCCACGACCTACCCGCTCGCCGTTGCCGCGATCGCGGCGGCCGACCCCGTCCTGGCGGGCGTTGCGGAACGCTGGGGGCCGCCGCCGTTCTGGCGCCATCCGGAGGGCTTCGCCGGGTTGGTGCATGGGATCCTGGCGCAGCAGGTCTCACTCGAGTCCGCGACCGCCGCGTTCGGCAAGCTCGAGGCGGCGCTCGGCGTCGTGGAGCCCGACGCGTTCCGAGCCCTCGACGATGCGCGCTTGCGCGCGATCGGCTTCAGCCGTCCGAAGGCGGCGTACGCCCGCGGGTTGGCCGCGGCGATCGCCGAGGGCTCGCTCGACCTGGACGCCCTTGCGGTCGCGCCGGACGCCGAGGTCCGAAGCGCCCTGATGCGGATGCGCGGCATCGGACGCTGGACCGCCGACGTCTACCTGCTCTTCGCGCTGCGTCGCCCCGATGCCTGGCCGACCGGCGACCTAGCGCTCGCCATCGCGGTCCAGGAGTTGTGGGGTCACGCCGAGCGGCCCGGCTGGGACGAGCTCGACGCGTTCGCCGAGCGCTGGCGGCCGCACCGGGCCGTGGCGGCGCGCTTCCTGTGGCACGACTATCTGGCGCGCCGCGGTCGGCGCGCGGCGTCGCCGACGTAGGCGCCTGCGGCGACCCTCCGTTCGTGCGAAGCCGCGAAGCGGCGGCGGATGTCTAAGATACTTGACAGCATGTCATCGGAGCTTTACACTCCGTATGTCAAAGATGTTGGACATGAGGAGGCAGCGATGTCGTTCGAGGAGAAGGTCACATGGGTCAGCGGCGCGGTCACGCTGATCGTGGCGAGTTGGTACGTCTCGGTGGTCGCCGGACCGATCGGTGAGGTGCCCGTCGAAGCCATCGCGTACCGTCGGCCGCTGCTCATCGCCGTCGGCGCGATGATCGTCTTCACGATCCTCGGGACGATCGCCACGGCGATCGGGACGGCGATCGGTGGGGCGATCGGTGGCGCGATCCGGGCCGAGATGCGCGGCGAGGATCCCGGCGAGGTCGTCGTCCACGACATCGACCGCACCGACGAGCGCGATGCGGACATCGATGCGCGGGGCGACCGGGCCGCGTACTTCGTCTCCTCGGTGCTGATGGTCGGCGCGTTGGCGCTGGCGATGCTCGAACGGCCCCACTTCTGGATCGCCAACGCGATGTTCGCGGCGTTCGTCGTGGCCAGCCTCGTCGGTACCGTCGTCAAGCTCGCCATCTACCGTCGAGGCTTCTAGTGACGGCGAAGCCGACGCGCGTCACGAACGACATCCGCGCGCTCCGGTTCGCGGCCGGCGAGATGACGCAGGCGCAGCTGGCCGATCGGGTGGGGTTGACGCGGCAGACGATCATCGCCATCGAGCAGGGGCGCTACTCACCGTCGCTCGAGGTGGCCTTCAAGATCGCGCACGTGTTCGACGTGCCGCTGGATCGCGTGTTCGGGTACCCGAAGGAGGGGTCGTGAAGCAGAAGGTGGTGCGTGCGGAGCGGGGCACGGCGATCGCGGTGGGGGCGCTCTTCGTCCTCGCGACGGCGGGACGCGTGGCGACGGTGGCGGCGGCATGACGCACCCCCTGCCCGACCGCGGTGTCCTGCTTCTCGGCGCCACCGGCCGCACCGGTTCGCGGGTTCTGGCGCAGCTCCTGGAGCGTGGCGTCCCCGTGCGCGCGATCGTGAGGTCGGCCGCGCGCCTGCCGGCGGGCGCCGGCACCGACCCGCTGCTCACCGTCGTCGAGGCCGAGCTGACGTCGCTGTCCGCCGAGGCGCTTCGCGAACACGTCGCCGGCCACGACGCCGTCATCTGCTGCCTCGGCCACACGATCAGCCTGCGCGGCATCTTCGGACCGCCGCGCGACCTGGTCGAGGCCGCGGTCCGGAAGGTGGCCGCGGCGGTCGCATCGTTGCGTCCCGCGGCCCCGGTCCGGCTGATCCTCATGAGCTCGGTCTCGGTGCACCGTCCGGTGCGCGCGGACGCGCGCCGCGGCGCGGTCGAGCGAGCCTTCATGGGCGTCATGCGTGGGCTCGTGCCGCCGGCGCGCGACAACCAGCGGGCGGCCGACGTCCTCGCAGCGGAGGTCGGCGGCGACGCACCGTTCCTCGAGTGGGTCGTCGTCCGACCGGATTCGTTGGTCGACGGAGACGTCTCCGCGTACCGGCTCGACGAGGGGTTGGTCGCCAGCCTCTTCCAGCCGGACACGACCCGTATGGCCAACGTCGCGCACTTCATGGTCGAGCTCGCGACCGACGAGGCCGCGTGGCGGAGCTGGCGGGGCAAGATGCCGGTGGTCTTCGACGACGCGGGGCGCGGCACCGGCGAGGCAAGCGGCTGATGCGACTCCTGGTCGCGCTCGTGCTCGTCGGGCCCGCACGGCGCCGGTCGCTCAGGTTCGGTTCGCGCGCGCGATGTCCGCCAGGGCGCCTTCCGCGAGCCCAGCCTCGCGCAAGACGGCGACGATGAAGTCGGTCTTGCCGTCGACGTAGGCATCGATGTCGTGCGGGAAGGCCTGC